>JAJRVS010000279.1 GCA_024277195.1 Verrucomicrobiota bacterium | reverse complement strand
GGGTTTGCATTCGAGCGCGACGATCATGAACTTCATACTGGCCGATTCGAAATGATACCACGAATTATCGTGACGCTTGCCATCAAAGGTACCGCCGAATTCCGAACGTTGGGCATATTTTTCGCGTGGGAAAAAATCGTTGAAGTGAGTCTCACGGTTGACTGCGGTGGTGTAGGAATTTTTGTTTGCGTCAGTTTTTATATAACCCATGTCATGGTTGCCGAGGCACATGCAGTAGGGGACTTTGCCGTCGAGCGTGGACATGGCTTTTTTTGCGATGGCCCATTCCTCCGGGTAGTCGGTTTGAACGATGTCTCCTTCATGAACTAAAAAAGAGATGTTGAGGCGTTTTTGGTTGTCACGCGTCCATTCAGTCTGCTTGAAAAAATAACGCCGGAGGTCTCCGTTTTTCCAGGTGCGTGCGGCTTGTTTGTGGCGGGTATCACAATAACCCTGGGTATCAGGCAGGACTACGATCGTGAAAGGGTCGGCGGCTCGGAGGGTGCAGAGGGTAAATAGGCCGAGCAGGAATGAGAGGCTTAAGAGCTTTTTTATAGGAGTTTGCATGGGTGGGGTGGTTAAAAAGGTGCGGTAAGTTTGAAGCGTAATGAGATCAAGGTCAAATCTGGGGGATTTGAGAGGGATTTAAGTGGCGCGCCCTACAGGACTCGAACCTGTGACCTACGGATTAGAAATCCGTTGCTCTATCCAGCTGAGCTAAGGGCGCCTTGATGGCTTCTACTGTGACCACTGCGTTGCATTTCGCAAGGAAATAGATTGGTCACTGTATAAGCGCACACGGAAAAAATCCATGCAATATCTCGTAGAGAGTGGACTCTAGGCACGGAATGGGAGCAATCAAGGCACAGTATTTTTTTTCTTACGCGATCATGGGCAGTTTGGTGCCTTTGATGTCGGTGTATTTGAGAGCTGACAAGGGTTTTTCCGCATTTGATGTGGGGCTGTCGGGGGCGCTGATGAGTGTGGCGATGGTGGTTTCGCCGGCTTTGATCACGCTGTTGGCGGACAAACGGATCGATACACGACGCATTCTGGCGGTGGCCTTTACGGTGACGTCGGTGGTTTTGACTGCGATCTTTTTTTCGTCACCGGTGTGGCTGACTTTGCTTTTGTTCCTTTTTTACGGGATGGGATTTGTGGCGATGTTGCCTTTGCAGGATGGTTTTTATTTTTCTTATGCGGAGCAGTGTCGTTTACAAGCCAAGCCGGTATCGTCCTATCCGCTGGTGCGGGTGTGGGGCACTACGGGATTCATTGTGCCGAGCGTATTACTTTATGGTTTGATCGAATTTCTTGATTGCCCGACATCGGTGATTGTATTGTGTGCGGTGGCTTTTTGCCTGTTGAGCATGGCCAATAGTTTTCGTCTACCTAAAGTAAAAGTGGACGAGCTTAGTGGGGAAGATGGGAAAGACGGGCAGGATGAAGAGGGGTCAGGAGGGAAAAAGAAAGGGCTGCCTACGGTGGCGGCGTTGAAGGTTTTGGTATCACCGGAAGCGAGGTTTTTATCTCTGGGTTTGATATTGGCCTTTGCCGCTTCAACAGCCTATTACGGTTACATCTCTTTGTATTATTCTGAGGTGATCGGGATCAAGTCGTCGCAGATCGGTTTGTACTTGAGCATCGGGGTGGTGTTGGAAATCGGTTTTACCCTGATGATGCCGAGGCTGCAACGCTTGATTCGCTTGAAGGGGATTTTGGTGGCGGGCTTGTTTTTTATGGCTCTGAGGATGTTGTTGCTGGCGGTCTATCCAGATATTCGCGTGGTATTGATCACTCAAGTAGGGCATGGCATTGAGGCGTTGGCGCTGTATGTGGTGCCGGTGATGTTTTTCAACCGGCTGGCGGGCAATGAGTTCCGCAATTCGATTCAAGGCGTTTACACGATGATGGTTGGAGGCTGTTCGCGGGTGATTGGTGGTTTGATTGCGGGTATGGTGGCTGAGCGGAGTTTAACGACCTTGTTTTACTATTCGGGATCTTTGGGGGTGGCGGCTTTGTTGGTGATCGTATTTTTATTCCGTGGAATCAAGCGCACGGAAGATGAGGAGGTTTTGGTTCGGCGGCATACGGTGCAGCGATGAGGGAAGGTGACAGGCTGTAGTTATGGAGCGGGAGAGGAAAATATTGCACATCGATATGGATTGCTTTTATGCGGCGATCGAGATGCGCGAGCGCCCGGAATTAGCGGGCAGGCCTCTGGCGGTGGGTGGACGGGATCGTGGGGTGTTGACGACTTGTAATTACGAAGCACGCAAGTTTGGATGTCACTCGGCGATGCCTACCTATCTGGCGCTGCGCAAATGTCCCCAACTGGTGGTGGTGCCGGTGAATTCTGAATTGTATCGTGAGACCTCGCAGCTGATTCGACGGGTGTTCGAGGAGTTTACGGATTTGGTGGAGCCTTTGTCATTGGACGAAGCCTATCTGGATGTGAGTCATTTGTATTCCGAGGGTGGGTCGGTGGCAGCGGAGGTGCGGGCAAGGATCAAGGAAGCGACCCGGTTGACGGCTTCGGCGGGAATCGCGCCGAACAAGTTTTTGGCTAAGATCGCCAGTGATTGGGAAAAGCCGGACGGTCAGTTTGAGATTCACAAGGATGAGGTGGCGGTATTTATGCAGGATTTGCCGGTGGAAAAGATATGGGGAGTGGGCAAGCGCACGGCGGAAAAACTTCATCGGTTGGATTTGAAAACCTGTGGGGATTTGCAACAGCGCAGCTTGGTGGAATTGGATCAGCGGTTTGGAAAATTTGGCCAACAGTTGCACGAGCTCTGTCGCGGCATGGATCAGCGGGAGGTGAACCCGGATCGGGAGCGCAAATCGGTGAGCAATGAGCGGACTTTTTCTGAAGATGTGAAAGATGTCGAGCAGGGCGAATTGCGCTTGGTGGATTTATTGGACGACTTGGTGGCGGACTACGAAAAGGGACATCATGAGCGTTTTATACGTGAGGGATTTGTGAAGTTGAAGTTCGATGATTTCAGTGTGACGACGGCACAACGCGCGATGAAGGTGGTGCAACGGGATGCTTTTTTTGAGTTGTTGCGCGAAGCCTGGCATCGTGGTGATGGCAAGGCGGTGCGTTTGATAGGCAGCGGGGTGCGTTTTGTGGCAAAAGAAAAAGAGGGTGGAAATGATGCGCAGATGGAGTTGCTTTGAAGGGGGGGAGACAGGAGTAAGAAATAAGGAGATAGAATGGGAAAACTAGAAAAAAGAAATGCGCGTGATCCGCAGGTTCGTGCTGAGGCGTGGATCGGTGATACGGTACTCGATTTGTATGCGAGATCTTATATCCTGAAATTAAAAGGAGCGATGGATGGTGAAATGCTGGCGCGCATGACTTGCAATCAATTCCTTTCTTCTTTGGGCAACCCAACCGTGGTGGAGGCGGAGATCGGAGTGATTTATCAGAATCAGGGAATGGAAGCAGGTTTTGCTTGGATCGAAGAAAATTTACTGCCATTGTTTCTCAAACAGGAAAGTAACCGTAAGGTGGGCAGGAGATGACCTGCCTCCTGAATTATTGCTTCTGACTTTTAACCCCTGACTCCTCATGCTTAACTACATCTGGGCTACTTTGATAATCATCGGGATCTGCGTAGCGGGTTTGTTAGGGCGTTTTGGTGGTGAGGATGGAATTATCGACGGGGCTTTTGCGATGGCGCGGATCGGGGTGATGAATATCGCTTTGCCATTGGCGGCGATCATGATGATTTGGTTGGGGGTGATGCGGTTGGCGGAAAAATCGGGCATGATCGATCTGGTGGCGCGGGCGGTGCGTCCGGTGATGAAGTGGTTGTTCCCTGATGTGCCGGCGGATCATCCGGCGATGGGGGCGATGATCATGAACATGGCGGCCAATGTGTTGGGCCTGGGCAACTCGGCGACCCCGCTTGGCTTGAAGGCGATGCAGCATTTGGATGATTTGAATCCGCATAAAGGCACGGCGAGCAATGCGATGTGTACTTTTTTGGCGATCAATACCAGTTCGGTGACTTTGATTCCGGTGACGGCGATTGCCTTGCTGAGCAGTGCGGGGATCCCGGATCCTTATCAGATCATGGGCACGGTGATTGGGGCGACTTTGATATCGACTTTGGTCGCCATCATTTCGGTGAAGTTATTTGAAAAGATGCCGGTGTTTAGAGATAAGGGAGCTTCGGATGATGCGGCGGGGGAAGATGGGGAAGGTGGGAAAAAAGATGGAGGCCAGGGTTTGAGAAAAATAGGCCCGTGGGGAGCGCTGATTTTGTGTGCGGTGTTGGTGGCGACGGGATTTTTTGTCTGCATCGCGGCGATGCCGGACTTTCATCAGGCGGTGATCGATAAATTGCATTTGCAGGGAATCCTGGATCAGTTGGCTGCAGAAAAAGTGACGCTTGAGCATGCTGAAGTAGCGGGTGAAATGCCGGGGTGGCGGCGCTGGATGTTTGCCTTTTCGCTGACGGCCATTCCTTTCATCTGGTTGTTTTTCATCGTTTACGCCTGGGTGCGCGGGGTGAAGGTTTACGAGGAATTTGTCGAAGGGGCGAAGGAGGGTTTTGGGGTGGCGGTGCGCATCATGCCGTTTTTAGTGACGATGCTGGTGGCGCTGGCTATTTTCAGAGATTCGGGAGCGCTGTTGGTTTTGCAGAACGTGCTGCGTCCGCTTTTGGATCTGGTGAGCTTTCCCGTTGAGTTGGTACCGATGGCCCTGATGCGTCCGCTCAGCGGCAGTGGTAGTCAGGGGGTGTTGGTGGAGATTTTGACCAATGAGAGCATTGGCGATACTCTGAAATACACGGCGGCGACGATGTTTGGTTCGACCGAGACAACTTTTTATGTGTTGGCGGTGTATTTTGGCAGTGTGGGGATTCGACGAACACGGCATGCTTTGGCAGCGGGGTTGTGCGCTGATGCGGCGGGGATTATAGCGGCGGTGGTGATTTGTAATTTGGTGTTCGGGTAGGTAGGGATGGTCGATACAGTCGCTCTGCAAACACACTTCGGCTTTGGGCAGTTCCGTCCAGGGCAGGAAGCGGTGATTGGACAATTGTTGGCTGGGGTGAACACTCTGGCGATTTTTCCGACGGGGGGCGGTAAGTCGCTGTGTTATCAGTATCCGGCCGTGATTCGAGAGGATGGCGCTTTGACGGTGGTGATCTCACCACTGATTGCTTTGATGCGGGATCAGGTGGATGCGTTGCTGGAGAGGGGATTGGCCGCGGCACGATTGGATTCTTCTTGTTCGCCGCAGGAAAGAGCGCGAGTTTTGCAGGCAGTAGAAGCGCGAGAACTGGCGTTGCTTTATGTGTCACCAGAGGGTCTGGCGGATGAGGAGTTGATGAAATTACTACGACAGGTGGAGGTCGAGCTGGTGGCGGTGGACGAGGCGCATTGTGTTTCGGAGTGGGGGCATAGTTTTCGTCCGGCTTACTTAAGGCTACCTAAATTAGTAAGTCGCTTGAATCCTGCTGCGATTCTGGCTTTGACCGCGACCGCGACGACACAAGTGGCGAGAGAGGTGCGAAAAGTTTTTCGGATTCAAAAATCGAAGGAAGTGCGCACCCCTTTTCATCGAGCGAATCTTCATTACCGGATTCATCCGGTCAGCGGAGGGCAACGCAATGGGCGATTGTTTGAATTGTTGCAGCAAGAGGACCGAACGCCTGCTGTGGTCTATGCCACCCGGCGCGAGGATGTGGAAAACATTGCGGCTTTCCTCTGCGAACAGGGAGTGCAAACCCGATCCTATCATGCTGGCATGAATGCTGAGGGGCGGGCGGAGGTGCAAGATGGTTTCATGAATCACGAGTTCCCTGTTATTTGTGCAACCATCGCTTTTGGCATGGGTGTGGACATGCCGGATATCCGTTCAGTGGTGCATTATCATGCGCCAAAATCTCCCGAGGGTTGGATGCAGGAAAGTGGCCGGGCGGGGCGGGATGGGGAGGTGGCGTATTGTGAGCTGCTGGCTTGTGAAGATGATCGACGGGTGCTGGAGAATTTTGTGCAAGCGAATAGACCATCAGCCAGAGTGATTGAGAGTGTGTTACGGGCGATTTTTTCTCAGGGTTCTATTGCGGTGGTTTCGCGTTATGATTTGCAGACGATGCATGATCTGCCTGAGGCTGTGGTGGACATATTGTTGGCACGTCTTGAGATAGCCGGGTTTTTGAAATTAAAGGGGCTCTCATGGAAACGAGGGAGGGTTCGCCCTCTGGTGAGCAGTGCAGAGATGCTGGCTGCTTACCTCGGCAAAAAGCGAAAGGCGATTGAGGCTTTGCTTGAGCTGAAGGGCAATTTGGATTTGTTGGAGTTGGCAGCCCAGCTTGGAATGAAAATCGAAGTTTTGAATGATCTGTTGGAAGACCTGGAAGTAGGCGGGGATGTTGGATTGAAACGAACTCATCGTTTGCAGCTGTATAAGACTGCAAAAACCCCGGAATCCATTCCAGAGTTAGCGGAGGGTTTGCATGCGGCTTTCCAGGAACACACACAGCGCGACCTTGAGAGGGTCGATGCGGTGTTTCGCACAGCGACGACACGAAGCTGCATCACCTCGGCCTTACTGAAGCATTTTGGCGAAAAGCTGGAGAAGCCATGTGGAACTTGTTCGAGCTGTATTGGGCAAAAACGTTTACGTAAGTTGCCGAGATCCGAAACGGAAGAGGTGAGTCTGCATGAACTTGAAAAGGTACAGGCTTTGGTCGCCACTCGACACGCGGTGCTTTCGTCACCGCAAAGGTTGGCGAGATTCCTGTGTGGGATCAATAGCCCGGCGATGAATCGCTGGCGATTGTATTTTAAGGACGATTGGGGCTTGCTGAGAAGATTGCCCTATGAGGAGGTTCTGGTGATTGCCAAGGCGCAAGTGATGTGAGGATAGGTCCAGCGGAAGATGGGGGGCGTTAGTATTTGTCTAGAAAAAATCGACGTTCAGATCGACAGATTAAATTATAGTTAAGCAATATATGCATCCATATATCATTGGCTTTAAGCGATATGTAGATTTAATGTATCGCCGTTAACATCGTCGTTTTAGGGCGAGTTAATCCCAGTAATCACGGGTTAATGAGACGAAGTTAGATGTTTGAGTGGGAATCAAAACTCTACTTAGGTTGGAAGATATATTAATTGCAGGTATCCTTATTGCTCGAGTCCCCGATTGGCGAGGTTGTTGTCATCGGCTTTGGCTTTTTTGATCGCTTCCCGCTGTTGTGGGTTGTAGAAATCCGTGGTGAGGGCTTTGCGTTTTTTGCCGGATAATTTCTCCAGCATTCCGAGTAAGGTGTCGATTATCTGTGGTTCGGTGTCGACTTCCATTCCAGCAGTGCGGGAGGGCCAGGTGGTGTAACCACCAAGGTAGTGTTGCCCTGGTGGCGGGATATATCCAGCAGCCCCGTTAGCGAGCTCCATGTTGAAGGTGGTTTTGAAGGGGCTTTGCGCTTTGAGTTTCAGGCCGGTGATGCCATAGACTTCGTGGGGCAGGGTGGTGATGGCCAGGTCACCAATGCGGATGGTCTGCAGGATGAGATCTTCTTTGGGGTTTTTGATAAACCAGGCCGCTTGTTCGGCGTAAACTTCAGGGCGATCCTTGGGGCGGCGGTCACCGCGCTTGGCATTGACTAGCTTGGCCCAGGCGATGCGTTTTTTGCTGGGGAGTCGGCGGCCGAGGGTGAGGGTGCTTTGCTCCATGTCCAGTTTTGGGTGGTCGGCTGGGTAGTCGATTTTTTGGAAAGCATCGAAGGCGATGGTTGCAAGTTCAGCGGTGTATTTATCGATGCCGTAGTTTTCTTTTTTTGGTTTGGAATAATCCATCCAATGCAGATCGCCGGAAGTGCCCTGTGACATTGCAGCGACAAAAGGAGCTTTGTCTGAAGCGGAGCTGGCTATTTTTTCCTCCATTAGATCACAAAAACGGCCATAGTAGTCGGCGGAAAACCCGCCGCCAGCGCCAAAGTAGTGCATGGAGTAGTTGGCCAGAAGACCTATCTGCCGTTTGCCGTCTGCGGATTGGATGCTCAGCAGTGAGAGTCCGCTATCAACGGGGCCGGCTTCGCCGATGTAGTCTGGATTCTGATAACCGGGATGCATCATGGCGCGTATGGTTTTTTCACCAAAGGGGTCGTTGGCGTATTTATCCGGATGTTTCAACCAACGACGGCAGTGGGTGTGATCCGGGGCATTGACAACAGTTACGCCGATGCGGGCGGGTTCGAGATTGGCGTGGGCGAGGGCGATACCTTCGGCTAATTTTGAAGGTAGGAATTTTTTGTAATTGGGATCGCTGCTAGTTCCGAGGCAGAGATCCATCACGCTCGGTGCGCTGTGGGTATGGGTGGAGGCAATGAGAATGCGATTAAGCGGGATGCCGGTTTTTTTACTGGCTAGCTCTTTAGCTAAGTTGCATATATCACGAGGGATCATGCAGGAATCGACCACGGCGATGGCGATAGTGGTATCTCCGGATTTAAGAACGAAGTTACGCGAGTGCAATTTGTCGAGAACTTTGTCATAAGTTCGCTGGGTAAAACCACCGTTGCGAATGGCGGGCAGTTGAGTCGGGGTGATATCGATGGAGTGGGCGCCGACTGACAGCTTGTGGGCTTGGCTGAAGCCCGCTGCGGGGTCTAGGCAGAGCATGAATATTATAAGAAGTATAAGCCGTGGCGCTATGGTAATTGAAGGCAGAGTGCTTAGGGGGGGATGGTGTTTCATGATGGAGGTAGTTCTATATTGGGTATTGTCAGGGAGAAAGCAATATTTAAAGGAAATCGACGGCGGCAAGTTATGCGCAGGGAATAACAGCATTAGGGTGGTGGGAGTGAAGATTCTGGCGTGATAGTAATACACGGGAATAACTAACCGACAAAAACAGCAGGTTGCTGTTTTCTAACCCCCAAATAAAAAAGGACAATCTATGAACATTCTAAAAATTATCGATCAACGTAAAAACTGGTGGAAAATATTTGTTATTGTTTTTACGGTCAGTATCTGTGTTGTAGGATACATCGGCTATAAAACCTACGAGTATGCACCGCCTAGAGCTAACTTCGTAGATAGTGAAGGTGCTGTTATATTTAGCGCCGAAGAGATTCAAGAGGGTCAGAAGGTTTTTCTCAGCAGAGGGCTGATGGATTATGGCAGCTATTTGGGGGATGGCGGAATGAGGGGCCCGGATTTCACCGGTGAGGCGCTTAATAATACCGCCAAGTGGATGAATGAATATTATGAAAGGGGTTGGCAGGCGAGAGAGCCGGATGCCGAGGTAAGAGAAACTATCGTTCGCGCTTTGGTGCAGAAGGAGATCAAAAAGAACACCTATGTGGCGGATTATTACAGCAAACAGGGTGACGAACAGAGCAAGTTTGAACCCGGTGCTATTGTGATGACGGAAGGGCAGGTTTATGCAGCCAAAAAAATGTTAACTTATTACACCCAGATGTTTGGGCAAGGTGGGGATTTGGTGGGGGAAGAGACATTTAATCCGCCGAATTATATCACGGACAAGAAAGAGATCAGGGATTTGACCGCTTTTTTCTATTGGGGCGGTTGGTTGTGCGGCGCTGCTCGACCAGGTCATGAATACAGCTATACTCAAAACTGGCCTTATGATCCGTTGGCGGGAAATCTGCCTCATGGAGGTTTGGTATTATGGAGCATTATTGGGGTGATTGTAGTGATTGCATTCATAGGAACGATTTTCTATTATTATGGAAAATTAGATCCTGAGGCTGAGTTCGAGCAGGAGAAGGACAAGATGCCGCCTCTGGCGACTAGTGACTTTCTGGATAAATTCAAACCAACACCAACACAAAGGGCGACTTATAAGTATTTTGCCGTGGCTTGTATTTTGTTTGGAATTCAGGTTTTGGCGGGTTTGTTGACGGTGATGGATTTTGTCCATATTTTTGATAAAATGGGATTGCAGATTAATCACTTACTACCAGTCACGGTGACGCGGGCTTGGCACGAGCAAATATCGGTGTTGTGGATTGCGGTGTGTTGGTTTGCTGCCACCATCTGGGTATTGCCTTTGATCTGTCGCCCTGAGCCTACCGGTCAGCTCAAATGGGTGAATGCCTTATTTTGGGTGTTGCTGGTGGTTGGAGTAGGCGGAGCGATTGGTATTCCGCTTGGAATTGGCAGGGTTTTTGAGGGTGAAATGAATCGTTGGTTTGGAATCCAAGGTTGGGAGTTTATGACGATCGGACGTTTTTATCAGTATCTGCTATTTGTATCGTTTGGTATGTGGTTGGTGATCATCATGCGCGGGCTGTGGCCTGCTTTGAAGCAAAAACAGACTTGGTCATTGCCTAACTGGATGGTGTATGCCATCGCAGGTATGATTTTCATGTTCACGGCATCATTCGTGGCATCTCCAGATACCAGTTTTGTGATCGCCGACTTCTGGAGATGGTGTACGATTCACATGTGGGTGGAGGCTTTCTTCGAAGTGTTCACTACGATTATTGTGGCTTACTTCATGTATCTGATGGGATTTGTCAGTCACCGCATGGCGGCTCGGGTGGTGTATATGGCGTGCTTGCTGTTCCTAGGATCAGGATTGATAGGTATCGCACATAACTTCTATTGGAATGCCAAATCGATTGAGACAATTGCGCTGGGAGGGG
>JAJRVS010000278.1 GCA_024277195.1 Verrucomicrobiota bacterium | reverse complement strand
CACCTTACTGCCCCCCTCTTGCAAAGCCTGATGCCGTTTGACTGCCCTGCCCTCATTCCAAAAGAGCAAAATAAAGGCAATAACGATTAGGATGAAACCAAAAATAATGCCTTTCAAAGCACCTCCAATTCGACTGAACCAGGATTGATTTGTTACTTCTGTAAAATTGGCCATTTTTTTAAGGAGAAAAATTTAAACATTCGCATTTTGAAGCGGACATAGCTCCATTATGCTTCGCGGAGTAAAATAGAATAATTTTCCTGATTTGCCAACCCCCAAATCAAAGCACCTGAAACACCACCCACGACGTAGTGCGGGTTTCCAACCCGCAACACTCCCAGCGGGTGGTGAACACCCGCCCTACATCCATCCGCAATCACACACCTTCCTCCCCTCAAAGCTCACAGCAGTCTCACCACAAAAAACCCCCAAGCCCTCACTTGCAGATAGCCATTTCCTCTGCAATCTTGCGGTCGAAACACTTCCATAGCATGATGACTCTCCGCCCTTTTAATAAAGCCCTCCTCACACTCACTGTCTGCATCTTAATCTGCCTGCATTCCACCCAGGCCGCAGAAAAAAAGCCCAACGTGATCTTCATCCTGACCGACAATCATGGTGCCTGGTCGCTCGGCTGTTACGGCAACAAAGACATCCGCACTCCCCATATCGACAAGATGGCAACCGAAGGGGTACGTTTCACCAATGCCTTTGCCAACAACGCGGTCTGCTCACCCACCCGCGCCACTTACCTCACCGGCCTGATGCAATCCCAGCACGGAGTTCATAATTTTCTCCACGGCAAAAACCTGCAAGTCGGTCCCGATCAACGCAACACCCTCGCTGACTTCACCTCCCTGCCCGAGGTGCTGAAAAAAAACGGCTACTCCTGTGGACTGGTCGGCAAATGGCATCTCGGCAACAATACCGAACCCAATGAAGGACTCGACGACTACTGGGTCACCCTGCCCGCTGGTGGCACTTCGACTTTTCACGGTGCCACCATCATCGAAAATGGGGAACTGCGCAAAGAACCCGAATACCTGACCACCTTCTGGACCAAACACGCGCTCAAATTCATTGAAAAAAGTGCCAAAACTCCCGACAAACCCTTCTTTTTATACCTCGCTTACAACGGCCCTTACGGACTGTCCCGCTATCAACTGAAATCCTCAGGCAATCGCCACGCCAAATATTACGCCGACAAAGACCTACCCTCCTTTCCTCGTGGAGTCATTCATCCGTGGGAATACAATAACCGCGAATACTTCGGTAATCCGGTCAGCATTCGTCGTTATGCCGAAGAACTCAGCGCTATCGATGACGGTGTCGGCGATGTGATGAAAAAACTCAAAGAGCTCGGCATCGATGAAAACACCCTGGTGATCTTCGCCGCCGACCAAGGATGGGCAGGTGGTCAGCACGGTTTCTGGGGCATGGGCGACCACACCCGCCCGATCAACGCCTTCGATTTCTCGATGAAGATCCCGATGATCTTCCGCCAACCAGGCAAAATCCCAGCGGGCAATACCCCGGACATCCACGTCACCAACTACGACTTCATGCCCAGCGTCTTGAGCTATCTGGGAATGGCCGATCAAATGCCGACCGCCCCCAAGTCTCCAGGACGGGATTTTTCTCCAGCCATGCTAGGACAAAAAACCGAGCAATGGGACAACAGTGTTTTTTACGAATACGAAAGCCTGCGCTGTGTGCGCTCGGGCGACTGGAAATACATCGAACGTTTCGAAGATGGCTACGACGAACTCTACGACCTCAAAAATGATCCCGGCGAACGCCACAATCTGATCAACGAAGAAAAAGCCATCGCCAAAAAAACTGCACTCAAAAAACAGCTCGATCATTTTTTTGCCGTCAACGTTGAGAAAAAATACGACCTCTGGAATGGCGGCATCTCCCAACCCAAAACCCTGGTCTGGGGCAAAGAAGCCAAAGATCGCCTCAAAGCCAACCTCGCCAAAGGACGGGTCACCATTCCCAATGTATTTGATCCCTCCTTCTCTCCCCCGTCAATCACCCTGCCCGATGGCTACATCGCCGAAGTCGCTGCCGCTCCGCCACTGGTCGAGCGCCCGATGATGGCGACCTTTGATGAATACGGACGTTTATTTGTCGCCGAAAGTTCGGGAGTCAATTTGAACGACAAGGAGCTCGACAAAAAAAAGCCCCACTCGATCAAACTGCTCGAAGACACCGATAACGATGGTATCTTTGACAAATCCACGGTTTTTGCCGACAACATGACCTTTCCCCAGGGCGCCCTGTGGTTGCAGGATTCCCTCTACGTCATGTCCCCGCCTAGCCTGTGGCGACTCGAAGACACCACTGGCAACGGCGTCGCCAATGTGCGCGAAGAATTGGTCACCGGCTTCAAATACACCGGCAACGCCGCCGATGTGCACGGCCCCTTCCTGCATCCCAACGGGCGCATCTACTGGTGCCACGGACGCAAAGGACACACCGTGATTGATACCGATACCGGACGGGTGGTATCAGACAACAAGGGCGCACGCATCTGGTCCTGTTTCCCCGACGGTTCGGACATCCAGGTTCACGCCGGAGGCGGAATGGACAACCCGGTTGAACTCGACTTCATGGACAATGGCGACATCGTCGGCAGCATCAATCTGTTCTACGGTCGCCCGCGCGGCGACACGCTCAACCACTGGATCCACGGCGGGGTCTATCCTCGTTATGACCAACAATCCGTCATCGATGAATTCAAAAGCACCGGCCCGCTATTGAAAGAATTTCACAACTTTGGCCATGTCGCCGTATCCGGTATGATGCGCTACCGCAGTGGTCACGTGAACCCACAATGGAAAGATAATATTTTCACCACCCACTTCAATACCCAGCAAATCACTCGCACCGTGATCAAACAAGAAGGCTCCACCTACGCCTCGGTCAAAACCGAACCTTTCCTTAAAATCAATGACCCCGGAGTTCATATCACCGACGTGCTCGAAGATCCCAACGGTGATCTACTGGTGATCGATACCGGCGGCTGGTTCCGCCAGGGCTGCCCTAACTCACAAGTCGCCCGCCCCGACATCTCTGGAGCCATCTACCGCATCCGCAAACCCGGTCTGCGTGATCGCAAACAAGATCAATGGGGCAAACAACTCGAGTGGAAAAAAGCCAGCTTTGACGAAGTGGTCCACCGTTTGAACCACGACAGTTTTTCCATCCGTGAAAAAGCCAGTGCCTGGTTGGCTGAAAGAGGCGAGCCCTCCATCCCCGCTCTCGCCGACGCGCTGGAAAGTGCTGATCCCGTTTTACGCCGCAACGCGGTGTGGGCGCTGTGCCGCCTGCCTTTCACCCAATCACGTGAACTCTCCAGGAAAATGCTACTGGATCCGGATGAATCCGTTCGCCAGTCTGCTGCGCAAGCCGCTGGCATCAACATCGACCGCCGTGGAGTAGATGCGCTGGTCGCTCTAGTGCGCAACGACACCGCCCCCGTTGCTCGAACTGCCGCCGCCTCGCTCGGCATGATCGGCAACAAAAAAGCAGTACCCGGCATCCTCGCCACCCTCGACCGTGACATGGATCGCCATCAAGAACACGCCATGATCTATGCCCTCATCGAACTCAATGACTACAAGAACACCGCCAAAGCCCTGACATCCGACAAACCTCTAGTCGTCAGCCGTGCCCTGTGGGCACTCGATCAGATGGACAGCTCCAAGCTCCAAGCCAGAGATGTCCTGACCCTGCTCGACCGTGATGATGAACGCCTAGGACAAACCGCCACCCAGATTGCCAAACGCCACCCAGAATGGGATGGAGCGATCGCCAACCGTTTCTTCGAATGGCTCGACACGGACAAGGCGCTCAACCCAGCCAAGCAAAAGACTATCAGCTTGCTGGCACCGAATTTCATCAATACCCCGCCAATGTTCCCCATCATCGCCAGCTTACTCAACAGTGAACAAATCGAACGGCAAAAACTCGCCTTCGAGGCAATCGAATCCAGTGATCAGGCGCCTTTACCTGAAAGCTGGATCCCTGCATTCAAAAGCGTATTAAGCGGTGACAATGCCGACCAACTTGCCCTCGCTCTGAATGCGCTATCAAAAATCAAAACAGATAATTTTGATCAAGACTTGCGTAAAATCGGTTCTGACGAACAACAAAGCACCATGATCCGCATCCGTGCCCTGCGCGCGGTTTCCACCAAAAATGCGGTATTGCACCCCGCCGCTTATAAATTACTGAAAGGACTGCTGCAAACAGATGCCAGCCCCTTTCAGCGCCTTGAAGCCGCCCAGATGTTAGGCAGCGCCAAGCTTACCAAAGCCCAATTGATCGAAGTTGCCGGACTCACGGTCAATGCCGGCCCGATGGATCTACCTCACCTGATCAAGGTCTTCGAAAAACAACGCAACCCGGAAATCGGTATGGCACTGGCCAAAGCCCTGCCTAAATCCCCCGGACTCGGCAGCATCAAAGCCACCGAGCTGCAACGTATGTTCACCCACTACGGGGCTGAAGTGACCGCCCAATTCAAACCCACCCTCGACGAGCTGCTGGCCAAAGCCGAGCAACAAACCCAACGCCTCGCCGCCATCGAACCCGAACTCGACAAAGGTGACGCCAAACGCGGCAAAGCCGCTTTTGTCGCCGGCAAGGGCGCTTGCCTGACCTGCCACAAAATCGGCGACGTCGGACGCTCAGTGGGCCCCGAACTCACCCACATTGGCCGCATCCGCACCAAACGTGACTTTCTCGAATCCATCCTCTACCCCAGTGAATCGCTCGCCCGTGACTTCGAATCCTTCTCAGTTACGATGAAAGACGGCGCCGTCCACTTCGGTCTGATCCAGCGCGAAACAGCAGACTCCATCTACGTCACCGATCTGGCAGGCACCGAACACCCCTTACCCCGCTCCCAGGTTAAGTCCGTCTCCCCCGTCCCTGTCTCCTTGATGCCGCAAGGCCTTGACGCCGCCCTCACCCGTCAGGAATTGCTAGACCTCATCGCCTACCTGAAATCTTGTCAATAAGATAAGCGGAGTTTATAATCCGTAGGACAGATTTCCATATCTGTCCTCCCCTCTTATTCTTCCACCTCTTTTCCAGCAGGCTCCTCAACACTTTCCTGCAAGCCATAGTTACCCACCGGTTGCACATTCGCCGTGACAAAAATCACATGGGTCAGATCCTGCTCTTCTTACTCAGGTTTCCCTGTGGGTTTCCAGCTACCCAACAAAACATAACCCCCTTTTCTGAGTTGAATATGACTCGTGATTTTATTGCTATGAAATTGGGAAACCTGCGTTCGATTGGTGAGTGGCTTCATCACGGGCGGAGCACTGTGATGCTCCAATTCAATCGACAAAGCGATGGTTTCACCATCAGGCTCTAAAATAGGCTCTACTTCAAAAATAGTACCTACCAGACGTGTATCCAAAAGAATCCCTTTATCCTCATTTTCCTTATTATCCGAATATATTTCCGTGGGATAAAAAACCTCATCCCCATCCCGTATTTCGCCACGCTGCCCCGAACGCGTAACAATCGTCGGCATGGCTATCAATCGCGCATGTTTTTGCTTCACTAACTTTAATGCCGCATTGCGTTCAGGACTATGATCTCCTTCAACCATGCAACTCTCAATCAGTTCAAGAGCCTGAAAAGTTGGCAATTCAAATATTTCCACGTGAACCGGAATTTTATAATTTTGACCACTGCCTAGCGTGCAACCTCCCACATAGGCATCCGCCAACTCCATCATATCTCGACTTAATAAAAGAGTTAATTTTGAAAGTTCTGGACTATATTCAACCTTACCACTTTTCCCAAAATCAACCCCAGCTTCCTCCATGATAGTTCGAGCACTTTTCCCGATAACTTCACCACTTTCAGAATATTCCACAAAAGTCGGCGGCACCGTATAACTCCCCCTATACAAATCTTTGCCAACCTTGCGCCACCCAGGCAAAGCTCCATCCAAGGGTCTAAAAAAAGGCACTGTTCGAGTTGCTCTGTCGATTTTCAAACCCTGACCAACCGCAGCCCCGGCCAGCAAAAACAATAACAACAAAATGGCAGCAGTGACCTTATTCAAATCCATTCTCATTTCTAAAATCCTATTCATCCACGTAAATCACCTTACACCACTGCCTCCGCCAGGCGCGCCTTGGCCTCCGCGATCTCCAACTCCTGACGCTGGCGCCCCTCGAACGAACTGATCACATCATAACCCGCGACCTCCAGCATCTGCAAAGCCGGCACAAAAGACTCCGCCACCCGCTCTGGTTGATGCGAATCAGATCCCAATACCACAGGAATTTCACGCTCTTTCATCATCGTCAGGATTTCCGGTCCGGGATTCATTTCAGGAAAAATCTTGTGATATCCCGACGTGTTCAACTCCATCGCCACTCCGGTAGCTGCTATCCTGTCCAAGGTTTTCTCCAACACTGGTCTCAAACGATCCAGCTGCCAATCCTCCACCGAAGCATTTTTGATCAAATCCGGGTGTGCCAGGCAATCGAACAAACCACACTCCGCCGACTCTGCCAGATGCTCAAAATACTGACACTGGAATTGCCAGATATCACCATTATAAAAGGCCGCATTATACTCCGCAATATGCCAGTGCACCGAACCCAGGATGTAATGAAAATCCGCCGTGCCATGCAACTGCTCCAGCCACGACTCCATACCTGGAAAATAATCGCTCTCCAAACCCAACCTCACTTCAAAACCCTCAGGAGCCGAATCCTGAGCCTCGCCCACCAAAGCAATATAATCCCAAATCTCATCAGGTTCCATTCTCACCTGATGCGAAAATCGATTTGGCATCGGGCTGTGACAAGTGAAAATCACCCCATCCAACCCCGCTTTCCACCCCCTGTCCACGTATTCCCAAAGATAACCCGTCGCATGTTTACACAAAGTTGTGTGCATATGTGAATCAAATAGCATGACTCGCATTATCAACACTCTCTTAGTCTAACCAAGCATTTTCTTTATAAAATATCGAAGATCACAATAGCTTCCCCTGTCCACGTCCGCTCAACCCGCCCCTAATTCCATTCTATTATTCGTGCCTCTTAGTGTCCATTGGCGGTTCCTTATTCAACACAAAAAAGCCTTTCCCGCCATACAGCAAGGAAAGGCTTTTTGAATCATTCAACGTAAACTCCCCGGACGAATCCGAGGACTATACGTCTCGATCACTTAGTCCTGGCTTTCTCCGGACAGTTCTTTGTCGGCTTCTTCACCGCGTTCAGCCATAGCTGCCCGACGGCTCATTTTCACCCGACCGCGATCGTCAACGCCAATGCATTTGGCCCAGACCATATCGCCGACTTTTACCACGTCTTCGACTTTATCAACGCGGAAGTCAGCCAATTCGGAAATGTGAATCATTCCGTCCTTGCCTGGCAATACTTCAACAAAAGCGCCGAAGTTAGTCGTTGAGACAACCTTACCGTGATAAGTTTCGCCCACTTCAACTTCAGCGAGCAAGCGTTTCACCAACTCAACTGCGCGATCCAAACCTTCTTTTTTGGCTGCGTAGATATGAACGGTGCCATCATCTTCGATATTAAGATCCGCACCGGTTTCGGCTTGGATACCTTTGATCACTTTGCCACCAGGCCCGATCAACTCACCGATACGATTCGGATCGATCTTGAGAGACTCAATGCGCGGAGCGTGTTCGCTCAAAGCTTCTGGTTTGGCGATGAAGCCTTCCATTGCTTCCAACACCGTGCTGCGTCCGACTTTAGCTTTGTCGATTGCTTCGAAAAGCAATGCCAGCGGAATGCTGCGCAATTTGAGATCCAACTGGAAACCCGTCACCCCTTCGCTTGATCCACAGAGTTTGAAGTCCATGTCACCGAAGAAATCCTCAGAACCGATGATATCGAGCAAGGTGTGGTATTCACCCATCTCATCCGAATTGTTATCCTCGGAGACCAATCCAACCGAAATACCGGCTACCGGACGGATCAAAGGAACACCAGCATCGTAAAGAGCCATGCTGCCACTACAAACCGATGCCATCGAAGTCGAGCCATTGGACTCCATCACTTCACTGGTCACACGAACCGCGTAAGGAAAAACTTCCACACTGGGGATCACTGCTTTGAGTGAACGCTCAGCCAAATCACCGTGACCAATCTCACGACGGTTGATGCCGCCCATGCGTCCGGTTTCGCCGACGCTGAATGGAGGGAAGTGATAATGCAGGATGAAACGCTTGCTGTCTTCTCCGCCAGTGTATCCGTCGAGGAACTGAGCTTCGTCCGCCGGAGCGAGCGTTGCCAGAGCCAAAGCCTGGGTTTCACCACGGGCAAACAGAGCCGAACCGTGAGCACGAGGCATCAGGTCGGTTTCACCGCTGAGCTGACGAATTTCATCAACCCCACGGCCATCCGCACGCTTCTGCGTATTCATGATGCCGATACGGAAAGCCTTCTTCTGAAGGTAATCAAAAGCACGCTCGACGTCGAACGGAGTCGCATCAGGATACTTTTCTTTGATTTTCTCTTCCACTTCTTTCTGCAAAATGCCGACCGCTTTTCCACGCTCGAGCTTGCTTGGTTTGTAGATGGCATCTGCGATGCGCTCTCCAGCCACTTCGAAAGCGATGTCCAACAGTTCTTGAGGAACCACGTTCAGCTCAACTTCACGCTTGGTTTTGCCGGCTTTAGCCATCAACTCTTCCTGTGCAGTCAAAAGGGGCTCGATAGCCACTTGAGCAAATTCCAGAGCTTTTTTGAAGTCTTCTTCATTCACTTCCAAAGCACCACCTTCGATCATGTTCACCCCTTCGCGGCGGCCAGCATAGATCAAGTCGAGATCACTCTCAAGACGTTGGCTGTGAGTCGGGTTAGCGATCAGCTCACCATTCACACGTCCCACACGCACAGCAGCGATAGGTCCAGCAAAAGGAATGTCCGACACACAAAGAGCTGCCGAAGCTCCGTTCATGGTGAGAATGTCGGGATCGTTTTCCCCGTCCGCACTCAATACCAATGATACCACCTGGGTATCGTAATAATAACCTTTAGGGAACAACGGACGCAAAGGGCGATCCGTCATCCGGCAAGTCAAAATTTCCTTCTCGGTCGGGCGACCTTCACGTTTGAAATAACCACCGGGGATACGTCCCACAGCTGCGGCTTTTTCTTTGTATTCTACTGACAGCGGAAACCAGCTCTGGCCGTCTCTCACTTTAGTCTGTGATACGGCCGTCACCAAAATAATGGTTTCTCCGTAGCTCACAGTTACGGCTCCATCGGCAAGTTTGCCCATTTTACCGGTTTCGATCTTAATTTCTTGTGCGCCAACCTGGCACGTTACTGATTCTATACTCATTTTTTCTTCTTTCTTGTTTACTTAAAATTGACGTTTTTTTGATCCGAATAGTGGACTCGTTAGGCTGTCATGCCCGACGGGGTATCAAATGAATATTTTCCAATTGATCTTAGCAAGATTTTGCCAAGGCTCGCCCGGTTTATCAGGCGTTGATTCCTCCCCTTGCAATCCTATCCGCCCCGAGGCTTGATAGAATCAGCCCGCAATCAAAGGATCTACGGGCAAAAGGCACTGCGCTTAAAACGCAAAAAGCGTCGGGGTTACCGACGCAATCCAAGGCCTTTCAGCAAATTCTGATACCGCTCGTTGTCGGTTCTGGCAAGATAATCCAGAAGTTTACGCCGACGCGCTACCAACATCAACAAGCCTCGACGTGAAGACACGTCTTTTTTATGCTCGCCTAGATGCCCCGTGAGATGATTGATTCTCTCAGTAAGGCGTGCCACTTGAACATCGGCACTTCCTGTGTCGGTATCATGCAGTTTAAACTCTTTTGTTTCTGTCGCTACTTCGCTCATTACTTTTTTATTTTTGGCATCACCCTGATACCATCAATGGTTTTTAATTCGGTTTGTTCGCCGCCACTCAATCATAAAAACCTGACTTTGCAATCAAAACCTCACCTAAAACCATAAAAAAACTACACTTATCTAAAGCTTTTCCGCTTCGATGAATAGAAAGCGATCCGTCATGCCTGAAATGTAATCACAAACACTGCGCTGCAAGCCTTCACTTTCAATTCTCGCCACACTGGTTTCCCCCATTTTATCTGGGTTTTTCATCAAATAATGGAACACTTTTTCAATCATCTCCCCGCCTTGACTATTAGGGCCGGCCACAATCGGATGATAATACAGATTCTGGTATAAATGTTTACGCAACTGGGCATTCGCCACCCGGAATTCGTCGCTGTATCCTGCTAAAGTCTGCTCGCAAGCACGAACATCGTCCGCCGATTGCACTCCGGATGCCTCAATCCGCTTGAGCGTCGCCTCCACCACGTTCTCCACCTCCAGATCGATCAGATTACGAATCACCTGGCGGCGGAAGCTCGTGCCTTTGAATCCCGGGTGATCACGCCGCACCCGTTGGGCGCAACGGCTCCACAAATCAATGTTCTCCAAATCCGTCTCGACCAACAACCCATGATCCAATCCATCATCCAAATCGTGACTGTAATAGGCAACTTCATCCGCCACATTGGCAATTTGCGCTTCCAGGCTTGGCGAAAAATACGAAACCTCACATCCTCTTTTTTTATCAAACCTGACAAAACTTTGCTGATGTTTGCACAAACCCTCCCGCACCTCTTTGGTCAAATTCAAGCCTGGCAAGCCCGGGTATTTTGATTCCAAAAACTCCACCACCCGCAGACTTTGTTTGTTGTGCTCAAATCCGCCCGCCTCCTTCATCAATTCATTTAGCCGCTTCTCCCCGGTATGCCCAAAAGGCGAATGCCCCAGATCGTGAGCCAAGGCGATAGTCTCGGCCAAATCCTCATTCAACCCCAAAGCGCGCGCCATCACCCGACTGATCGACGCCACCTCCATCGTATGGGTCAAACGGGTGCGCAAATGATCCCCGGTGCCATTCAAAAACACCTGCGTTTTATATTCCAAACGCCGGAAAGCCGTCGAGTGAATCACCCTCGCCCGATCCCGCTGATACGCCGTGCGCAAACGATGCTCCGGCTCAGCCACCGCACGCCCCAAACTGTCCACCACCCGCTGTGCATAGGACGCCATCCCCGCATTCTCCATCTCCTCCAAATCTGTCCGCGTCCTCAGCATCCTCTCTTCTTCCCTACAGCCTACAGTCTAAACACCTACAGCCTCCCCTTACTCCGGCCGGTGACCGATCAACTGCTGCAGCCGTTTTTTCAAATCCTCCAAGCCGGTCTCTTCGCCGCCAGAAATCGGGATCACCTCAATCTTAGGAAACCTTGGCTGCAACGCTTCCAGATTCGCCTGACTCTCAGGCAAATCCATTTTGTTAGCAATGATGATCCAAGGCTGTGCCGCCAAGTCTTCGTTATAGAGTTTGATCTCTTTGCGCAACATCTGGATATCGGTGATCGGATGACGATCGTCCCCGTCCGTACCAGCCATATCCGCGACAAACATCAATAAGCGACAACGCATGATATGGCGCAAAAACTCATGCCCCAAACCTACATTTTTATGCGCTCCTTCGATCAAGCCAGGAATGTCGGCAATCGTTGCGCGACTGAAACCTTTGAAATCGACCACTCCGACCATCGGCTTCAGCGTCGTAAAGGGATACGCCGCTACCTTCGGGGTGGCAGCGGACAAAGCACACAACAAAGTCGACTTGCCCGCATTGGGAAAGCCTACCAATCCCGCATCAGCGATCTTTCTCAGCTCCAGATAAAAAACCGCCTCCTCACCAATACCGCCAGGTATCGTTTCCGTAGGAGCCTGATTGGTCGCCGATTTGAAATTCACATTACCCTTGCCTGCCTCCCCGCCTTTGCACAAAACGAACTTCTGCCCGATCTCAGTCAGATCCACTAAAGGCTCAGCCGCCAAAGCTTCTTCCTCATCCATCGGTTCAAAACCCGACGACATCTTCACCTTGCTCTCATCCGGCCCCTCACCGCCCCAGTCCGGCGCTTCAATCGGCACGATTTTTGTTGGACGACTACCGGCATATACCAGAGTTCCTTGAGGAATTTTCATCACCAGGCTTTTACCCGATTTACCGGTTTTGCGATTACTCGATCCATTCTTACCATGCTCAGCCTTGTGATGGGACTGGAAAAAAAAGGTCTTCAAATTATCGGTGTGCAGATCAACTTCAAAAACAACATCCCCTCCCTTGCCGCCATCACCACCATCAGGACCTCCCTTGGCGTCAGTTTTTGTGCGCCGAAAGCTGGCACTGCCATTACCGCCGTTACCCGCCTTGGTTTGAATTTTAATATGATCTACGAACATGGTTTTATAATTTCAAATTTGAGATTTAAGATCTGAGATTTTGAAAAACATCCATCATCCCAAGCTCTATTGTCACTCCGCACACACCTCTTGATAAAGTTCGAGCGTTTGCTCTGCGATGGCTGCCCAGCTGAAATTCTCGATCACTCGTTCCCGCCCCGCTTGTCCCATCCTTTTACAGCGCTCAGGATCATCCATCAATCCGTTGATCGCCTTGGCCAGGTCCTGGGCAAAAGCCTCGGGATGAGTCGCCTCGAAAGGACTCTCACTCTGCTGCTGCAATTCCACAAAACAGCCCGTTTCCCCTTCCACCACCACTTCTTTCATACCACCGACCTTGGAGGCCACCACGGGTATTTCACACGCCATCGCCTCCAGATTAATGATGCCAAAAGGTTCGTAAATCGACGGACAACAAAACACGCTTGCATGAGAATACAACGCGATCTTAGTCGTCGTATCCACCATTTCCTCGATCCATACAATATGCGAATTTGCCGAACGAGCCGCATCCACCGCCGCCACCATTTCCGCCTTGATCGCTTCCGTGTCCGGCGCTCCGGCACACAGCACCACCTGCGTTTCCGGATTCAAATGCTGAATCGCATTAACCAAGTGCACAATGCCTTTCTGCCGCGTGATGCGCCCCACAAACAAAACATAAGGACGATCAGGATCCACCCCGTGGGCACGTAATTTTTCCGGCGCCACGCTAGGTTTGTATTCATCGGGATCGATGCCGTTATAGATCACCGGCACCTTCTCCTCCGGCACATCAAAGAGCCTGAGGATATCCAGCTTGGTTTCCGCTGAAACCGCGATCACCCTATCAGCCATTTCAATCGCGGTTTTTTCCAGCCAAACGGTAAAATCATAACCACCCTGCAATTGCTCCCGCTTCCATGGCCGCAAGGGCTCCAATGAATGAACCGTCAATACCAAAGGCACACCGTAAGCTTGTTTGGCTAAAATCCCAGCAAAGTGGGTGTACCAAGTATGCACATGCACCACATCGACATCCATCGCTCGGGTATTGAACTCCAAAGACCGCTGCAGTGCACCAAACACCGAATGCAAATGCTCCGGCGCGTTATACCCCGAGCGATCCCATCCTGCTCCACGCACCACCGGATTGCCACCCTCCTCCAATTGCTCGCCAAAACAACGCACCTCCACCTCACAAAGCTTGGCCAGCTCACGTGCCAAATATTGCACGTGGATACCTGCCCCGCCGTATATATTCGGCGGGTATTCATTGCTCATTAATAAAGTTTTCATATCAGGATTGGTGAAAAATTCAGAAGACAGGATTCAGGATTCGGAAGTCAAAATCCCCTTCCTCTAGACCAGCGTCTTAGGGCCGAAAAACTCTAACAATTCGCCATCCCCCACACCCGCTGCGCCCCAGGTGTCGCTCTTTAAACTCAAACGCACCACCCCGCAAGTGGGCATATGATCAATCCGCATGCCGGGGATCAAACTGTTCGCCAGATCCTCGAAACCCGGATTGTGACCAACCAAACAAGCCGTGCCCACATCTTCATCGATATTCTGAACCACATCCATCAAAGCACCCAGCCCCGCCGCATAAATAGCTGACTCCTGGATCAATTCCTCACGCGGGTATTCCAACTCATCCGCAATCAATTCCGCCGTGGTCCAGGCTCGGACAGCCAGACTGACGATCATCACGTCGGGTTTCACTCCCCGTTCATGCAAAGCCTTGCCGATAGTCACCGCATCTTTCAGTCCACGTTTGTTCAACGTTCTTTCGCGATCACCGATGCCCGGTTCATCCCAACTCGATTTCGCGTGACGTATTAAAATCAATTTTTTCATTGTCTGCTGCTACGCTTGCCCAAACCCTGCCATTCCGCAATATCACAATTCTAAAATCGTCATAAATTACCGCTCATTTCCCATCACTTTTTTCATAAAGGCGAATCAAAGCACTGTGATCCAATCCTCCATCCCCTTGATCCACCATATCTTCCCAGTTTTCAAGATTCCTTCTGAGCATTTGAAAATCCAAACCACTCTGCTCCATCAAATCCCTGCCCTCGCGCACATCCTTCACCTGACACTCTGCCCGCCCGCCCGGCTCAAAATCCCCCTTCACCATGCGTTCCCCGTGTTCAGTCAAAATCCGGCTGTCGGCAAAACCTCCCATCAAAGCCTCTCTCACCAATCCCGGATCCACCCCGTTCGCCCGCGCAATCGTCAAAGCCTGCGCCACCGCATCAATGGTTTGAGCCACGATCATTTGATTCGCCATCTTGGTGACCTGCCCCGCCCCCGATGCGCCCATGTGAGTGATCCTTTGCCCCATCACTTGAAACACCGGCAAAGCTCGCTCAAAATCCTCCTTGCTTCCACCCGCCATGATCGACAGACTCGCCGCCCGGGCTCCGCCCTGGCCACCTGATACCGGCGCATCCACCAACGAAGCGCCCCGCTCCCGCAAAGCCGCATCAAAACAACGTGTCGCTTTCACCGCCGTCGTGCCCATATCCAATACCAAAGCTCCTGCGGCAACTTTCTCCAACAAACCACCTGTCCCCGCCATGACAGCCTCAACCGATGCGGTCTGGGTCAGACACATCACGATAAAACCCTCTCCGATTTTTTCCGCCACCTCCGCCGGACTGCCTGCTGCGGTCATCGCTCCGGATTCGGTCAATTCGTCGACCACCGCGCGGCTGCGGTTGTGAATCACCAAATTAGCCCCCGCATCACTTAAATGCTCCGCCATGGCCCGCCCCATCAGACCAAGACCAATAAACCCCATATCCACCCCCTGTAATTTTCCGCTCATTGAGAAATCCTCTTTACAGGTTCCACCACTGTACTGCCGAACCAGCCCAGCTTTTGATGCAAAACATCATAAAAAGAAGCATCCGGCAGCGCCAGTAAAGGCAAGTTGAAATCTGCGCGTTCAATCACCACGTCGGCCGCCGTATTCAACTCCGCCACCGTACGCCCGTCGATCGACAACAACAGCGGGTCACGCGGCTCGGGCATCAACAGCTCGATCACACTGGAGTCACTCATCACAATGGCCCGGTTAGCCAGCGCATGCGGGCAAATAGGAGTCATCGCAAATACCCCGGCCGCCGGGTCAATGATCGGTCCACCCGCGGACAGAGAGTAGGCCGTGGAGCCCGTAGGAGTAGCGATGATCACCCCGTCCCCCGAATAATGATTCACAAACCGACCATCCACCCGTGCTTCGATCTGAATGGTGCGCGAACTCGCCGCGCGACTAATAGTGACCTCGTTCAAACCGTAAAAACTGCCACCCTCGACCGGACCGTCTTTTTCATGAATCAGCAAAGAAGCTCTCACAATCGCCCGTTGGCTCGTTTTATACACCTTCTGAGCAATCGCATCGACCAGATGCTGGTACTCATCCCCGGTCGCACAACTCAAAAACCCCAAAGTGCCAATATTGATACCCGCCAAGGGTTTGACTCTCGCTTTCAACTGCCCCAACACCCACAGCAAAGACCCATCCCCACCCAGTACCACCAGGATATCCGAAACCTCGCTCAAAGCCTGCAAAGAGAGCCCCCCGGGGGCATCGATCAACTTCGCTGACACCTCATCGAGATGCGTATCGATACCGTGCAAAGCAAAAGCTTCCACCAATTTTCGTAACAAGTCAGCCGCACCATCTTTGTGCGGGTTAGCGATTAATCCGATTCGTGTTTCAGCCATGCCAAAAATTCCTGGTTACCATCGGTCCCACTTATAGATGACGGAACGATCTTGTGCCAGTGTTTTGCCTGTTCTTCAGTGACAAATCGACGTATTTTATCCACCGCCACCTGCCGCAGGGTTTCATCCCGCACAATCCCCCCCTTGCCCACGTCTTCCCGTGCCAGCTCAAATTGCGGTTTGATCAAACAAACCAGATCACCCGACTGGCGCAAAACTGAAAAAGCCGGCCCCAGAATCAATGTCAGCGAGATGAAAGACACATCGATCACGATCATATCCACTTGCTCCGGCAAATCCTCCGGCTGTAAATAACGGGCATTAAAATTCTCCCTCGCCACCACTCGCGGGTCAGAACGAATCTTCCACGCCAACTGATTGGTGCCCACATCCAAAGTGTAAACCCGCGATGCCCCGAGCTGCAACAAACAGTCGGTGAATCCCCCCGTCGAAGCCCCGATATCCAAAGCCACCTTGCCCTTCACATCCAGATCAAAGGCCTGCAAAGCCCCCTCCATTTTCAATCCCCCCCGACCAACATATTTAGGCCGCTGCTTGATCCGGATCACACAATCCCCAGCCACCTTCTGCCCCGGTTTGGGAGATTCCACCCCCTCCACCAATACATTGCCAGACATGATCAAACGCTTGCCTTGCTCGCGGGAATCACACAGACCACGCTCCATCAATAATTGATCCAAACGCTGTTTTGTCACCGACGAACTCATAAAAACATCAAATTTATCAACTATAAAAAAGCGTAAAATATTCCACAAGTAACTTATAATAAGAAATTAACATTGAAACACACATTTCCCATCAGTATTAATCGGTGAAATCAGTGGTTAAAAAATATTTTGTCACGCATCACAAGAATTGATCGCATTGATCAATTCCCTAATCCTACCCGGACGACTTCTTTTCGCTCGAAAAACCAACCTTGGCAAGTCAATGATCGAACGCTCATTACGCTCCTCCTGCAAGGCCGCGCACTGTTTTATTTTCCCACCCACCAACAAGTCCGCAAAATCCTCATTCAGTTGTGCAAGCGCCTGCTCATGAATATTACGATTCAAACGAATCACCATTTTACCCTTCACGTGACGATAAGAATGAAACACCCGGTAGAAATGCAGCACCTCAGCCACCGCCTCATCCACCGAATCCGTGATCTTGAACAAACTGAAATCCTCCTCCGAAATCAAACCCAAGCGGAACAAGTGTTCGCGGATGAATTGCTCAAAGGTCTTCCAATAGCTCCCCCCCGGTGCATCTACCATCACAATTGGAAAAACTGCAGCCTTTCCCGTCTGCATCAAGGTCAACACTTCGAAACCTTCGTCCATGGTGCCAAATCCTCCGGGAAACAATACCGCCGCATCCGACTCCTTCACAAAAGCCAGCTTACGAGTAAAGAAATAATTAAAAGTCAGCAACTTGTGATCCCCAATAATAGTATCGTTGGCCGACTGCTCAAAAGGCAGACGTATATTGAGCCCGAAACTGCTCTCCCGTCCCGCCCCCTCCTGCGCTGCGCCCATGATGCCTTCTCCCGCGCCGGTGATCGTCATGAACCCATGCTCCCTCATTTTATCAGAAAAATCCTTAGCCGCTTCGTATTCAGGTTGACCTGGCTGCGTTCTGGCCGAGCCATACACCGCCACCTTGTGCTCACGACAATAAGGAGCAAAAACATAAGACGTGGCCTGCATTTCCTTCAGCGTGCGGTTGAACAACTTCAAATCAGCCTCGCCAACCTCGTCACTCGCTATCCTCAATGCGGTGATGATCAACTCTTCGATCAACTCATGATCCGCCCCGCAGCCCCAATCGGCCACCAATTGCTCGACCCGCTTGTCAAAATTCGGATCGCCCGTGCTGCCGCGTTTTGATGACAGGGAGAGAATCCCTCCACCGGTGAAGTCTTTTAAATTTTGTGGAGAAGTCGCTTTGCTCATAATTTTGATAGATCTTGAATACACAGAATAAGCAGTTTTTTCAAAAGTAAGAAGATTTTCTTTGGTGATTTTCGAATTCACAGCTTATTTGCGCCCCATGTCAATCACAACCGACGACGTCCGTATAGCCGACCTGCATCAACTCATCGCCCCCGTGGTGCTGATGGAAGAACTTCCCATCGACGAATCCGAAGCTCGACTCATACGCGAGTCCAGAGCATTGGCCGAAAATATCATGCTAGGCAAAGACGACCGGCTGTTAGTCGTTGTCGGTCCCTGCTCCATCCATGATACCAAAGCCGCACTCGAATACGGTCAACGACTCAAAGCTTACGCAGACACCGTGAAAGACGACTTACAGGTGATCATGCGGGTTTATTTTGAAAAACCACGCACCACCGTAGGCTGGAAAGGCTTGATCAATGATCCCCAGATGGACGGCAGCTACGATATCAACCTGGGACTGCGCACCGCACGCAACCTGTTGCGCGACCTGCTCAAGCTTGGCATCCCTGCAGGCACCGAATTTCTCGATACCATCAGTCCCCAGTTTTACGCCGACCTTATTTCATGGGGAGCCATCGGCGCACGCACCACCGAGAGCCAGATCCACCGCGAGCTGGCCTCCGGCCTCAGCATGCCGGTCGGATTCAAAAACGGCACT
>JAJRVS010000277.1 GCA_024277195.1 Verrucomicrobiota bacterium | reverse complement strand
AGTCGCATCTGGTTCCTTTTGGGGAATACCTGCCCTTACGCGGAGTATTCCCTCCTTTTGAGTGGATCGCCGGGGATTTGATACCGGCTGATTTTCAGGCGGGTAAAAGTTTCGAGCCGTTGCAACTGGGTGGAGGTGAGGAGGGTGAAGAGTGGCAGATCATTCCTCTGATTTGTTTTGAGGATACCATTGGCAGTTTGGCGCGTAAATTTGTGCGTCCCAATGTGCCTCAGTTGATTGTCAATGTGACCAATGATGGCTGGTTTTGGGAGAGTTCGGAGTCTGCTCAACACCTCGCTAATGCGCGCTTTCGCTGCATCGAGTTGCGGCGCCCGATGATCCGCGCGGCGAATACCGGGGTGAGCTGTTTTATTGATGAGGTGGGAAGTTTGTATGATCGTGAGTCCAAGCAGGTATTCGAGCGCAAAATTGTCGATGATGTGAGCGGCAGCACTTTTGTTACTGGCACATTGCCGGGAACGGTTAGGATGCAGAAAAATCCTCCGATGACAATTTACGCGCGTTTTGGCGAGTGGTTCTCGATCAGTATGGGAGCTTTTGCGCTTTTTTCAACTCTATTGAAAGCTTGGGGTGGCAGACGTGGAAAGAGATGTGAAATCGCGCCAAAGTAGAAAGCTACGGCCTACCTCATTACCTGCTAAAGCTTGACGGAGACTTGTCTCGGCGTTTAGCTTGAAATATGAAAGTTAAATTAGTGGTTTTGGCGATGTGTTTGGGTTTTACGCAACATCACGCAGGAGGGCAGGAAACAAGCATGCTGGTAGATGCGCAAGGTCGTCAGATCGAAGCCCGGATTAGGAGTGTTAGCGATGGGGAAGTCACTATCAAGCGCGGTGATGGTCGAACCTTCACTCTTGGGGTAGATAAGTTTGACCTCAGAACCCAACATATGCTGAGGAATTGGAATGAACGGGATGTTCTGGCTCGCACCTTAGGTGCCACCCTTAAAGCGGTTGAAATTAGATCAACAGTGCACGGGGCAAATAATTTAACGGCACTGTATTTTCGTAACTCGGCAGGTAAGGCGCTGATAGACAACAACCGTATTAGCGAGTCGATCAAGTATTTATTGGAGACGACAGACTTGTGGGCAAAAACCAGGTCGTCAGATTGGGGGGCGCATCAAGCTGCTCATTTGTTGGGTTTTGCCATGCTGTTGAAGCAAGCAGATGAAGATGGGGAAAAACTGTTGGTGGAGGGTTTGGAAGGGATGTTACAAACTCAAAAAAAATTGAAAAATCCAAAGGGGGGCACATTGATGATGAGCGAGTCTGCGGAAAGAGTATTCCGCTACTTCGAAGCAAAAAGCGCTGAGGAAAGTAAGCGTTGGAAGCAGGTTAATGAGAGCTTTCAAGCACAGGTGGCAGCTAAAGAAAAAATGCCTATGGATTTGGGGCGTTTGAAAAAACGGACAACAGCTCATTTTATTTTAGCCTCTCCGTATTCGAGCATTGGGGATTATACTCGAACGGCAGAAAAGACTTGGGAAGAATTGGCCAAGGTGATTCCTTCTTTAGTCAGCGATTTTGAAAAAGGCTATTTTAGAACCCCTAATGGGCAAAAAGGCTCATTGGATCAGTATAATGAAGATGGCCAGTTTAAATTCCTATTGGTGTTGGCAGACAAAAAAACACTGGATCCGATCACTGGTAGTTATTTAGAGACTTTAACCGATGCAAGAGAACGCAAAGCGGCGACTGATTTGGCTGCTTATAATGGTTTCGTCGAGGATGTGAAGAACCGTTTTTTAGTGGCCAAAGTGAGTGACCCTAAATCCTATACGGATCCAAATGATAACTTTACTTTTAATCGCTTGATACACAATGTGCCGTCGGCTTTGCTCAAGTTGACCTTGCGAACAAAGAACGAACCGCATTGGTTGAGCTCAGGTATTGGTTACCATTTTGAGCACCAGCTAACCGGAGTAGCATCAGTTCACTACAGTAACATGAATTTTAATCAGGCAGGATTAAGGAGATATACTGATTGGCATGATGCGGTTAGGAACCTTGTAAGAGGAGGAAGCAAGCCTAATATCAAACGTATGATTTGGGGAGGGGATCGTCAGGCTGAAGATTATGGTTTCCTGTGGGCTTTGGCGGAATTGTTGCTTTCGACCCCGGAAAAACAAGCTCAATTGGGTGATTTTATTCTTCAACAACGCCAAAACCGTGTTTATATGAATGAAAAAGAGGTTGCCTTGTGGTTTGGATACGAAGATCCGGAAGCGATGGGGCGAGCGCTTAGCTTTTTTATTCTGAGTAAAGCTTTCGACTGAGCCGTTAAAAAACCATTTCCTTTTGAGTGGATCCGTCGAGGATAGAAATTTTCTCGCGGTGGAAGGCGGGGTCGCTGCGGAAGGTCAAGCGAGCCTGGTGGCGTCGTTCGAGGTCGACGAGCAGTTCGGAATCTTTGGTTTTCAGGCGTTCCATCACATCGGGGTGAACGATGACGACCAGATCGTCACAGTCGCGGTGTTTGGCCAGCACGGCTGATACCGCGCGTTGCAATTCTACGCTCATTGACTCGGGAGTTTTGACTCGTCCACGTCCCTGGCAATAATGGCAAGGTTCGGTAACGGTCATGTTGAGACTTTCGTGCAGACGTTGACGGGTCATTTCCATCAGGCCGAGCTGGGAGATCTGCAGGGCCTGGGTTTTGGCTTTGTCCATTTTGAGGCGTTCTTTCATCGCCCGGTAAACGGCTTGCTGATCACGGCGTCCACGCATGTCGATGAAGTCGACCACTACCAGTCCGCCGATGTTCCGCAGCTTGAGTTGGCGGGCGACTTCACGGGCGGCTTCGACGTTGGTTTGCAGGATCATTTTGTCCTGCTTCTTGGCGCGTCCGGTATTGACGTCCACGGCGATCATGGCCTCGGTTTCGTCGATCACCAGATAACCGCCGGAGGGCAGCCACACCTGGCGGAAAAAGGCGTCATCAATTTGTTTCTGAATTTTCAGGTTTTCAAAAATAGGCTCGCTGTTTTCAAACAGGTGAATGCGTTTTTTGGAGCGGCGGGAAATGGTTCCTACCAATTCCTTCATGCGTTGTACGGCCTCGGCATTGTCACAGAGGACTTCCTGGATTTCGTCGGTGAGGAAATCACGCACGGTGCGTTCAATCAGGTCCGGCTCGCGGAAGACACAAGTGGGGGCTTTGTTGCTGGCGGCGTTGTCTTCGATTTCCGCCCATTGTTCCAGCAGAATGCTCAAGTCACGGATGAAATAACGCAGGCGTTGGCCGGTGGCGACGGTGCGCAGGATGATACCCATGCCTTCGGGCACCTGGAGTTTTTCCATCACCTTGCGCAAGCGGGCGCGTTCTTTGGGATCCTCGATTTTTCGGGAAATACCAAACTGGTCGTTGCGGGGCATCAATACCATGTAACGTCCGGCGAGTGAGATGTTGGTGGTCACGCGTGGGCCTTTGTTGCCGATCGGGCCTTTGGAAACCTGCAGCAGCACCTCGGATCCGGCGGGGTAAAGTTTGGGGATGTCCTGGGAAGTGATTCGGGGCTGGCGTTTTTTGCCACCTTTGCCACCGCCCTCGCGGCGGATTTCCTCCATGCCGCTATCGAGGGCCTCGGGAATGGCATCCCAGAAGTGCAGGAAGGCGTTTTTTTCCATGCCGATATCGACGAACATGGCCTTCAGCCCGGTTTCGACATTACGCACGACACCTTTGTAGATCGAGCCGACAATGTTGACGTCATCGGTTCGTTCGACGGTGTATTCCTCGAGTTCGCCGTCTTCCATGACCGCGACACGGGTTTCTAGTTTTTCACAGTTGATCGCAATTTTAGTGCCTCCTTCGAGTGCTTTTGCGCGAAATACTTTAGTTAGTTTTTTTAGCATTTTATAAATTTGGGTTTCCCCGGTTGATAAGTTTTAGTTGTTCTGTTTTTGACAAAAATTTCTTCAGTGTCCGCCGATGAAACGGCGTAGATTTTTCCAGCGTAGTTTGCGTTTGCTATTTTGTTTTTCCACGGAGCCTTCGGCGTCCGCTTTGCGTTTGATAGATGGAGCAGGCGCCTTTCTTTTGGTGATTTTTTTGGCGGTCAATTGGACCGGCATGATGTCAGATACGTCGACCGCTTCTTCGTCGTCATCACTGGCGTATTCTTTCAGCCCTTCACCGTCGAAAGAGACCATCAGGATGCGGTCAAAGTTGCCTTCGGCTTCGGGTAGTCTTTCGAGTTTGATTTGTTTGCCTTTACGCATCGCCATGGTTTCATCAATGATGTTTTTAGCGATTGGTCCGGCCGCACGGCCACCAGAGAAACCGTTGTGGACAAAAACGCATACGGCGAGTTCAGGTTTATCGTAAGGAGCAAAAGAAATGAACCAGGCATTGGTGGGTTCTTTGGGGTTACCTGTCTGAGTAGTTCCGGTTTTACCGGAGATAACGGTGATTTCAGACTTGGCCCGCGGGGCGGTGCCTCTTGATTCATTAACCACTCGCCACATGCCGTGTTTGACCATTTCGACATCTTCGCGAGTCAACCCCTCCTTGATCAGGTCGTGTTTTACTTTGGAAGCTTCGCGGAAAACCAGACTACCGTCTCTTTCGGCCACTCGTTCGATCAAACGTGGTTGGAACACTCGCCCGCCGTTGCTGACGGTGGCTGTTACGCTGGCCATTTGCAGCGGGGTGGCTTCGTTGGCGCCCTGGCCGATAGCGGCGAGGGCGGTGAAGGCGTCACTCCACATCAGACCCTGCATGCGCAACCACTCGGGGCCGGGTACGCTGCCGGGGCTTTCTCCCGTGACCTCGATGCCGGTTTTGTGTCCCAGACCGAGGATCTCTGTCATTTTAAGTATATCCTTGATGCCACAGACGTTGGCGTATTGGTAAAAGAAGGCGTTGCAGGAATATTTGAGCGCTTCGCTGAGATTGATCGAACCATGGGTGAAGCCTTTTGACAGGCACCAGCATTTCATGTATTTGGCGCCGTATTGCACTCCGCCGTAACAGTTGAAGTTGCGGTGGTGGGTGCCCGAGAGCATGCCGGAAAGGGAAATCGGAACCTTGAAAGTGGAACCCGGTGAGTAGGGGTTGATCGCGCGGTTGAACATCGGGCTGCTGGGATCCTCGGTGTAGCGTTTCCAATCACTGAGGGCGATGGTAGGGATGAAGGCGTTGGGGTTGAACGAGGGCACCGAGGCCATGGCAAGGATATCTCCGCTTTGGGGGTCGATGACCACGGCGGCACCACGTCCGATTTTCCTGAGAGATTTTTCCGCGATCATCTGGATGCGGGCATCGAGGGTCAAATAAACATCGGCTCCGGGTTGTGGTGGGGTGTAACTGGATTCGCCGACAATTTTGCGTTTTTCATCGCGTTCAAGAACCCGCTTGCCCGGTTTGCCCTGCAAATAATGGTTCATGGTTTTTTCTATCCCATAAACACCGTAGTCATCACCGACGTAGTGGTTGTATTTTTTTTGCTCTTGTTGTGGTACGAGTTTGATGTCGGGCAGGTTCACATAACCCAGGATATGTCCGGCGAGCGAGTCAAAGCGGTAGTCGCGACTGGCTTTGGCCGAGACGGTGACCCCTGGAATGTCGAGGTTGTGTTCGGCAAAAACAGCAAATTCTTCAAATTTCAAATCGCGCCGGTAGGTGTAGGGAACGAGGCCCGAGGTGGTGCGGAAATGGCGGCGTAGTTGGTTGGAGTTGAAGTCGGCAGCCAGACCCAATGCGGCCAGGCCGGGCAATACCGATTGTTTGACGATTTCTACCACATCGACCTCTTTTCTCTCTTGAGGCTGACCGCGGACGATAGGAAAAAAAGTGTGTGAAGGCACCGAGTCGTGACTTTTTTTGTAGTTTGAAACGATCTCTTTCAAGTCAAGATTGACTTCGTAGTTAGCTACGTTTTGAACCAGAGTGATGCCGTTGCGATCTTTGATCTCTCCGCGTACACCGGGGATGCGCACTGAAACCTCGGAGCCGCCGGGTAGTTTGTTTTCGTATTTTTTGCCCTGTACAATTTGGATCTCGTACAGGCGGACGGTCAGCAGGCCAAAGCCTAACAAAACAACGGTAGCTAAAAAATAGAGTCTAAGCCGAAAATGAGTCGCCATATTGGTCCAGATTACGGGTGATACCTTCGAGGCGAATGCGGAAGCCGGTGCGTTTGGCAGCACGGCTCAGCAACAACAAAACAAACGGGGCAATCAACATCGAGAACAAGGATGTCATCAACATCTTGAACCAGATTTCGGCAGGGAATTCGATGCCCCCGCGATGGAAGCTGATCATTAGAAATTCGATCAGCAGGCCGAGCATGATCATCAAGCCCACCATGAAGACCGGCACTTCCCAGCGTCCACGGCTGAACAGCGGGCGTACCCCTTGGATGAATAGACCTAACAAACCGAGGATGAAAATACTGAGACCAAAAGATAGCTCCGCTGAATTGCCGAGTGGTACATGGTAGCGGGCGTCCCAGATGAAGCCGGTGAAAACCGCCAGTGCTAACATGACGGGGAAGGGCAGGGTCACGGCGGCGCAGAGGAATACGGTGAAGACCAGCATCAGGCGGGCGCCGTAGGCCCATTCGAAAACGGGAACGAACTCCTGCAGCACGAAGGACAGGCAAATCGATGAAAAAACTATGAGGTAGTAGATCATTCTTTTAATCCTGATACGACAAAGACATTTTTTAATAAAGCAAAATTCACCTTGGAGATGACCACGGCCTCACCGGCGATGGCTCCGCGGGAAAACTCTTTCACCTCGCCGAGTAACAAGTTGCCGGGGAAAACTCCGCCGACTCCGGATGAAATGACGGTATCCCCCGGGGCGATGGCGGCATCTTTGGAAATATAACGCAGTTTGAGTTCGGGGGCGGAGTTGAGCGCTCCGCGTTGACCGGAGAGGATGCCTTGTTCGGTAGTGCCCATCACTCGCGCGGATACCTGGCAGACTTCGTCAGACAAAAGGATGATCACCGAGCTGTCTTCACCGACTTGGGCGACTTTTCCCACCAGTGCGGCTTCGTTTTCGACCGGTACAATCACCGGGCTGTCCACGGTGATATTGGCGCGGCTGCCCTGGTCGATGATCAGGGTGTGGTACCAAGTGGGGCCTTTGCGATTGATCACCCGTGCGGATACAAGTTTCAGCGGTGAGTTCTCAACATAGTTCAGCGCTTGGCGTAATACACGGTTTTCTTCTGTCAGTTCGTGCAGTCGTTCATTTTCCAAACGCAGCAAGGCGCTTTCCCGTTCGAGCACATCGAGCCGTTTGCGCAGTTCGCGTGGAGAGCGGCCGTCGTCGCCGAATTCATCCACACTGCGTTCAAGCTTTTCGCTCCCGGACATAGAGGGGGAGAACACCGCCAGCGCACCACGTTGCACTACCTGTATCGTTTCCGGGCTGAACATAAATATCCAGATCAGAACCACCCCGAATACAACCAGGGTTATGATGTTTATCCTACTCATTCTACCGCAATCCTATTGGGATAGCGGCAGGTGTATCAATTCTCGTTGCTCGTCACACGTTGCAGGAAGGCAAGCTCATTTAAAACCTTGCCCGCGCCTTCTGCGACCGCACTTAGAGGGTCTTCTGCCACATGCACGGGTAATCCAGTTTCTTCCGATAAAAGCTTGTCCAGCCCGCGTAGCAAAGCTCCGCCACCTGCCAATACAAATCCTCTGTCTACAAGGTCCGCCGATAGTTCCGGTGGACACCTTTCTAAAGTTACTCTGACCGAATCGACGATGGTATTGAGGGGGTCCATCATCGCTTCTCTAATTTCCGAAGAAGTCACGGTGATCGTTTTGGGCAGTCCGGCGACCAGATCGCGCCCTTTCACTTCAACCGTGGTTTCTTTTCCCTGGGGATAAGCTGACCCCATTCGAATTTTGATCTCTTCTGCGGTGCGCTCACCGATCATCAGGTTGTAAGCGCGTTTCATGTATTGAACCACCGCTTCATCGAGTTCGTCGCCGGCTACCCGGACACTACGACTGTAAACAATGCCCGAAAGGGAAATGATCGCCACCTCGGTGGTGCCTCCACCAATGTCGACCACCATGTTGGCAGCAGCTTCCTGCACTGGCAGTCCAACTCCGATAGCGGCTGCCATCGGCTCTTCGATCAAATAAACTTCCCGTGCTCCGGCGTGGACGGCGGATTCCTTCACCGCGCGTTTCTCCACTTCGGTGATACCTGATGGCACCGCGATCACCACCCGGGGATGCACCATGCCACGGCGATTGTGCACTTTGCGGATGAAATGGCGCAGCATCGCTTCGGTCACTTCAAAATCGGCGATCACCCCGTCCCTGAGCGGCCGGATGGCTACGATGTTGCCGGGTGTGCGTCCCAGCATGCGTTTGGCGTCGTCGCCTACGGCGAGAACCTGGTTGGTGCCGGCTTTCACCGCCACCACTGAAGGTTCGCGTAGCACGATGCCATGATCCTTCACATACACCAGCGTATTCGCGGTGCCCAAGTCAATACCTATATCGCTGGAAAATAATCCAAATAGCTTTCCGAACATTTAAACTCCTAATATTTTCAAAATTTATAAATCTGCCACTGTTAGTCGGCAGTGGATGGTCTAAAACCAATCATGCCCATACTAAGTCAAGGTAAAGCGTCGTCGAGGATTAAATTTGTTACTTAGGGGAAAATATTAAGTAAAAGTGTTCCTTTTGCTCCCTGCGGTTTGAATTAGGGGCAAGTCAGCTGTATGGGGGCGCTGAAAATAGGGCTAAAATGGAACAAAAACCGTCAGATCCAGCCGAAAAGGATGTTTATTACCAGTGCCAGCGCTGTGGTAATTGCTGTCGCTGGCCGGGGGATGTGTGTTTTGATCCGGATGAGATTTCTCCAGTGGCGCGGTTTGTGGGACTTTCGGAGGAGGACTTCATCCAACAATACATGCGATTGCGCACGGATCGACAGGGTTTGTCCTTGATTGAAAAACCGAATGACGAGTGCATTTTCCTCGAAGACAACGTCTGCATGATCCAGCCGGTCAAACCCCGCCAATGCAAAGGTTTCCCCAATGAGTGGAATTTTCCCGGCTGGAGGAAGGAATGCGAAGCGATCCCCGCGCCGCGTCCAGTGGTGCAGGATTGAAGAGTAGAGCAGATTTCCATATCTGCGGCGCTGTGCTTCCATATCTGCGGGGAGAGCGGGAGCTGTCCCTGGGGCCGATTTTGGAAATCTACCCTACGGTAGCAAAGCCCCGTGTTTTTCGCTGCGCTCTTTCCTTGAACTTTCAGCTACTTTCAGTCAGAGTTCCCTCGTTATGGAATCTCACGAAATCATCAAGGATGCGGTGGACAAAACCGGACCGAAAGAAGTGGCGGCGGAATTGGGTTTATCGCTATCGCTGATCTACAAATGGGCGCAGGCGGCGGAAGAGGACGGCTCAGGTAGCCGCAATCCCTTGGACCGAGTGTTGCAGTTGGTTGAGATCACCGATGACCATTCGCTGATTCAATGGCTGTGTGTGCGCACCGGTGGGTATTATGTACACAATCATTCGACTGAAAGCGAAGAGGGCTACGAGGTGGTGCCGGCCACTAATGAGATTGTTCAGCAGTTTGCCGATTTGCTGCAAGTGATCACCCAGGCGGCTTTTGATCAGTCGATCAGTGAAGATGAGAGCGAGCGCATCCGTAAGGTGTGGGAAGATCTAAAACGTTACACCGAGGGATTTGTGCGTTGTTGTGAGGACGGGGATTTTGAAAAAATGCTCACCCGGGAGAAACCCGGGCAGGTGGATTGATTTTTCAATGATCTGAGGCTTGGCTGGATCCTTTGGGGATGTGGATGCTCTCTACCATGTCCTGCACTTCTTGTGGCGGGGCGGGGGTGAAGGAACTGACCACAAATGCAACGGCGAAGTTGATCAGCATGCCGACGAAGCCGATGCCTTCGGGGGAGATATCCAAGAAGTATTGTTCTTTGGTGCCACCGAGGAATTGGAAATAAACAATATAACCGATGGTGAACGAGATGCCGCAGAGCATGCCGCTGATCGCCCCTTCTTTGTTCATGCGTTTGGAGAAAATGCCTATTAACAGGGTGGGGAAGAAGGACGAGGCGGCCAGGCCGAAAGCAAAAGCCACGGTTTTTGCGATGAAAGCCGAAGGCGGGTTGATGCCAAAATAAGCGGCGATTGCCAGCGCGGCAAAGGAGGCGATGCGGGCGTAACGAACTTCTTCTTTATCGCTCAGATCTGGTTTGACGATTTTTTTCATCAGGTCGTGGGAGATCGAAGTGGATAAAACCAGCAGCAGTCCCGCAGCGGTCGAAAGAGCCGCAGCGATGCAACCCGCCATCAGCAGGGCGATCACCCATTTGGGCAATCCGGCCATGGATGGGTTGGCCATCACCATGATGTCCGTTCCAAACCAAAGCTCATTGGGGTTGGATAAGTCAGCTTTATTAGCCAATAAACGTTCGCCGAATTTGCCTGTAAGTTGATCTTTCGGGGCATCGTATTCAGGGTAGCTGGGCTTTTTTCCCTGGAAAACGGTATTGCTACTGCTTTCGGATTTAGCGGGCCCAAAATATTGAATTTTGCCATCACCGTTTTTGTCCACCCAGGCCATTTGGCCGGTGGCTTCGAATTCCTTGAGCCATGAAGGGGCTTTCTGGTAACTCGTATCGTGCAGATTCTGGATCAGGTTGACCCGGGAAAAAGCGCCGACGGTTGGCGCGGTGAGGTAGATGACGGCAATGAAGAGCAGTGTCCAGCAGGCAGATTTTCTGACCGCCTTGACGTTTTTCACGGTGAAAAAGCGTACAATCACGTGCGGCAAACCTGCCGTGCCGCACATCAGCGCGGCGGTGATACAGAACATATCGATCGATTTGAGTTTGCCCGAGGTGTATTCGTTGAAACCTATCTCGGTATTGATATTATTGAGCTTCTCTAAAAAAGGTATGTGTTCTCCACCGGCGGTGTAGTTTCCGATCAGGCCGAGTTGCGGCAGGAAATGTTCGGTCATCGCGATGGAGATAAAAATCGCCGGAATGGTGTAAGCGAAGGCCATCACGGTGTATTGCGCTACCTGGGTGTAGGTGATGCCCTTCATGCCACCGAGTCCGGCGTAGAAAAAGACGATGCTTGCTCCGATCAAAACACCGGCCGGGATGCCGATGCCAAAAAGCTGGGAAAACACCACGCCAACTCCACGCATTTGTCCCATGATGTAGGTCATGCAGATGAAAATCGCGCAGACCACCGCAACCCCACGTGCCAGGCGGGAGTAATAACGATCACCGATGAAGTCGGGCACGGTCGCTTTGCCAAATTTGCGCAGATAGGGAACCATCAGGATGGTCAGCAGCACAAAGCCCCCGGTCCAACCCATCAGATAACGGGACGCATCGTAACCATTGGAGGCAATCACGCCTGCCATGGAGATGAAAGTTGCAGCCGACATCCAGTCTGCAGCGGTGGCCATGCCGTTGGCCAGCGGGGAAACACCGCCGCCAGCGGTGTAGTATTCCTTGGTGGACACCGCTCGCGATTTGATCGCGATGCCGATGTAGAGGGCAAAGGAGATGCCGATGAAGATGAAATTGTAGGTATCCTGGCTCATAATTATTTATCTTCGTTTTTGTCCTCGGTGTAGCCGTGTTTGGCATCGAGCCGGTTCATCAGCACGGCATATATGAGGAGCAAAAGAACAAAACAAATGATGGAGCCCTGTTGCGCCATCCAGAATCCAAAAGGTGCAGTGCCGATGTGGGGGGCGTGGGTATCGAGTTGATCGCGGAATAGGATGCCGCAGCCAAAGCTGACGGAGAACCAAACGGCCAACAGGCTGAACACAATTTTCAGACAAGCCTTGCGGTGGGCTGCCGGATGGGTATCGGAAGGATCAGTTTTCATGGGTTAATAAATATGAGCTGGGTAGAGGTAACCTGAGAGCTTGGATT
>JAJRVS010000276.1 GCA_024277195.1 Verrucomicrobiota bacterium | reverse complement strand
TGGAATTAATAGAATGGGAGCGGTGGATACCACTGATAGCACCAGGGCACTTTCCATGGATTGCAGCGCCCATTGGAAACAGCTTACGCCGATGACCGGGCCAAACAGGGCGGAGCCGATCAACCAAAGTGAGAGCTTGCGGGGTGTCAGTGGTGGGTGGTCAGCGATAATTTTTGCCGCAGGCCGAGAGGGGTGGCGCAGCGCGAACAGGATGGCCACAACGATAAAACCGGCCAGCACCCGTTGGAAAGCTTCGCTGAGACCATTGACCTCCATGCCGATGAGCTCTTCTGCTTGCTGTGCCCTGCGACTGATGACCGCTCCACAGCCCTGGCCAAAGCCTGCGATGATGCCGGCGATGATGCCGGGGGCAAACCTTCCACGGCGCAGGGTGTTGCGGCCGGTTTTGCTTGGGTTGATTGATAGCCCTACTCCAAAAAGGATGACTGCGACGGCGGCCCATTGATTGGGGAATAGGCCGTTTCCCAGCCAGAGGAATTCGACCGCAGCGGCAAAAATCGGTGCGAGGCAGAGATTCATTAGAATAGTCAGGCGGGTGCCGATGCGTTCGAAGGCATAGAACAGGGCGATATCACCGAGGCCAAAACCCACCGCGCCGCTGAGAAAAAGCCAGCCAAAGATGGTGAGGTGGAGGGAGTCGCGCCAGAACAACAGCACCAGCAGCCCCAGAACACTGGTAGCGATCAGCAGTCGCCAGAAGTTGGCGCGCAGACTGCCCATCTCCATGGCGATGCGTTGACCGCAAATAGCGGACAGGGCAAAAAGGATGGTGGTGAGAACAGCGGCGGTCATGCAAATTACAGTGGCAATCTGCTCTCTTTTGCGTCAGGTTACCAAAGCCCAAAAAAACAGATCCACTCATGCAGTTTACGGAAAAAGAATCAAAAACCAAGTCCTCAAGTGAAGCCGGTGGGGCGGATGCCCCGCAAGTGTGGCGCAATGGGAAACTGATGAGTGCCGATGAGGCGCGAGTATCACCCTTTGATCATGGCATTCTGGTCGGGGACGGTGTTTTTGAAACGCTCAACGCTTACAAAGGGGAGCCTTTTGCCGCTGCGCGTCATTTTGTGAGAATGAAACATTCTGCTAGCAAACTAGGATTGCACCTGCCCGATGAGCAAGAGCTGCTCGAAGCGATGCGAGCGGTGATGAAGGCGAACGGATTTGATGATCGCGCTAGAATCCGAGTGACGATCACAGGGGGGCTTTCCCCGCTAGGTTCGGATCGCGGCACGGCGGAGCACACGATGTTAGTTGCCGCCTCGGCAGTTCCAAGTTACAAAGAAGTGGGCAGAGTCATCACTGTGCCGTTCACACGTAACGAGAACAGCGCTTTGGCCGGAGTGAAATCGATATCGTATGGCGAGAATGTGATCGCTTTGAAGATGGCTAAAAAGCAGGGCGCTGATGAGGCGATATTTGCCAACAACGCGGGCATGTTGTGCGAAGGCACCGGTTCGAATATTTTTGTGGTGATCGACGGACAATTGATCACGCCAACGCTCGCCAGCGGATGCCTGGCAGGGGTGACTCGCTCGGTGGTATTGGATGTGTGTGGTGAACTGGGCATTGAGGTGTTGCAAAAGGACTTGCCTTTGGGGGATTTGGGAAAAGCACAAGAAGCGTTTCTGTCGGGAAGCTTGCGTGAGGTGCAGGGGATCGCGAGCGTGGACGGGGTGGACTTGCCTGTCGCGCCAGGGCCGATCACCAGCAAAATCAGGCAGGGCTTCAAGGGTTTTGTGGAGCGGCATGACGACCCTTCAGTTGAGGGTTTTCGTTTTGATTGAGGTGAAGTTCACTCGGGCAGCTCTTCGCCCTTGGTTTCCGGGGCAAATAATAATACGACTGCTCCGAGTAAAAAGAGGCAGCTCAAGGTGGCGCTGGTTTTACTCAACGACCAACCGAGGTCGTCACGCATGAACCCACGCAGCAGCAGAACCGGGACGGCGAGTAAGCGCCCGCCGTTAAAACAAAACGCGGCTCCGGTGGCGCGTAGCCGGGCAGGGAACAGCTCGGGGAAATAAACGGCGTAACCGGCATGCATGCCACTGACCAGAAAACCAAATACAGGTAGCGCCAGCCAGTAAAAAGCAATCGATTGTCGATCAAAGAAGGTGAACAGTAGCACTCCTGAGAGAAAACCGCCAAGGTGGTAAAAGAGGAAGGCTCCGCGCCGTCCGATGCGTTCGCTGAGCGGGGCAAAACAGAGCATGCCGATCATGCCACCGGTCATGATGAGAAACAGACCGGTCATCTCCCAGCGTTTGAGTGTTTGGTAGTGGTGGTCGAGGGTGGAATCATCATCATGATTCGAAGGTGTTTCAGGAATCGCTGCGGAGGCAATGATTTGACGTTCTGCCGCATGGCGCATCAATTCCTGACTGCGGACTTTGACTCCCCAGAAGGTGGCCAGGCCGATCGCGGCGAGGCATACGCCGGTAGCGGTTCGTCGCCGCAGTTGTGGACTGAACAAATCCCATAAACGTCCGGTGCTTTGGGTGGGATCTGTTTTAGCACGCTGTTGCGCTTTGACCCAGGATTCGGGTTCTTCGAGTTTCATTCTAATCCAGATGGTGAGAAGAGCTGGTAGGGCGCCGATCAGAAAACAAAGGCGCCAGTTCAGTCCGTCAATCGGGTGGTTGCGCAGGGCTTCATTGGAGACGATGAAAAATCCTGCCGCAATTGCCAGATAGGAACCGAGTGCCGAGGTGGCGTGAAAGATGCCGAGTGATTTGACCCGGGCAAAACCGGGGAAAACTTCAGCTACCATGGCGGCGGCAACCGCCCATTCTCCACCAACCCCCAAAGCGACCAGAAAACGCAGGGCGATGACTTGCCAGGGAGCGGTGACAAAGGCGGTGAGAGTGGTGAAAATGGAATAGACCAGAATGGTGATCAGCAAGGTTTTGGCCCGTCCGATACGGTCGCTGAGCATACCGAAAAATACCCCGCCCACAGCGCCCCCGGCAAGAAAAAGAGCGAAGGCCGTGTCATTGTAACGGGCAACGGTTCCTTCCGGGGTGCCTTCCGGCAACAAGGAAGGCATGGCTTCTTTCATCGTGGTGACAAAAATTTGTCCTTCGAAAATGTCAAACATCCAGCCGAGCGAGGCGATGAAAAGAACCAGCCATTGGTAACGTGTGACGTTTTTATACCAAGGAGAGTCGGGAGTAAGCGGGGGATTGGAGGGCATTTTATTTGGGAGCGAAGAGGGGACGCGGTCCAAACAAAGCTGCCTGAACCGCAAAAGGGAGAGCTGTTCAGGCAGAGCTGTCTGCTAAGTCGCTCATGCGGATGGTTTGTCCGCCTTGGTCGATGGATTGGATGGCGGCGATGGCCATGCGGGTGGCTTCCATACCAAACCAGCCGTTGACCACAGATTGGCTGCCGCGGGCAAAAGCGGCGATGTCCTGCACCAGTTGGCGGTCAGCGCCGAAGTGGGAGGTTTCGAAGGCTTCGGCTTTGCAGTGAATGACTTGATGGCTTTTTTCACCATAGTCGGTGATCACATCGATTTCGCCTTTGAGTCGAGTCAGGATGATGCGTCCTTGGGTGCCGACCAGCTCGAGCGTTTCTTCGTCCTCGGCTTGCGGTCCGTAGATGCTGTAGAAAATCGAGGCGACGATGCCGTTGTCGTATTGATAGTGGATCGAGGCGTGATCGAGGATGTCGGCGCCTTTTTTATAAACACAGTTATCCTTGCGTTGCGAAGCATCGGCGTTAGCGGAGATGGCATCGTCGACGGCTCCACGGTGTTGGTCCTGGGTATCGGGACGAGCTTGTTCTGCGCGGTAGGCGCAGCTTTGGTCATCGCACTCGGAGCAGAATTCTGGGGCATCGTCGCGTTGTTTGAACACATTGCGACCACCAAAGGCGTTGGTCTGTAGGCAGCGGGTATTTCCGGCGAACCAATTGAAGACGTCGGTGTAGTGAGAGCCTTTGTCGTTGAGCGCCCCACCACTGAGGGCACGGGTGCGGTGCCAGGTTTGGAAATAAAAGCTGTAGGGCAGCACCGCACGGATCAGCATCATTTTGAGATCGCCGATGACTCCGCTTTTGATGAGAGCGTGCAGATCGGTCCAGGGTTTTTCATAACGTCGGGTGAAGCCCATGATGATGGGGTTGTCCGCCTGGGCTTCGGCTTCACGAATGGCGACCGAATCTTCGATGGTGTGCGCGATGGGTTTGTCGAGATAGACTTTTTTGCCAGACAGGATCGCGGGAATGGCTGCTTCGAGGTGGGATGCGGTGGCGGTGGTGATGACGATGAGATCGACTTGGTCGTCATTGATCAGGTTTTTGGGATCACTGTAAAAGGTGGGGGTGAAGGGCGGGTTGTCCGCAGCTTTGGCGGCTTCGTTGAGGTCGCCGAGCGCCACTTCCATCCGCTTTTGGGTGCGGTTGCAGAGAGCGGTGATGGTGATGTTGAGTTCGCTGGCTTGTGCCGCGATTTGGCGACCGATGCAAGTGATGCCACGGTTGCCGGTTCCAATGATGCCTACGCGGATGGTATTGGGTTTCATGGTGTGGGATGTTGGAATGAGGAGCGATTAATGGTTGGTTTTAGAATGCTGGACATTTTTTGAGAGGGGATGGTATGGTGGGTGTGGGACGTAATGGCATTGCGTGGGGTTGGGTTGGTTTTGGGGGAACACGGATTGCCAATCCATGCCACGTGGTGGAAGTGGGGGGTAGAAGTAGGACGTAATGGCATTGCGTGGGGTTGGAGGTGGTCGGGGGGAACACGGATTGCCAATCCATGCTACGTGTTGCTGTTAGCTGAGTGATGATTAGGAATGATGTTATGAGGAAGTTGGGAAGGCGGGTTGCCAGATCGACCTTTTGACAAAATCACAAATTGGTTTCTTTTTGTTCCCGGAAGTATAGGAGGAATACGATTAGGCCGATGAGTGAGATGGTTCCGAGCGAATACCAGAAGGGTTGGAACTCGGCGAGAACAAACCTTTTTCCTTGGGCAAAGAACCTGGCAAGCAGGCTATTCATCAGGACGGCAAGCAGCGGGCCGATACCGTACCAGATGAAATTAAAAATGGATTGTGCGGAATTGGCCACATCCTTGGCGGCGACTTTGTTCATGTAGATGAAGCAGGTGCTGGTGAAAAAAGCATAACAAAGTCCGTGAATGCCTAGACCCGCAATGATGACCCACATCGGGATTCCGATGGTGCCAAAAAGGAAAAAACGAAAGGCGTAAGCTGTGATTCCGATGCTGAGGATGACTTTGAATCCCAGCTTGGGCAGCAATCTGCCGAGAACGATGTACATCAATATTTCAAATATTTGACCGAGTGCCATGGCCGGCAAGAGGTAACCGTCACTCAGGCCCGCTTCGCCCAGAAACTTGGCGCATTGCATGAAATAAAGATGATTCATCGGGCTGATGATGAGGGTGACACCGAGCAAAATGGCAATGGAGGGGATCTTCAATAAAGCAAAGGCATCGGCAATCGCGGGACGTTTTGATTTTGATTTGAAGGGAGGGGCTTTGGGTAAAAAGAAGAATGCCCAGACTCCGTAAAAGAAGGCGATGATGCCAGACCACATCACGGATTTTTTCATCTCGGCAGCCACCATAGGAACGTCGTCTCCTCTGAAAAACGGAGGCAACCAGCTTGGCTCTACGTTTGTTTTCAGGACTAAAAAGGAGAACGTCCACCCGCAGAGAACCCAACCCACCGCCGTCCATAGTCTGACTCCGGGGAACTGGCGATCCGGGTCTTCGAGGTTGCGCATCGCCAGAGCATTGCAAATGGCGGCAGCAGGCATGAACATCAAGGTGAATGAAACGGA
>JAJRVS010000275.1 GCA_024277195.1 Verrucomicrobiota bacterium | reverse complement strand
GTGCTGACCAGGGCCACGCTTTTCTGTTCACCGACTTTGACTACCAGTGGAGTGCTGTAAACGGTTTTGTGCGGCAGTTTTTCCGATGCAGGGTCGATACGCTCGCGGCTCCAGAGAATTTTACCGCTGTCGGCATCGATGCCAACAATGTGGTTTTTGCGCTGCTCCTTAGAGTCGGTGTTCACGATCAGCACCCCGTTGACCAGAATGGGGGAGGAGGCGCTGCCGTGGTCAGAGGTGTAGGCAGCGAGATGTTGTTGCCAGAGTTCCTTGCCGTCGTGAGCCAGGGCGCGAATACTTAGTTGTTCGCCGCTACTGGATATGAAATACACGCCCTTCGCAGAAGTGACCGGTGTGCAGGAAGCGAAGGTGTTGAGCTTTTTGTTGGTGTGGTGAGGCTGGTAGGGGTCGCTTGTGGACCATATTTTTTTGCCGTCGGTTGATGAATAACAGACCAAGGCGCGTTCGCCCTCTTTGGCGGGGTCGGCGACTAGCAGATAGATGTGATCCTGCCACACGACGGGGGAGGAGTGGCCAATTCCCTGCAATTCGGTTTTCCAGTTGAAGTCGGCTTCGCTGAAAGTGGTGGGAACCGTTGTGGCATCACTCAGGCCAGATCCATTGGGGCCGCGGAAACGGGTCCATTGCTTTGGTTGTGATGATTGCTCTTGTTCGGCAGCTTGTGCGGGAACCATTATAAAGGAGAAAGGCAAAACGATGACCAGTGCACAGAAAATCTGGGCGAATTTGGAGGCAAAGAGCGGGGGGCTATGCATGGGGGGAGGGGGTTATACTTGCTGTTTTATGAAGGTTCTTCTGGGTTGAATATTTGCTGCCAGTCAGCATTGCCGGCAGAGAGGGCTTCCTTGGCTTTGTCGAGTTCTGTATTGGTATTGGCAAAACGATTGGAGATCACTCCGAGGAACTGCCATAACAGTTTTACTGCGAGTTGGTGTTCCTGGCGCAGGATTTCGAAGAACTCTGCGCGACGGATGACCATGAGTTCAGTAGCACCCTTGCTGATGACTGAAGCAGAGCGGGGTTCTCCGCGAACCAGTGCCATTTCTCCAAAATGATCTCCGACGGTTAGTTGGGCGATTTCATTGTTTCCTTTACGCACGGACGCCTGCCCATCGAGGATGACAAAAAGACTGTCGCCTTCTTCTCCTTCATTAATGACGCTCTCTCCATCTTGAAAATTAATCACGGCAGTGATTTGCAGGACATGTAATAATTCACGCTCATCCAGTTGGTTGAAGAGTGCCATTTTGGAGAGCAAGTCGTGTTTCAACTGCAATGTGCGGGCACGCTCTTCATCGGGGTGATCGCCTTCGCTGATCGATATTGCAATGGCGGTGATGTTATCCCCTCCTCCAGCATCATTGGCTGCATCGATCATCGTTTGCACCGCTTGATCAACATTGGTGATGGCCAGAATTTCACCCAGCATCTCAGGCTCTTCCTCAAAATAATGGGAAAGTCCGTCCGAGCAGAGCAGGAAGCGGTCGCCATCCAACAGATCGACAATCAGAGTTTCTGGTTTGGCATGCTCAAAGGTCCCGATTGCCCGGGTGATCGAGTTGCCGAGCCCAAGTTGTTCGGCGTGCTCCTGGGCCAGTTGTCCGCTACTGACCAACTCGTTGTAGACTGTATGATCGGTGGTGAGTTGTTCGAGGGAAGCGTTGCGTAGGATGTAAGCGCGGCTATCTCCTACGTTGAGAATAAATGCTTCGGCGCCAACAATCAGGATGGCGACCAAGGTGGTGCCCATGCCACTGCAGTCAGGGTTTTTGAGGGACTCTGCATGAACTTCGCTGGACGCACGGTTGGCGGCGAAGGACATCAAGTTGATCAGGTCCATCTTATTGGTGCTCTCGTTTTCATCGAGATAGCGACTCAGTAAGTCTTGCTCCTTCCAGATCTCATTGTGAAAAACTTGCACGGCGATTTTACTCGCCACTTCACCGGCGGCATGCCCGCCCATGCCATCGCAAACCACAAATAAATCCAGTCTTGGGTCAGCGAGGAAGTTGTCTTCGTTTCCCGGGCGCATACGCCCGATGTCAGTGAGACCGCAAAATTTTATTTCGATTGCCATCTCTAGCTAACACCTGGCATCAATGACCTTGAATTGGATTAGTCGACAGGTTGTTTTTTTGTCGTTGAACTTAGCCTTCGATATCGGCTACCAGTAATTCGAGGCGTTTGGCGAAGTCCACCCATACGGTGCGTCCTTCTCCTGTGTCATCAACATCTTGTCCAGCGTGGATCGCTGCTTTGATGTGTGGCTCGATTGACAGCCAGCCTTTGTAGTCGGTGTCTTTCAAGTCTTGGATGATTTTTCGCTGCACCGGATCTTCGTCAACGTGACAGGTCACGAACTCTTTTCCGTCAGGGCCGGCTTTGGCGCATTTGATGTGAACGTGAGTGATCTGGTCGCGGCATTTTTGATAATAATCCCAAGTAGCGTCCGTGCTGTTGGCGTACAGGCTGTTATTGCCGGTATCAAAAATGAGCTGCAAGGCCGGGCTGTTGACTTTCTCGACCAGTTCGAGATAACCTTCGGGGTCAGCGCCAATGCCGCTGCAGTTTTCGTGAGCGAGGATGATGCCTTCCGCTTCGGCGATGACTGCCAGTTCTTTAAAACGACGAACAGCTTCGGCCACCCACGCGTCGCGTTCGAGTGGGCTGTCCGTATCGTTGGGGTAGGACATGGTGCGCAGGAATTGGGTGTTCGCCTGGCGCATGCGCGGAGCGACACGTTTCAGTTCGTCGATGTCTACTTGGAAATCAGAGCTGATCGGGCGGGCCCAGTTAGCGATCTGCCCGCCGAACCCGACCACTTCGATGCCTTCGGCTTGGAGAGTGTCCCAGGTCGCAGCCCATTCGTCATCACTTTGGTCAACGACGTTTTTGCCATCAATCAGGCGCAGCTCGATGGCCGACCAACCCACTTCCTTGAGAGTAGAAATTTGTCCAGCGAGTGATTTTTCTGCTTCGTCGGCGAATCCGGTAAATTGAAATGACATAGTTTGTATAAGTGAAAATTCAGATAAAAGTTTACAGCAGAAGGATTAGGTCAAAAACCGCTAAAAGACAATCACTTATCGAGTTTGGCTTGAGCGGTTTTCATCACGCTGGCGAGAGTCACTTCTTTGCCTCCTTGACGTTTGCTTTCGTCTGCTGCCTCCATGAATGCGTAGATTTCGAGTGTTTCTTCCTGACTGACTGGAACTTTGCCGCTGCGGAAATATTTGGCAATCTCAACGACCAGTGGTTTGTAACCGTCGTATTTGCCGATTTCTGCTTCGCCTTTGTCGCCTTTGGCGATTCCGCCGTAGCCCTTGCGTTCTTCGAAGATGCCGGTGCGGCCACCGCTCCATTTGCCGGTGACGCGGATTTTGCCATCGTCGGTGGTGCTGCGAACAACGGATTCACAACCGGCTCCCATCAGGGTGAACAGCGACTCCACGCCGTGGATGCCGTACCAGTATAGATCGGGGTGGGTTTTTTCGATTGAGGCTGGACTGCCGGTTTTGGCGTAGTGGACTTTGCCGATCGAACCATTGCGCACGGCTTGGTTCTGCGCAGAGAAACGCAGTGAAGATGAGGAAAATAGCGGCACTCCGTATTTTTTGGAAGCGGCAAAAATGGCAATTGAATCTTCCAGTGAGGCGGCGATTGGTTTGTCGATGAAAACCCGCTTTTTGGCTTTCAGCACAGGCAATACCTGGGCGAGGTGAGGGCGTCCGTCATTGGTTTCCAAACAGACCGCATCGACCTTTTCCAGCAGAGCCTCGATGGAAGGCACGATTTCGATGCCCATTTCTTTCAACTGCGCGGTGTATTTGGGTACCCGACTGGTGCTCGACTCGATGTCGGGGCTGCCTTTGGGGTAGGCGGCCACCACCTTGCAATTGGCCAGGTCGCCGGTGGCGTTGGGATCATTGAAGGCTTTGGTGAAAGCGAGCACATGCGAAGTGTCGAGGCCGATGATGCCGACTTTGATTTCTTCGGCTTGGCTATAGGACAAGCCGAGATAAGAGAAAGTGGCGACGAGGAGGATGAATAGTCTGGTTTTCATGGTTGCTGATATGCGTAAGGGATAAATTAGCTTTTTCAAGTGATGAGTGGGAAGTCCCGGGGGCAATAGCGCTCGATGCGGGTGGAGGCGAAAGTGATTAACGATGCTCTAAGGCGGGGTTATTCAGCGCCAGTTATAGGAGGTTGGGGGCTAGCTGAATATTCGAGGTTATGGATCATTTCGCCTTCCGGGGAGGTGACCGCAACGACGACCTGCCATTGCCAGGCTCGGTGATTGGCTTTGAAAACCAGAGTATTCCATCCTTTTTGAAGAGTGGTGTTAATGGTGGTGGCAGATGATTTTTTCTTCAGCATTCCCTGATGCAGTTGTTTTCCGTTGAGCCACAGCGTGAGATGAATATTGCCGGCAAAAATATCTGTAGAGAGAGTGATCTGCACAGGACTGGCTGCCGGGCTTTTTATCCACTGGGCTCCGTAACCTCCCTCAAATAGTTTGGCATGGGTGATAGCTGAAAAATCGGCGCTGCCGGGTTGGTCTTCGCCGGTGTAATTGATGTTAGGGATGTATTCTTTCCAGTCCAGTTGTTGCCCGTCTCCGATATCGATAGCTCCGGTAAAGTCAGCATTTGCTTCAATGGCTTTATCGATGGGCGTGCGTGCCTGGTCGGCTTGAAACTTGTATTGCTCCCAGAAGGGTTGGGGAAGTTTTGCGGCCAGCAGCCAGGGAGTTGAAACCGGAGGGGAGGGTTTTTCTTTTTTCTCTTGCGCTTGCCAAACTTCATTTAATACTTCGTTTTGGAGGAAGGCGGCGGCTTTGCTTTCACCCAAACCGTTGAGCATTCCGGCAGCCACGGCAATATGCCCGGCGAGATTAGGGTGAACAAAATCGTTGGTGACATGAAAACGAGGATTGATCTGTCTGCCTTGTTTGAGGACGTCCCATACCGAGGCATTGACAGGAAGGGTGAGGAACTGGTGTTTGTCTGCCAGTTCCCGGATGAGTTGATTCATCTTTTTGATCAACAGGTTTTTTGCTGACTCCGGATCTTCGGTATCCATGGAGATAGTGGCGAGAGCGATAGTTTTTGGATGGATGCGAGCGCGCAGGGCTGTGATCAGTGATAGATAATCGCCTTGCCATTTTTTCAGTGAGGTTTCGTCCTCGCCGACGTAGGGCGCGAGCACATCATTCATGCCGAGCATGATCACCAGAATGTCAGCAGGTTTGCTTAGATTTTCTTTCAGTTCGAATTTTTTGATGTCGAGCAAGCGTTTTTCTTCACGGGATTTTTTTTCGTGATTGAGCCAGGATTGGACCCCGCTGCCGCTCCCTCCCAGCGGGACCAGTTCAGGTTGTAGGTCCGGGTAAATTTCTTGCAGAGCTTTGGATATTTGGAATACAAAGCCGGTATTGATCCAACCTCCGCCCTGGCCGGTGATACTGTCACCAACAAAAACGACTCGAACATTGTCCTGTTTGAATAACGAACCCGCCAAGCAAGGGGTGCTCAGAAGCACCAAGGCGATCAAGTGAATAGAGAGGCTTCGCATGAATCCAGGTGAAGTTATTTTGCTGAAATTTCCAGAATCGCAAAAACGGGACGATGGTCGGAGGCAATGGATTCAGGGATCACTTTGCTCTCTACGACTTTAAAGGCGGAGGCGGGTCGGAAGAAAATGTAATCGATGCGTGACTTGGGATTGGTGGCGGGCACGGTAGGTGTCGCTTTTTCATCAATGGCGTTGGTCCATTTTTTGAGTAGGATCTGCACCGGTTCGGCTTCGGGTTTGGCATTCATATCGCCGGCGAGGATGGTGGGAATAGTTTGATCCTTCCAAGTGAAAAGCGCATTGACCGCTTTGGCTTCGGCTACCCGGTCTTCGGGCAGATTGTGTTGAAAGTGAGTGCTGACAATTCGCAGGGGTTTGCCGTTCGGGCCTTCTACCGTCACCGCAACCGTTGCTCGTGGATAGGTGACTTTTTCCGCAGTGCTCTCAGTGTAGGGCAGGGGCTGGATGACGACATTGAGGATGGGGAAGCGGGACAGCACGGCGTTGCCGAACAGGCCGCCTTGGTAGTGTTGGGTCGGGCCAAAACGTGCGTGTAATCCAGTGAGTTTGGCGAGTTCCTGGAGTTGGTGAACTCGGCCGGAGCGTTTGACGTGCACGTCCATTTCCTGCAGGGCGACGAGGTCGGGTTTGGTCTGGTTGATGACCTCGGCGAGGCGTGCGATGTCATAAATGCCGTCGGTGCCTTGGCCGTAGTGGATGTTGTAACAGAGAATGCGGATCTGGTGAGGCTTTTTGTCAGCGGCTTGTGCGCTGGGGAAGAGAGCAAAAAGAGCAAGGGATAGTGTGGCGAGACGCAGGAGGGTGGAGGTCGGGGCTTTCATGTGTTGTTGGTAAACAAGCACAG
>JAJRVS010000274.1 GCA_024277195.1 Verrucomicrobiota bacterium | reverse complement strand
GGCCAACGGCTTGTGATTGTCACTCTCGACCTGGTCGGTGTACCCCGCAAGCTGCGTGATGCGATTGAAAAACACACCACTCAAAAACACCAACTGCCCCCCGGTTCCCTGCTGATCAACGCCTCGCACACCCACAGCGGCCCGATGATCCGCACTTACCAACCACGCGGAAAAAACCTACCTGACCAAGTGGCTTCCTCCAAGGTTGCGCCCGAAGACAAACAACAGCTCTTATCCGCCGTTCACGATTACAACAAGCTGCTGGTGAAAAAAATAAATACCAGCATCGATCAAGCCCTCGCCACCCTGGCTCCCGTTCAACTCAAATACTCCTTCGCTCGCTGTGGATTTGCGATGAACCGTCGCAGCAAACAACCAGACGGGAGTTTCAAAAACTCCCCTAATCCCGATGGCCTAGTAGATCAAACCGTGCCCACTTTACAAATATATGATACCAAGGGAGAAAAATTAAAATCGGTTCTTTTTGGTTATGCCTGTCACGCCACCACCTTGGGAGATAAAATGATCCATGGCGACTGGCCGGGCTACGCCCAGCAGTATTTCGAAACCGATCACCCTGGCAGCGTGGCGATGTTCATGAACGGCTGTTCTGGAGATCAAAACCCCTATCCGCGCCGCAAGGTCGCGTATGTAAAAAATCATGGCCGCGCCATGGCTACCGCCATTGATGCTGCCATTTTTGCCAATCCTGTCACCGTATCCGGCCCCCTGCGCTCTCTGCTCGAATGGACACCCGTCGCATACGACACCCCACCCACAAAAGCTGACTTACTTGAACGAAAAAAGAGCAAAGACCCCTATGAAAAACATTACGCCGAACTGCTTCTCGACGATCTCAAACACAATGACTCATTAGCCAAAAACTACCCCGTTCCAGTGCAGGTCATTCGTTTTGGAGACAGCCTCACCCTAGCCGCTATCGGTGGAGAGGTGGTCATCGATTATGCCCTGAGACTGAAAAAGGAACTCGGTGCAAAAAACAAGGGCGCCATCTGGGTCGCCGGTTATTCCAATGACGTGATGTGTTACATCGCCAGCAAGCGTATCATTGAAGAAGGCGGCTACGAAGGCAAAACATCTATGCGTTATGTTCGCAGTGGCATCCACCCCACCCATTGGTCTCCCTCCATCGAGGACACCTTGATCAAAAAAGTTCATCAACTGAATGATCAACTTGATAACAAATAACTGGAGGAACGCATCATCACCACCACTCACAAACTATTTGATAAACTTAACCCTGAATAAACAACCGCTTTACTCTTTTCCCATTAATGTCTGATTCCGTTTTAAAAGTCACTGATTTGACCAAAACCTTTGATCAATTCACGGCAGTTGATCAAATCTCATTCGAAATCAAAAAAGGCGAAATCCTGGGTTTACTCGGAGTCAACGGAGCGGGTAAAACCACCGCCATCAACATGCTACTTGGCCTGATCACTCCGACTTCGGGACGCATTGATGTTTTTGGCAAGGACCTCGCCCACCACCGTATCGAGTTACTCAACCGCTCCAACTTCTGCTCGACCTACACCAGCCTGCCCGGCAATTTATACGTATGGCAAAACCTGCGGGTCTTCGGCACTCTCTACGGGGTCAAAAACCTCAAACAACGCATCGACGAAGTGCTCACTCTGCTCGACATGCAACACCACAAGAACAGCGTCTCCGGCCACCTCTCGGCAGGGGAAGCCACCCGGCTCAATTTGTGCAAAGCACTCTTGAACCAACCCGAGTTGCTGCTGCTCGACGAACCCACCGCCAGCCTCGACCCCGACATCGCCGACAAAGTGCGCGGCATCATTCGTCAATACCGGGACGATCATCAAGCCACCATCCTCTACACCTCTCACAACATGAAGGATGTCGAAGAGGTCTGCGATCGTGTGGTTTTTTTGCATCAAGGGAAAATCATCTACGCCGGCACTCCTGATCAAATGGTCGAACACTTCGAAAAAGAGAACCTGGAGGATGTCTTCATCCAAATCGCCCGCAGCGGTGATGTACTTCCCGCTTGATTCTCTCCATAAAAAACAAACTCCTAGCTTTCACCCTTCATCCACTCCGTGAATTTCCGCGTCATCCATGCCCTTGTTTTGCGTTACCTCTACCTCTACCAGAGGGCTCCCATCCGCATGATGGAACTCGCCTTCTGGCCCTTTGTGCAACTGCTCGTTTGGGGTTACCTCACCCAGTATTTGCAAAACAATTCCCAGGGAGATTTCCCCCACACCATCAGCTTCCTAATCGGAGCCGTCATCCTTTGGGACATCCTTTTCCGGGCGCAGCAGGGAGTAGCCATTTTTTTCCTCGAAGACGTATGGACTAGGAACCTACTCAACATCTTCGCCGCCCCAGTGAGAATCTCCGACTATCTATTCGCTACCTTTGTCATTGGTTTTTTAAGAGCCGCCTTCACCGTCACCCTGCTTTGCGTTTTAGCCGCCACCCTCTATTCTTTTCACGTCACCAGCTTCAACTGGTATATCGTCCCCTTCTTCGGCCATCTGATGATTTTTGGCTGGGCGCTGGGCATGATCTCCACCT
>JAJRVS010000273.1 GCA_024277195.1 Verrucomicrobiota bacterium | reverse complement strand
GGGGAAAATCACTTCCAGTTCATGATCGTCTTTTTGTTCGTGCGATGGCGATCAAGAGTGGAGACCATTCGGTGGTGCTTTGCACCGCTGACCTGACGATGATTGACTCGGGGCTGCATGATCGGATACGCGATCTGGTACATCAGCAAACAGGCTTACCAAAAAATCATTTATTGGTATCAGCCACGCATACTCATAATGCTCCCCGGGCAACTCCACTCGAGTTAGGTTCTGCTCACGAACAATATCAGGACAGTCTGGTGAAGTGGGTGACAGAAGCTGTGGTGGAAGCGTTGACTAATCTCGAACCCGCCCGGATTGGTTGGGGTTCGGTGGATAAACCCGAATACTGTCGTAACCGACGTTGGTTGGTGAGACCTGGGACTCAGCAGCCCAATCCTTTTGGAGGAAAAAAAGATTTGGCTAAGATGTATGGTGGACCTGGTAAAAACGGTGTTCGCCCAGTGGGACCAACAGATCCTGAGTTTTTTGTGTTATCTGCGCAACGTCCCGACGGCAGTCAGATTGGTTTGTTTGCCAATTTCAGTATTCATTATGGCTCAGGAGTGAAAGGGGGAGGGGTGAGCGCTGATTATTTTGGTTATTTTAGCCGTGAGGCAGAGAGCTTGCTGGGCGGTACAAAAGAGAAGCCAGTGGTTTCGATCATTTCGAATGGAACCAGTGGAGACATAGCCCCAGGAGGAAATCCCGCCAAAGTGGGTAAGGGGCTGGCAGAGGCTGCGGTAGCTGTCATCAAAACCATCAAACACTTGGATAACTTGCCGATCACCGTTCAGGAAAATGAGCTTTCGCTCAAAGTCAGGCGACCCGATAAAAAACGTCTCGCTTGGGCTAAGGCAGTGATGGACGGAACAGCAAAAAAACCAGCGCCTCATTGGCAAGGGGTCTATGTCAGAAATACGCTATGGCTGAACGATTACCCAGAGAAGGTGCCCGTAAGATTGCAAGCTATCCGCTTGGGGGATCTTGCCATTATGGCTTTGCCTTGTGAGGTTTACGCCGAAACGGGTTTGGCGATTAAAGCGCGCAGCCCTTTTGCCAATACCTTTGTGGTTGAGCTAGCAAATGGCTATCGAGGTTACCTACCCACTCCGAATCAACACCGGCTGGGGGGCTACACTACGTGGCCTGCGGTTAGCAGTCCTTTGGCGGTGGATTCTGAACCTAAAATCAGGGAGGAGGCCTTGCGGTTGTTGAACTCAGTCGCTGACCAGCAGGTTGAACGACCGGTAATGAAGAATGTGCTGTTCATCGCGGTGGATGATCTGCGCCCGGATCTGGGTTGTTATGGTAGCGATTATATTAAGAGCCCCAATATTGATAGTATTGCCAATAGTGGTGTGCTTTTCAATCGAGCCTACTGTCAGCGAGCGATTTGCATGCCCTCGCGCACCAGTTTGATGACCGGACTGCGACCTGATTCTTTCGATGGCTTGGGAGCGCATTTTCGCCGCTCGATTCCCGATGTGACCACTTTGCCCCAGCACTTCAAGAATAACGGATATTTCACTCAGTCATTCGGGAAGGTTTACCATGGTTCCTGGGAAAAGACCTATGACGGAAACAATTATCAGGATCCGATTTCATGGTCGGTGCCGCGTTGGACAGGTAGTCCTCAGTATTATTTTTCACCAGAGGGGATTCGCAAAGCGCAGGAAGTCTTCGCCGACCCTAATCACAAACGCCTCGCCAAAATAAAAAAAGATCCTGACAACCCTGATCAGTGGAAGGACTATTTTGTGCAGGGACCTTCTATGGAGGCTCCCGATGTTGCTGATGATATCCTCACTGATGGCAAAATGACGCAGGCTGCCTTGACGAGAATCCGTAAACTCAAAAAAGAAGGTAAGCCGTTTTTTCTTGGTGTGGGTTATATGAAGCCTCACTTGCCTTTCATCGCGCCGAAGCGCTATTGGGATCTTTACGATCCAGCTAAGCTCCCGCCTGTTTTGCATCCGGATCGACCGGAAGGAGCTCCAGGTTTTGCGATGACAGGATGGGGAGAGCTTCGGGTTTATACCGACATTCCAAACAAAGGACCGGTTTCAGAGGAGCAGACTCGCCAGTTACGTCATGGTTACGCAGCTTGCATCAGTTATGTGGATGCGCAGATCGGATTGCTGTTGGGTGAGTTGGATCGTCTCGATTTACGCAAAGATACCATTGTGGTTTTATGGTCTGACCATGGTTATAAGCTCGGTGATTATGGTATGTGGTGCAAACATACTAATTTCGAACTCGATACGCGTGTTCCTTTGATTGTGAGCGCTCCCGGTTTGGCGACTGGTGGCAAAAGCAATGCCTTGGTTGAGTTGGTCGATCTATATCCTACGCTGTCAGATTTGGCAGGTTTGCCCAAGCCCTTTGGCACTGAAGGGGAGAGTTTTGCTGCTATTGTGGGAGATCCGAGCCTTATCGGTGAATCAGTCGCGCTCAGTCAATACCCGCGAGAGCCAACGGTTACTGGTTATAGCATGCGCACGGATCGCTACCGGTTTACGATATGGCGCAATCCTGAGGACCATTCAAAGGTGCATGCGGTGGAATTATATGACCATCGCAGTGATCCGGGTGAAATGATCAATATCGCCACGGATGAAGGCAATAAAGATCTGGTTGAACAGCTCACGCAACGATTGGATGCGGAGTGGGAAAAAAGTTTCGCTGGGCGTTCGCGTTAGGGCTCTGTTGAATGAATACCTTGAGTCTCTCGCTAAGACGTAAAGAAGCTGCCTGCTGAGCAAGAACAAGTGAGCCTTGTGTTTTGTGATTGAGAAAGTCATTCACTTGTCCCGAGTTGTTTAGTAGTGTTTACAACTGGCTGAATTTTTTAGGCACTGCGGTTCTTATGCCAGATGAACTGAGCTATCGGTAAAACTAGCCTATAAGGTGTCTGAAATCAAAAACAGTTAAGCAAACAAGTCCGCAATTGGCTTGCCTCCATCGGTAATCGGAATGGGGCGAGAGCCGGCTGTCAATTCATGGGAGGGATCAATTCCCATTGAGGCATGAATCGTAGCATGAAAATCGGCTAGCGGCACGGGGTCCTTAATAATTTTTTTACTTAGTTCGTCGGTAACTCCATAAGCGCCTTGATGCCTCAATCCACCGCCCGCGAGGACCATGCTGAAGCAACTCCCTTGATGTCCGCGTCCGCCGCGTCCGTCGTAACCTGCAGGGCGGCCAAATTCTGTGCCTATTGCGATGAGGGTTTTGTCGAGAATGCCTTTTTTATCCAGATCACGGATAAGAGCCGATACGGCGACATCGAGTTCTTGGATAAGAAGGTGTTGGTTTTTCTGACCTTCGTTATGCGTATCCCAACCTGTACCATTCATGAAATTGAGATTGTGACTAACTTCTATAAATCGAACCCCACTTTCCACCAATCGACGGGCAAGCAAACAACGTTGACCAAATTCACCCCCGTAGTCGTTTCTCAGCGTATCGGATTCATCAGTGAGATCAAAGTGTTGCATGAAATCCGGGCCAGCCAAATGCAAGGCCTCGGCCTGGGCATCACGATAGCGGGCAACGAGGGAATTTTTTGGAGCCCGATTCATCAGTGGATCGAGCAAGGCCTGTCGCCTTGCCGCTCGATCATTCGTTACGTCAGCTGGGCGGGTGAATCCGGCGGGACCGGTTTTGGTGTCAGTAAGATAGACATAATTACCTTTTGCACCAAGAAATCCTGGGCCACGACTTACATTAGGGTAACCCATGAGCATGTAAGCCGGAACATCTGGATTTACTGCACCGAGTTGTGTCGCGATGATGGAGCCAATGGAGGGATAGGTGATGCTGCCCGTGGTTTTGCGACCGGTATGAACTAGATTGGTCGCAAAAGCATGTTCGTCAATCGCATCGTGATTCACAGTTCGCACAACGGTAAGTTGCTCTGCCTGTCGACTCAACTTGGGCAAGTGTTCGCAGAACTGAACACCTGGCACGGCGGTGTCAATTCTCTTGTATTCCGAACCGGATTTTTTCGGGTTTGCTTTGGAATCTCCCAGTCGCTTGGGATCAAAGGTGTCGATTTGGGACATACCGCCGCCCAGCCAAATAAAAATACAATGCTCGGCTTTCCCTTTCAGTATGGATTTTGAAGGTGGGGAAGCAAGGAGTCGAGGAGTTGCTGCTCCAGCCGCAAGAAGAGCAGAGTTTTTTAGGAAATTTCGTCGGGTATTCATCATATGCATGGAGTTTAATTATTCAGTTAAATTTTAGGGAGTATAAATCCATTCTGGTGCGTTCAGCATAGCCCATAAAACGTCTTCCAATCTCAATCGCCATTCTTCACTCAAGGCCTTCGTTGGTGGGGCTCCGGCGCGAGCTTCTCCTTCTCGTATTACAGCTAGAGCGTTGGCGGGAGCATCAACGTGATTAGACCAACTAATGTATTGCGATCGTTTGCGTTTACCGACCTTTTCGACTTTTCGATCAGATTCAGGGATCACTCGATGATCATAATCATCGGCCAAAAATTCTACGTAACGATCTTTCTCGTCCTCCGAGGGGCGGCGGGTCAAGAGTCGCAGGAAGAGACGGTCGACGAGTTGTTCGACCGGCTGGTTTTCCAATGCCATCCGGGTAATGCCATGATCCTCGCTCAAGCGAGTCAACCATACTCCCATTGTACCATTGGCAAGAATGGCCGGTTGTAGCACATTTTCATCCGTGTCACGAATGCTGATAGGATCCTGCCTGGCACCACGCCAGCCGAATGTCTCCATGATACTGGTTACTGCCGTGATACGTGGAAGCGACAGGCTTGGGCGATCACGTTCATTCGATGTCGAAGCGAGCATCCAGGCGCGGCGGGGTTTGCCTAGTGTGATTGCATTGTTTAGATCCCGCACACTGTCTATATCGAGACTAACTTCTTCAACATTGAAAGGTTTTCCGGTCGCGCTAAAAAGGGAATCAATCACCTGCTCCGCCTGCAAGCGCCGTGGCGACGGCGAAACGTAAAGCGGACTCGGGTCTTGCAAATTGGAATCGGTTGTACGCTGATAGGCGTTGGAGTTGAGGATCAAGCGAGAGATCGCTTTGGTATCGTATTTCGCTGCAACAAGCTCACGTCCAAGCCATTTTAATAGTTCTGGATGCGAGCTGCTTCCTTTTTCCCAGTCATGGATCACATCGACGATCCCTCGCCCCATATAGCGCTGCCAGATGCGGTTCGCCATAACTTGGGCAAAGCGCTCATTTTGTGGAGCAGTGATGAGTGCGGCTAACTGATCCCGTTTGCTATTGGGATTTTGCGTCAGCTTGAGCGCATCTTCTGAATCCACGAACTGATCAAAGGGCCACCTGGGATCAACGCTGCTGCCAGGTTTCAAGGTCACTTTAATCAGCGATTTTCGGCCGGGTATATTTCGCGCTGCCAATGGAACGCTACTGCTTAATGGAAGTGTAACTGGCTTTTCTTCCAGCATGGCAGCCAATTCAAAAAGATCTTTCTGCATCCATTCATGCCCCGGCGCATCATGGCAGCGCGCGCACTTCATCTCTACCCCCAGAAAGGCTGAACTGATCACGATTCCTTTCGCCGCCATCGGCATATCGTTTTGCGAAGCGGTTCCAAACCCGCGTGGTCCACCAAAACGCTCACTGCCTTCCATGCGGATGAGCTCTGTTACAAAAAGGTCGAGTGGTTTATTATCCAAAAGTGACTCGTAAATCCACCAGCGGAACGGCCCGGTATTATTCAGCGTTGGGTTGAGTATATTCGGATTTTCGGCGAGCACATCCTGCCAGTATCCCATCCAATGATCCGCCCATCTCTCATCGGCGAGGTAGCGATCTATCACCGCCGGGCGACGCTTGTCTTTTGGCTCCGCCAGAAATTTGGAAATCTCAGCTTCGGTCGGCGGCACACCTACGATGTCAAGTGCGACACGACGCAAAAAAACGAGGTCGCCTGCGAGCGGTGTCGGCTCAAAACTGACGACGTCAAACTGCGGCCACGAAGCTCCTTCTTGCACCCATTTTTCCAGAAGTGCTATTTCCGCTTTCGTAAGCGGATCGCCCTTCGGGGGCATGATGTCATCTCCTGCATCATGTCTGATGCGCCAGATCAGCGAACTGTCCTCCACTTTGCCAGGAACCACCGATGGCCCGTCCGCTTCACCTCCCTTAAAGGCTGCTTCACGTGTATCCAAGCGCAAATCGCCTTTGATTTTACTGCCCTTATGGCAGTCGTAGCACTTCGTTTCCAGCAACGGTTGGACTTCTTTGAAGTAGTCAATCCCACCATTCTTGCTCGGTTTGGAATTCGTCGCAACTTTCACGATTTGCGCGCCGATAAAGTGATCGATCGCATTGTTAGCAGGCATTCCCTTGGGTAATTCGGGCACAGCAACCGGCTTTGTGTCCGCTAGCCATTTTGCTGCAGCCTCATGACGCTTGTTCCAATAACCATCTTGTTCTGCCCGCTTCTCTGTTCTACGTCGTGTATTTTCCGATGCAAGCCATCCAGCCTGTTCCGCTTCATATCCCGCCCAACCTTCATCGGTGTAGGGGGTTTTACGATCATTTGGACTTAGCAGGTTCCACGATTCAGAACCCTCTAGCGAAATCGCCACAACTGTTTCTCCAAATTCCGGGCGGCGCTTACTGGTTCCAGACAAAACGCCTCCCAAAATGGTTTCGAGGATGACAAAATGTTCACCGCCTTTGGAGTCAAAGTCCACCCACTTTTCCAGATTTCCAGGCGGAGCAAAACGAAAGTCCGCTCCAAGATCAAGGTAATCATCCTGCACCGAAAGCGGAGTATGGGCGCCGGTTTCCTTGCTCGGAAACGGGTTTTCCAGGATCAGCTTTCCATCAATCTTCAGGCGTGTCGCTCCGCGCCCACGAAGAAGCAGGCGATGCTTTCCTGCGGGAATCGTCACCAATGCCGAAGCGCGAATATGTGTCGGGTTTGCCCGGTCGGCCCGCACACCTGTCGAAATATATTTGTGCGGCAATTCAAAGAATCCAAAGGCGGGTGCTGTGTAATCCTCAGTCACCACTGGCCAATCCGGCCATTTCCACGATTTAATGACGCCTTTTTCACTAATTTGAACGAGAACCTTCCCAGGTTTCAGCATTGCCTTGGTGATCTGCGGCGGAGGCGGGGTGAAAACAAATCGGCTTCTCAAGATTTTATCGGAAAGAGCCTCGCGATATACCCGCACATCGTCGAGCCAACCATTAAAAGGGTGCCCAGGTCCGAGCTTGGAACTTGATCCGATCACCAGATCCGAATCTGCCTTCACGACTGGTGGCAAATTGGTGTTTCCGCCAAGATCCCAGACTCCCTTTGTCGGCTTACCATCAATGTAAGCTCGCAAACTATTCCCTTTCCCAAAAGTATAAACCACTGCAACGTGATGCCAGCCTGCTGCATTGAACGTAGAGTCACTCCACCAGCGGTGAAATTCCCTGCCTGCAGTGTCCGCCAAACTTTCGCTGCAAAATAGAAAGCCAAGCTGAATTCCCGAGCCATTATCCTGCAGGCGCATCGCGTAGTTTTGTGTCGCTTCATTCC
>JAJRVS010000272.1 GCA_024277195.1 Verrucomicrobiota bacterium | reverse complement strand
CTCCATTCAGCAAACGCAGATAAACCGCCACCAAAGTCAAACCCAGACCAAAACGATCCGGATCAGAGCGTGCTGCATCTTGTTGCCAGAACGGTTCCTTCAAAAACGCCAAGTCAGCCTGCTCCAGATCCGTTGTCGTATTTACAATAGAAAATCCATCCGCGTGACAAAAAACTGAGATTTGCGAGTTGTCTGGCGAATGAACCACCGCATTCATCAAAAGGTTGTCGATAACAGCACGCAACAATTCAGGATCGATCACGATTTTCTCGTAGTTTGATTCACCTAAATTAAAACGCGTTTGAGTTTGTGAAGCAAAGACTGCAATCGATCGTTCCAAAGCCAACCCTATTGATTGCGGCACCGAAGCAACTAAAACCGCTTGCTCCCCCCCTTGGTGAATCGCTGATAGCACTTCAATTATCCTGCTCATCCGCTGACTGATCATAGCTCCCTGGTGATAGATTTCCTGCGAGGTAATCGCAGTATCTTTATCCGATGTGTCAGCAGCTACCTCCATTAAAGAACGTATTTCTGTTACAGGCGTCCGGAGTTCATGCGCCAAGTTTCTTGAAAAACGGCGCTCCTTTTGAATAGAAGCGTCAAGTCGCTCTATAAACTGGTTAAACTTAACAATGATCGGCCGGATCTCAATGGGCATCTCCATCACCGGCAATTGAACATCCAAATTATCTGCCCCCATTTGTCCCGTGAGCTTCGCGATTTCCAGCATAGGCCGGCATGCATTGCGAACAATTTTAGGAACTAGCAATAATGTCACACCTACAAGAACCATTCCAGTGACCGATAACCCCAAGGCGAGCATAAAAAGAGTCCGCTTCAAGTCCGATGTGTTTTCGGTAATTGCGAGAAAAGTGATGTTTTTCGGATCCTCTTTATCGTAGCTATCAACATACGCTTTTTCAGAAGGTGTTCGCGCCGCCATCTCCGCAAGGTCTCCAGGATCAAGATCATCGTCATCATCGTCATCAAGCTCTATAGAAAATGAAGCAAATATAATCCGCCCAGGAGCCATTCCCGGAGCATTAAAAGGCTCGATAATGAACCTCTCACCACTCACCCGCCGGCGCGGCAATTTCTCATCGGCGGCAAGAGAAGCAGAGCGAATCAAAACCTTGCCCCGGTGATCGATAAGTTCGTAATAGGCACGCTTCCCAGAATCTTTTTTTCTAAAACTTTCTAAATCCAACTCCTCAAATTCACACTCCACTCCACCGTCAATCCTACGCTCAGTCTCGGAAATAAACTCTTCAGCCAAGTGCTCAAGATTCCCATCCAACTGTTCGTAAAAAGCATGGCGCATGTAAAAATACAACCCGAGCGCACTGAGCCCGAAAAGAACGATGGTGGTAGTGGTCAGGTAAACCACAAGATGGCGTTGGATGGATACACGGGATTTATTCATGACGTCCGCGTAGTTGCTTGCAACAGATAACCCCTTCTAGGAACCGTAGAAATCATGCCTTCGCACCCCGCAAGCGCTAGCTTTTTCCGGATGTTACAAACAGCGGAATCCACGGCATTGCTTTTCAGATCCATAGTGTGATCATAGATGTGTTCGATCAATTCTGTTCGTGATACAACTTTTCCAACTCGGAAGGCTAGGTGCTCGAGAATACTAAATTCCCGGGGTCGCAAGTGCAATTCCTTCTCGCTAACCCAAATACGCCTAGACTGAGGGTCTATGGTCAAACTCCCCATATTTAAACACTTGGACTGGTGACCATATCGATGCCGAATTAAGTTCCGAACCCGCGCCAGCAATTCCTTCCAAGCGAAAGGTTTTACTAAATAATCATCTGCGCCCAACTCTAGACCATTCACTCGATCCTCAATAGTCACTCGCGCCGACAGCATGAGAATTTGGCTATTAACCTCAGCTTCTCTCAACCTCCTTAGCACTTCAAATCCATCCATTCTGGGGAGCATAATATCAAGAATAATAACGTCATACTCTGTAACCAATGCCAAATCAAGCGCAGCGATTCCGTCTTCAGCAAGATCCACGATAAAACCCTCCGTTTTCAGTCCTCTGGCAATAGTCTGCCTTAATGAGGTGGAGTCTTCGACATAAAGTATGCGCATAATTCTAGATAAAATCCCGACGCTCAGGTTAAACAAATTCTATTTAAGAAAATTAAGTTCCTCGACATTACCAAGTCATTATCTAAACAACTCACCGCTAGGCTCAAAAAAAAGAATACCCATAATCTTTCGATAATGTCCTCTAAGCATATTTATAAACACCAAGGCTGCTAATATTTTTAGCAGCAATGCAAGAATGCTCAGTATTCTTGCATTGAAATGTAATCAGGGATTCACCCCTTCACAACCTTGGTTTGACAATAAAAGGGCGAATAAATGAAAAAGGGGAAATCTAGTAACGCAGGAATTAAAGCTTTTTGTTACGGGCGCTATGCCACATCAGTATATTTGCCATTGTCTACGCTTTCTCGACACTGGCGGAACCTTTCCCGTAAGATTCGTGGGGAAACAGCGAAACTCCACGAGACCCGCTTGCCTGAGGTGAGTTGGCGGGCGTTTTGCGAAGACGGAGCACGACCGGTCTGGGAGGCGGAAAAAAAGGATGGAAACGTTCGAATCAGTGAGCTCGGAATCTTGAGTTCACTCGCCGCACAGTGCGAGAAGGGCACTGACCTTTTCGAAATCGGCACTTTCGACGGACGCACAACGCTCAATCTTGCGATGAATTCATCAGTGGAATGCCATGTTCACACACTAGATTTACCGCCAGATACACCAACACAATTTGAGATTGAGAAGGGAGAAGTGCACATGGTAGACAAATCGTGCTCAGGTTCGCGATACGAAAAATATCGAGCGAAGTTTCCCAATACGATCAAAAAAATAAGCCAATTATTCGGCGATTCAGGAAGCTTTGATTTCTCGACCTTCACAGATTCCTGCTCACTGGTTTTCGTAGATGGTTCACACGCTTACGAATACGCAATCTCAGATACGGTGGCGGCTCGAGCTATGGTTAGAGCCGGTGGCGTGATCGTTTGGCACGACTACGGAGTCTGGAAAGGAGTGACCAAAGCCCTTGAACAAATTGAGGCGCATGAAGGACTCGGTCTTCGTAACATTCGAGGAACGAGTCTCGTGATATGGAAACGGAACAGCAAAGATGAAAATAACAACCTACCTTCTGAGTAATACTTCACCCCCCATTCTTTTACCCAAAAACTCTACATGTGCCGCCAACCCTCAATACTGGTTTCAATAAGATTAATCATATCACTGCTTAGTTTATTACCTGTTGGGTGTCGCAAAAGGGAAAGCAGCAACCTAATCGGCAATACGCATCTGAAAGTTGAGCTACTTCAAAGTTCCAGCATTCCCACACTCGAGGAGATCGCTCCGTATGAAGAGGCTCTCACAATCAATGAATATAAGATTATTAAAGTAATAGAAGGACCTCAACCAAAGTTAGGAAAAATAAGGGTTGCCCACTGGGCAGTCACTGGGACGGAAATATTGCCAATCTCCAATCGCACTAGTAAATCTAGCACCCTTTGGATTTCGCCCCTTGCTTCCATATCGGGAATCAATGCTGTTTATCTTCGCAACGATCTCCTTTTCGATCCCGACGAGAACCTCTACTACGACCTCACACCGATTCCTAAATCATACAGTTCGCCAAAAAATATCCGCTACGAATATCAAAGCAATATTTCCTTAAGGATGCCAATCTACTGGAAATTACGCAATCAACTAAAACTGGTGGTGATCGGTAACTCCCAAACCGCCTGCGGAGTGAACCAGAAAAGGTTCCAACAGCTTTATGATGATGAATTTCCTGCAGTTTTGAGTCTATCTCCAGCAGGTAGTGGCGTGCCGTTTCAATGCTTGATCGCCAATCAATACCTAGCAAACCTACCCGAACTGAAATGGGTTGTCTGGGGAGTAAGTTCGAGAATATTCAGCCAATCCTATGCCGTTGATCGACGCGCTAAAATTTTTCAGCGAAGCCCGGGGTATCAATATGACCGGCAACACTGGAATGAACTGACCAATAGGCCTACTGCACATGATCCTATCAATTTACAGCAACTCAAAGCCTCACTTAGTAAAACCCCTTTTACCTTGGGGTGGTCAAAGAAAAAGAATCGAGGACTTCCTAACTTATGGAACAAGACAACTCACAATAAAATTTGCGCAAAAATCAGCAGACGAAACTTTAAATGGAATCAGGACGCATGGCTACAATTCTACCAATCAGTAAAAAATCTAAGTCAAAAAGGCATCAATGTTCTTCTTTTCACCCCTCCTTATCACCCGGCGGTTACAAAGCTGCCTGTAGTCGACGGCGACGGAACCGGAAACGCCGACTACCAACTGATAGTCAGACAACTACAGGAGCTAAGCAAGAAAACAAGCAATATACATTTTATTGACATTCACAAAAATGGGCACCACCAATTCAAACACCTGCACTTCTCGGATATTGATCATCTACACATATCTGGAGCAAAAATACTCACCGAAGAGCTTGCTGATTTCATCAAGAATGCAGCTAAGTCAGGATCCCAATAAAAACCCTACATAAACTACCTCTTTGCAACCACTTTTCTCCCTACACTCAAAAATATGTGACTTACCGATAAGAGCTAGAGTTTATCTAGCTTGCACTTTAGTTTGAAATAAAAAACACGAGCATGTGCGCAAAACGTTTTAAAATAGAGAAAATACCGGCTGACGTTGGTTCCGATGAGTTTCATAACCGTTACTTCGAACCCGAATACCCTGTTGTCATCGAAGGCGTTGGGCAAACGGTTCAGCGCTTTAAAGACATGTCGTTCGACAAGGTGCGAGAAAAGTTTGTAGATGGTGGGGAGGTAAAAGTAAATACGTTTTGGTTCGAGGGTTCTGCGCAGGCTCTGAGCCCCTTGGTAAAAACACCCGATATTGTTGCGCAGGAACTTAAGGCTTCTTTTTGCCGAGAAACCCACTGTCGGCTCTGGTTGAACGCTGCCGGTAATATCACGCCGAGTCACTATGACGGCAACTTACTCTACGTATTCAACCTGCAGCTCAAGGGGCGCAAGGAATGGCGCATCGTTTCACCACACACCCCTTTGCGCAACTACCCATTCAGCCGCGCTGCCCTGCTTGGTAATAACTTACAAAATAAACCCCATGCGCTACCAAAGAATGCGAAATTTTGCAACTTCGTATTGGAAGAAGGAGATATGATTTATCTACCACCTCTCTGGCACCACTCGGTGAAAGCTATCGCCGAACAGAATATCAATATTAATTGGGTGGCGACTCGCAAAACCGGTTATGTTCTTTCTAAAACCCTGCAGCGTGAACGGGAATTATTAAAATTTGCGCAGATTTGTTACAAGCTGACCGGACAGACCTCACTTTTAAACTTGGCATTGGGAGCAGGTATTGAAAATTACTTGGAGAATTTCGCAGGAGTCGGTTGGAACTTCATCAAACAGCAGACTTCCGGCATCAATCTTTTTCAAGTGGTAACGAGAATTTTGAAAGAAGCTTCGATGGCAGGGTTTGTTATAAAAGATCTGAAAAAAATAAGAACTCAAATGAAGAAAACTCCGTTGGATTCCTTGAAAGAGGCCGCTCTCGCCAAGTCAAGCAACTCATAGTTTTAGCCCTTGTTCAAACACCTTTATTATTAGATATATTTGTATGTGTGGAATTGCAGGAGAAATAGCACTTGAGAAAAACTCACAAGTTAGCCTAGAGCGTGCCTGGCCGATGATTAACGCGATACTACATCGCGGCCCCGACGGAGTAGGTGACTGGGAAGAGAGTTCTCAACGTGTGGCTCTACTGCATTCGCGCTTGGCTATTGTGGATATCACAGGGGGTCAACAGCCGATGCATGGCAGCGCGGGTGATGTAACAATTGTTTTTAACGGTGAGATATACGGTTTCGAGCATTTACGTGAGGAATTGGAAAAGGGTGGTTATTATTTTCGAACCACATCTGACACAGAGGTTTTAATCGCACTTTATTTACGCGACGGTTCCGGTTTCGTAGATCATTTGGAGGGCGAATTCGCCTTTGTTTTATACGACGGCAGCAATCAAAAAACATTGATTGCCCGCGACCGTTTTGGAGTTAAGCCGTTATTTTATTCTATTCAGAATGGATTACTTCTATTTGGATCGGAAATCAAATCCCTGTTGGCTCACCCGATGACCGAACGACGCTTTGAGCCAGAGGCTGTATTCCGTCGTATCCACGGCGTTTTTCTTCCTGATGAAACCCTATTTGCCGGCATCAATCCTGTAATGCCAGGTACGATGATGACGATCGATGCAAAAGGACAAATCACCAGTCGCCAACACGCCGAGCTGAATCCGGAGGTGGCAGGAACTTGGCGAGGAAGCCGAGCTCAGGCAGAAGATGCTTTTGAGGAAGCATTTAAATCTGCTGTTAAGGATCGGTTGCACGGCGATGTTGATATTGGGCTTTATCTATCGGGCGGGGTTGATTCCATTTTGACTGGGGCCATGATGAGGGAAAATTCCACAAAAGATCACTCCGCGTATACCATTGGTTTTGATGAGGCTGCTTATGCAGAAGCTGAAGACGCAGGATTTGCTGCTTCGAAGTTAGGGTTCACGCATAAGATCGAAGGGGTGGGGAATGGTGATCTTGATGGTCATTTTGCGCGCTCTATGTGGCACTCAGAATCTATCGCAGTCAATACACACGGAACGGCAAAACTTTGTCTTTCGGGTAGAGCCTCGAAAGACGTCAAAGTAATTCTTGCAGGGGAGGGAGCCGATGAAATTCATGGAGGTTATGCCTACTTTCGCCATGCCGAATTACTTAGCACTGTAGAAAATAAATCTAGCCGTAAGGCGCTGAAGGAATTTTTAAAGAGCAACAGCTCAAAAGATGGCATCATGCCTACAGCTAGCTTTTCCGGACGCAAAAGACTTGCAGGTAATGCAGGTTTGGGTATTCCTTACTCGGCTCAGCGTGCTAATATTGTTGAATCATTGCTGTATGGTTTGGTGTGTCCTGAACTGCGCAATGCTTCCCAAACTAATACAGCTGGCCAGCTTATTGATTGGATAGACCACTTTAACCCGGTTGCCCGTCGCTTGGATGACATGACCCTTTCGCGCTACACAATTGCCATTACAGATATGCCTAACTACAATTTATCTTTCCTTGGTGACCGTTCGGAAATGGCAAATGGTATTGAGGGGCGATTACCCTACCTTGATAAACGAGTGGTGGACTTACTATGGCAACTACCGTCTTCATATCACGTAAATGGGGATCAGACAAAAACCTTGATACGCAGTGCGCTCGCCAAACGCATGCCTTCAAGAGTTTCCAATCGTTACAAACGCCTCTTTGTAGCACCAGGAAGTGCAGGACAGGGGCTTTTTTGCGGCGATATGGCTCGGCAGTATTTGTCCAAAGAAGCCACTGAAAAGGCCGGAGTGTTTCGCCCAACTGCCGTTTCAGCTTTGCGACAACTATATCTAATGTTACCTGAACAGATGAAATTTCGCCATGCATTAGAGAGTTTTCTGATGACGGCGATTTCTATAAACTTACTTTACGATCTTTTTATTGAAAATTTTGATAGCAGCCTGAAAACTTTTTGCTCTACTACCGGCAATGTGCAGGTTCAGAAAGACTTTGCTTTAAGTCGCAAGATACGTGCCTCTGTGGTGCAACATTAACCTATTGTGTGATAAATACCTCCTCTCAAACGGGTCAATCAAAAGACTGTTGAATAGAACAATTGCTCGATCTTGTCGATCACCATCTAGCCCAAGGAGTCAGCCTCGACGATGCTCTTATCCAGTCCGGTCACCGCCGATTCCGCCCCATTCTGATGACCTCGCTATCAACGGTACTAGCGATGGCTCCCCTCGCCTGGGGCATCGGCCACGGAGCGGATATGCTCCGCCCTCTCGCTATTGGCATCATCGGCGCGCTCTGTATTTCCATTCTTTTCTCACTCATCGCCACACCCATCATTTACCGTCTCATCAGCGGAAGCCGCAAATAAGAGTCTCCTGCTCATTTCCTAAATCAAACCACCCATATGCGCTGAATTATATTACTTTTTTGCTTCAACTCTACTTCCCCATCAGTGATTATCAGTGTAATCAGTGGTTATAAAAAAAATTGCCGCATAGTTTAAAATCATTTGTAAAACGGTGCCTGCGATAGCTATTCGTGAAAAGAGACTTGCCGTTAAGGACGACGGTCGTTATGTTTACCAAGCCTACGGCCACAAGCTCACAACCTGCTTTTTTATGAAAACGAATACCCTGCTGTTATTTTTCGCTCTCGCTTGCTTCCCCTTAGCTGTAAAGGCACAGGACAAATCAGCCTCACTGGAAGAAATCCTCAGCAAACCTGAATTCTGGAAACTCTCCCAGGATGCTTTTATGGATCGTTATGGCCGGCTCGGCTTCCGTTGGACCTCCGATACCAAAGATTCCGCTCGCGTATCAGGCGGTGGAGAAAAGCTATCTGTTAAAGATGCTACCGTCGGCGAAACCATTATCACGTTTGCCGATGGAGTGCCCAAACAAGTGCAGGTATCTATTTTCAACCGGGGCGACGACGCCTACCTGCGCGAGATTCAGTTTAATGGAGAATTGCAAAAATGGAACCGTATCCTCAGCAGCATCAGCGGTGCCAAACCAGAAAAAAAAGCCCGCGACAACAAAAGCGCCGTCAAAACCAAAGGAGTCGTTTGGAACAATGACAACTTCGCCTACCTCTTGGAATACAGCAGCAAAAAAGAAAGAGGAGCAGCTTTTCGCGGCGAATTCATTCGCTTGCGCATGGCTCCCATCGTTAAAAAAAGCTTCATGGAAGAGCAACTGTCTGGGCCAGTTAAACGAATGAAAAAAAGCGACCTTCCCAACAACGTCGTACGCGAAGATGGCGACGTGTATATCAAAGGCATCCCCATGGTCGACCAGGGTCAAAAAGGCTACTGCGTGGTGGCTGCCACCGCACGTATGTTTGGTTATTACAAACTGCAAGTTGACCAGCACGAGATCGCCCAAATCGCCAATTCATCTGCCAGCGGCGGAACCAGCACCAGCGGCATGATCGATGCGCTCAAAAGCATCGCCGGTCGCTTTAAAATGCGCATCAAAACCCACGATGCGATGGACTATCAGGACATGGTTGATCTCAGCGAAGACTACAACCGCATCGCCAAAAGAGCCGATGCAAAAAGAGTTCCCGCAGGTGGCAATGTAAACAACTGGTATAATTTTGATTATTTTGACCCCGAAATACTCAGAGCCACCCGCTTAAAAAGCCGCAGCGGCATCAAAAAATTCGAAGCCGAAATCAAACGCTCCATCGATGCGGGCATCCCCCTCCTATGGACCGTGACTGTAGGCATTTACAAAGAGCCTGTCCGTATCAGCCAGAGCCGAGGCGGCCATATGCGCATGATCATCGGTTACAACACCGCTAAAAAAGAAGTCATTTTTTCTGACACCTGGGGCGCCGGTCACGAGAAAAAACACTGGGGCATCGAAGAAGCTTATTGCTCGACCAAAGGTCTCTACTCGATTCAACCGACCATGTAACCTTCAACTTCTACTCTTAGCCCCTGCCTGGATATGCCTTTGCCCCCATCTCCCAAAACGTCGAAAAACTACGATACCGGCACCCCTTTCCCTGCGGTCACCGATCCTCCGATCACCGAACTGCAAAACATCGCTGCGGTTAAAAAAACCACTCGTCTGCATTCGCTCGATGCTTTGCGTGGTTTTGATATGTTCTGGATCATGGGAGGGGCAAGTCTCATCCATGCGCTGACAGCCTACTTTGACTGGGGCTTCCTCCATACCATCAACGCTCAGCTCCATCATGTGGAATGGGACGGATTCACGTTCTATGACATGATCTTTCCGCTGTTCCTGTTCATAGCCGGTGTGGCTATGCCTTTCTCCCTGACCAAACGCCTGCAGCGAGGAGAGGAAAAAATCAAACTCACCCGCCATGTCATCCAACGCGGACTCATACTCGTCTTGCTGGGCATTGTTTATAACAACGGACTCTTCCAGACATCCTTCGCTGAAATGAGGTTCCCCAGCGTTCTGGGCAGAATCGGATTAGCCTACATGTTTGCAGGTCTGATAGTCATCAATACCAAAATGATCGGACAAGCGCTTTCTTTTGTCGGTCTGCTGCTCGCCTACTGGGCGATGCTTAAATGGATCCCTGTTCCCGGACAGGGTGCCGGAATCCTTACCATGGAAGGCAGCCTGGTGAGTTACGTTGACAGCCATCTCATTCCCGGCCGTCTCTACAAAGGAGTGCATGACCCCGAAGGACTGCTGGCCACCATCCCCGCTGTAGCCACCGCGCTGCTAGGTGCTTTGACTGGGATTTTCCTCTCCCCCGAAAGCCGCCGCTTGCAGCCCTGGATGAAAGCCGTGTGCCTGGCGCTGGCAGGAACCGCCTTGCTCTGGTTAGGTAAATTCTGGGATCCCTTCTTTCCTATCAATAAAAACCTCTGGAGCAGCTCTTTTGTCGTATATGTCGGCGGCTGGAGCCTGATTTTTCTGTCCGTATTTTACTTCATCATCGATGTGCTAGGGTTTAAAAAATGGGCCATCTTTTTTACCGTCATCGGACTCAATCCCATCCTCATTTACATGGCTCCGAAATTCATCGACTTCTCTTACACCGCAAATGCCGTATTCAAAGGTTTTGCCGACTCTTTTGCCGCCAGCTTCGCCCCTGTGCTCATGGTCACCGCCGTCCTCGCGGTCAAATGGTTACTGCTCTACCTGCTCTACCGTAAAAAAGTTTTTTTACGGATTTGAAGCACAGGGCACTTCCGGAGAGCTAGGCTCACTTTCGAGTCGACTTGATCAAATCCACCAGCAACTCCCCATTGTGGTTAATCGAATCGGGATAATCCTCTAAAATCTCTTCAAGCAATTCCTCGGCATCATCCTCTTCACCGGTTTCATTGTAATGATGCGCGAGTAAAAACCGCGCATAAGCTCCCACTTGCACGCCGTTACCATAATAACAATCGCCATAATCGTCAATGGCCTCCTCAAGATACTCCTCTCGATCATCACCCCGACTCATCTGCGCGAGGTATGTAAGCGCGCAGCCGACGCGGTTCGCTTCGTCGAACTTATCAATCAATAACAACAAGCTCTCCTTGCCCTCCTTGCTTTGCCATTTTTTATTGGCCACTTGATACAGATCCTCAATCTCATGCAACTCATCGCGTGAATAGATTGCCGCATCCTTTCGCATGCGTGCCCTCGCTCTCTGTTTTTGTTTTTCCACCACCTGCTCCCGCCCCATCCTAGCCACTGCCGGAGCGGTAGAAGATTCAAGTCGATCAATCTTTTTCTCCAAGGCCTTCACCTTGGCTTCAAGCTCGCGCACTCGCTCACTGTCTTCCGCCACCACCGACCCTGCGAAAAGACACATGGCCACAACGATCATTCCATATTTTATCATATTATTTTCTTTGTTCTTTTTTGACTTATCTCCACACACAAATATTCAATATTTCCCACATTCTCTACCCCTTCACGATTCCTCCGGCGCCTGCGCCGCACGTTTTTAATAAGTTTCAATCGCCCGTTGATAGGTTTTTTCCGCCTCCGCCCGCTCCTCTTTTGAAATCCTTTTGCTGCGGTTTTTCCACAAACGTTTCACCGCTTCCGCACAATACAGAATGCTGCGGCGCGAAGCTCGAATGGGCTTGCCCGCGACCATCACGTTCACCGGATTGGTATGCAGTTGAGGGAAATGACGCAAAGCAATCCAACTGCTGCGATCCACCTTCACTTTGAATTTCAAATCATGCCCCTTGCCATCCGCCGGCATATACTGACTGGCCACCGCCCGGCCATTCACCACAATTTCCACCAAACGCTTGCCCCCCTTCACCGTCTCCAAAGTGCGCTCAGCATGCAAGTGCACCGTATCCCCTACAATACGACGACCCGCAGCCGGAGTGATCTGTCCATAAGCCACCGCCTTGGGCAATTCCGGCGCAAAAGCCACGGTCGCCGCGACTTCAACCTCCCCCGCTTGATCCAGCTGCAAATCGGATTGACCCGGCACTTCGCCATTCACACTGAACTTCAAAGCATGCGCGTAACCATCGGACACATAAGACTGCCCCTTCTCCACCCCGCGTATCCAATCCTCGTATTTCAATTCCTTGATCTCCCCCATCTGCACATAAACCCGCCCCTGCCCCACCCGCCGACTGCTCATGCAAGGGTAATCAGTCTCTCCGCTGACCTTCAAAGGAAAACCACTGTTCAACAAGTGATACCAAGTGTTCCACTCTCCTATACGATCGGTATCCATCGCCGAGATGAAATCACAAACCCCTTCCGGCACGCTGACAAAAATCTCCAAGGCTCCGCCTCCCATCATCGCCGGAATCGCCAGATTGGGTAATTGATCAAGTGCCTCGTTAGTCGAGAACAAAAGTTCCCGTTCAGAAAGTGACTGACTTCGGTCGCTATCGATTTTGTTAAAATCCGCAGGCAATACCTTGCCCGCCACCTCCATTTCACTGAGCAGTTCATCTCCATCCGCATCATAAGCCAACATGGTCTCTTGTGCCGAAGTCCCGGCATTGATACGCAACGACGAATGCGGATACCCCGTGACCCCACCCTGCTCCTTGCACCAACGTAATACCGGCACCGTCCAACTCGGCCAACTTTTCATGTTACCTTGCGTGCCGGGGTAAACTTGATCCTTCAGATTCAGCAAACACACATGCCCCAAGGCAGCCGACCCAAAACCGCTGATCTCGAGGTCATACTTTATCAAAGTCAACGGCTCGCTCAGCTTGTCAGCCTGCGGAGAAAAAAACGACCGTTGATACTCCCAACCATAACCCCAGGTCAAAATACAGCCCACATTCAGCCCCTACCCCTTCACCTGCAGAAAAATATCCTTTGGCGTCACCCCCTCGGACGGACTGGTGTAGTGCGCGCAGCCCGCCGCATGGATGTGATGATCCCCGCAATAAAATCCATATTTCATCGGATCCACCCAACGCTTCAGGGAAAGCTCCAAATCCATTGGCTGGGCGGCACTCACCACAATATCTTTCTGTAGCAACTCATACTCCGGACCACGGTTATACTCGACACTCAACTTGCCCGGAGGCAACAACACCGACTCCCCATGATGGCGGTATATCTGCGGCTGAAAAAATAAATCCGGCGCGAGCCGCTTCACCTGCGAAGGATAAACATGCCCCTGCGGATCACGAAAAACCAAGCGCGCCGTGCTTGGCTGCCCATCCTCATCTTTAATCGCCAGCTTGACCCTCGTCGCCGGCTTGATATCAAACAAAACCGGCACCTGCCCCCGAAACCCCAAATCCTGAGTGCCTGCCCCCACATCAAAACCAATCGTTGCCTCACGTTTTCCCGCTTCACTGCTATAGATCAGCGCAATCGCATACTCCACTGCCAGCCCACTCAAGCCCTCGGTCATCGGCGGAGAACGGAACATCTCCACTGCGAGAAAACGATCACTCGTTCCCTGCTTGTTTTCATTATCATTCAACTGCGTTTGCGCCATGCGCTTCAAAATGGAAATTGCCGCGCCCGCATACACCGCACCCGCCTGCGGCGATACCACCTGCAATTGCCCGGCCACCGTGCTACTGTTGATCACTTTCACCAGACAGGGTGTGAAGCCCCCCTGCTGCAACCCCGCTTTTGCCGGACCTCGACGAACCTTCACCCGCACCTCCGGATTCAGCTCCACCACAAACAACACCTGCCGATCCAAAACCTGCTGCAACTTTGCCGCATCCCTCTCAACCGCAGCCTGTCGAGCAGCCTTCGCCACCTCCATAGGCAAAGGTTTACCCAAATATTCAAGTGCAGTGAGCAAGCGACTGACATTAGCCGCCAAAGGCTGCCCCTCCACCGCAGAGACCATCGGCACCTCATTTTGAGCTTGCAGCCTCACTCCATTCACACACAGAATAAAACAACAACAAACAACCGAAATCCTAGGGGGCAGATATTTCATATTTTCATTGTCCCTTATCCACTTTCCATTGTCCATTATTTTCCCCACAGTCCCCCTCCCTCGCTAAATCCCTCTCCCCCCTTCAAAATTCAACATTCCGCATTCCCTCCCCCTCCCATCTTCTCTTCCTATAGCCTAAACACCTACCGCCTCCCCTCCCTCCATGCACTACGCCGACTACCTCGTCATCGCCGCCTACCTCGCTTTCATCATCATCATGGGCGTCGTTTTCGGGCAACACCAATCGCGCAAGGAATACTTCGCCGCCAGTAACTCGATGGGCTGGCTGGCCGTCGGCCTCAGCGTCATGGCAACCCTGTTTTCCTCCAACAGCTTTGTCATGTATCCCTCCGCCGCCTACGGCACCGGCCTGACCGTCGGCGCGGTGATGATCTCCTTCACCCTGATGACCCCACTGGTGATCTGGGTATTCATTCCCATGTTCCGTCGCCTGAAATGCCCCACCGCCTACGAATACCTCGAACGCCGTTTCCATCTCTCCGTACGCTGCCTCGCCAGCGGCCTGTTTGTCCTGCTGCGCATCGCCTGGATGGCTGCCGCCACTTACGCCGCTTCACTGGTCATGGCCAGCGTCTCTGGTTTTTCGCAAGTCAGCGTCATCATCGCCCTCGGTGGAGTTTCCATTCTCTACACCATGATGGGTGGCCTGCGCGCCGTCATGTGGACCGATGTGGTGCAGTTTTTTGTCTTTGCGATCACCATCATCCTGGTAGTCATCCTACTCATTTCGCCCGAGGACAGTGGAGGTGTCAGCGGCATCGTCGATTCCTATTTTGAAGGCCGGGAAAAGGTCCTGTTTGACTTCACTCCCTCGATGACCCTCAAATTCGGCAGTTGGGCAGTGATCACCGGAGTTTTCCTCGAAGCTCTCTCCGCATTTGGTGCCGACCAGGTAGCAGTGCAACGCTACCTCTCCGCCAAATCAGAAAAAACCGCCAAAATCGGAGCCTTTCTTAATCTCGCCGGCATGTGGCTGATCATGCCCGCCCTGCTTTTCATCGGCATGGCGCTGCATGTGCGTTTCGAACAACAGCCGCAGGAACTGGTTCCAGTAGTTCACGAGGAACTCAACCGTTCGCCCTTTAAAGAATGGCCCACCGACATCCAGAATCGCGAAGAGTTTGCAGTTCTCGCAAAAGGCAATCCCTCGGCAAACGACATAGAATCCTATTACGCCTCCCATCCCGAATCTGTCCGCGAAGACATGCTCGCTCTTGGTTTACAAGACCAGGCCCTGCCGCGTTTTGTCGAACTGCATTTCCCTCCCGGCCTGTCCGGCCTGTTCCTCGCCGCCCTCATGGCCGCCATCATGTCGAGCATCGATTCCGGCATTCACTCCATAAGCACCGTGCTGATCGTCGACTTCCGTGACCGCTTGAAACCCCAATGGAAACCCAAAAACGAAAAAGACGACGTGCTCATCATCCGTTGCTTGGTGGTATTCATCGGAGCCATCGCCGTCACCCTCGCCTGTTTTGTCGGTGACCTCGGGGACGTTTTCGACATCGGAAAAAAACTCACCTCCGCATTTGGCGGCCCCTTGCTCGCCATCTTCATCCTCGCTTTTTTCTCCCCCCGGGTTAGCACCCGAGGCGTTTTCATCGGCATCTTTTCCGCCACCGCCATCACCATCTACCTGATGTATGCCAACCCCGATTGGTTCTCCGTCTGGTACTGGCCGATCGGATTCAGCCTCGCCATGGCCCTGACCTGGATCCTCAGCCTATTCCTCAAAGACCCCTCCTCCACTGCCGGAGCCAAGGACAACACCTTCCGCGCGGTGATGCAGAAATACAGAAATGGGGAGTTAGAAGATAGGAACTAGAAGATAGAATCTCCGAGAACCGCTCCCTGCGCCCCATTCCGTACTAATTCAAAAATGCTAAATGTTAATTCCTAAATGCTAAATGAAATCACTCCTTTGGCATTCCGGCCTGCGTGCATATCCGCAAAAGCTTCACCCAGTTGATCCAGCTTATAAGTCCGGGTGATCATTTCATCCAGCAACAAATCCCCCTGTTGATACAGCTCCAGCATTTTAGGGAAATCCACTGGAGCATTGCACAAACCATAAAGCGGATTCAGATAGGTTTTGTCCCACTCAAACAAATTCATATCGATCGTCAAATCTTCCTCGATCCCGCTCACCTGCACCGCCGTGCCCGCATTGCGAATCATCGCCAAGGGAGCCGCGCCCAGCGCCGGCACCGCCGTCGCTTCAAAAGCATAATCCGCCCCGCGCGTCTCCGTCAAAACCCTTACCTCCGCCGCTGCCCGCAACAAACCCACATCATCTTGCTGCGTCTGAATCACATGGGTGGCACCAAACTGTTGCGCCATCACCAAGCGCTCCGCACTCAAATCCAAAGCAATGATGCGACCTGCTCCAGCGATACGCGCACCCTGAATCACATTCAGCCCCACCCCACCGCAACCGATCACCACCACCGACGAACCCGCCTCCACCTTCGCCGCGTTCACCACCGAACCATAACCCGTCATCACTCCGCAACCAATGATGCAAGCCGCTTCATACGAAATATCATTACCCTCCGGAATCTTCACCACCGCCTCCTTGCGCACCATCGTCAGCTCAGACATCGTGCCAATATTAAACGACCGCTCAATCGGCTGACCATTACTCCTCAGCGTCGCCTCCACCCGCGCATGCCCCTCCAATGGCGTCGGCGATGCCACCGGCGAATGTTTTTCACAAATCGCAAAGTTCCCCCGCTGACACTGAAAACACTCACCACAGGAAATCGCCCAATTCAAAACCACCCGATCACCCGCCACCACCGTCTTCACATTCTCCCCCACCGCCACCACCTCACCCGCTCCCTCATGCCCCATCACAATCGCCTTGCCCCAAGTCAACGAATCATAATCCGTATGACACACCCCCGCCGCCCGAATTCTAACCAACACCTCATCCACCCCCGGATCCTCCGCAACTTGTAAGTTGGCCAACTCAAACGACCCATCTCCCAAAGCAATAACAGCACGCGATTTCATATTCTTAATTCTTAATTCCCCCCCCGCTCCTTATCCAATATTGAATATTCGCCTCCCTATCTTTAGTAATAGCCTCTCCTCTTATTCGTGTTTCTTAGTGTCCATTGGTGGTTCCATTCTCCGGCTTCCACCACCGCATCAATATCTTACTCAATATCTGCTCACCATAAGGATTAGCATGAACCACATCGCGATAGAACACATGTGGATGCACGCCTGACGACACCACATATTCCGCCCAAGGCGTTGTCATATCCAGATAAGCCGCACCCTCCTCCTTCGCCAGTTTCTTCAACCCCGCCCCATACGCAGCACTGCCCGAATGCTGCGCCTTGGCCAGCGCTTCCGGTTGACGCGGATCCGTCGTGCCAAACACCCCCGAAGCCAGAAAAAATTCCACCTGCGGCAAATCCTTACGAATCTGCTGCATCACCTCGCGAATCGAATCAATGTCCCCACGCTGACTGATACCACCTATAAAAACCAAGTCCGGTTTGCTCGGAACGATATACTTCTGCACCCGGCCCTCTTCGCAATAGTGACGGCAACCGCCACCGCCTCGCACATACACCGTCGTTTTGATTTTCGCTTTGGGATACGCCTCTTGAAGCTTCCCCACCCAGCCCGAACGCATCGTATCGTTCACAATGCTATCCCCCACCGCCATGATATGCAGATCCCCGCCCTCAGTCAGAATCTTATGCGTGCGCTGCAAACCCGACCAATCCTGCTTCGCCACCGTGAACTGCCCCTTGGGCATCTCCTGCTGAATCTGTTCAATCTGCTTCAGCGAACGACACGGTGAGGCAAAAATAAAATAATCCTTCTCCGCATCCTGTCGCGGCACTTTGATATCCGGATTGTATTTCGAAGGCAGCGCCCCCTTTTCCGGAAACTTCACCGGCGAATCCTCCATCATACTGCCCGGCCGCGTCCGGGTATTCACCTTGTTCTGATCCCCCTTCTTCGCATCCTGCGCCAGCCCCACCTGCCCCATCAACAGCAGCCCCACCCCCATCAGTCCAATCATTTTACCTGTTTTAAAACTCTTCATCGTTTCTCATTTTCCATTCACGCTTGCCCATTGTCAATTGAGTCTCTCCCAAATCATGCTCTTTCTTTCCTATCCTTAGTGTCCATTCGTGTTAATTAGTGGTTCCAATTCTTAATTCCTCTTCCCAAATGTTAAATGCTAAATCCCAAATGCTAATTGTAGCCTCCCACAATTTCCACAAAACCGAAGAGATCGCCGCCATCGTCGCCGATCACTTCGCCCCCATCACCGATCTCACCCAACAGCCCAACCCGGACGATCACCCCGCACCCGAAGAAACCGGCAACACCTTCGAAGCCAACGCCCTGATCAAAGCCCTCGACGCCAGCGCCCGCTTCCCCGACGCCACCATCCTCGCCGACGATTCCGGCCTCGAAGTCGATGCCCTGGCCGGAGCCCCGGGAGTCTATTCCGCCCGCTACGCCGGCAAAAACGCCACCGATGCAGATAATCGCAAACACCTGCTCTTTGCACTGGACGGAGTCGCCAACCGCAGCGCCCGCTTCCGCTGCGTCCTCATCTTAGTGAAAAACGGCAAAGTGCTCACCACCTGTGACGGCAGCTGCGAAGGCTCCATCGCCACAGCAGAAAGCGGCAATGGCGGCTTCGGCTACGACCCACTCTTCATCCCCGAAGGATACGACGAAAGTTTCGGCATCTTGCCAGCGACCACCAAAAACCAACTCAGCCACCGCGGCAGGGCGCTGGAGAAGTTAAAAGCCTGGATTTCAACTGCTCCAATGGATAATTGACAGCCGGTCCCGCGAATGCATGTAAGAAAGGCAACCTCACAACATTCCCTTCGACCTCTCAAACCCCAAAGGGGTAGCCCTATGTTAGCCCAGCGCAACGCGCTGAGTCTACGAATCCATAAATCCATTAACCCCAACGAGGCGACCCTAAAGTCTTGAGCTCAGCGCCGCCCCGTTGAGGCTATTTTTGCTCCGATCTTCCCGGGGCGATGCCCACAGACTGACCTAGAGTCGGCACATTGTGTTGGTTAAACTGAATCCACTCTCAATTTTCCGTGAAGGTATGAAGTTGTTCAGCAACTGGTGCTGGTCACATTTCTCTGCATAGGATACTGTCTTTACTGAACCTGTGGGTGATTTGCAACACGTGCCGGTGGTAGAAGGAATACAGTTCGAGAAAGACAATGAGGTAACT
>JAJRVS010000271.1 GCA_024277195.1 Verrucomicrobiota bacterium | reverse complement strand
CAGAAAGTCCTCCACGGCGGAAAACACGCCACGGTTATCCACCTTCCGGTCATCGAGTGAAAAGCGCCCATTGCTCGCATTTACGCTCACTCAGCTAGCAGTCAGATTACGGTTTACTGAAAAAGATTTTGAGGTTTTTGGTTTGGCGGGCGGCGACGACGAAGTCGGCGTGGCCGTCTCCGTTGAGGTCGGCGGCTTTGATGTCTTCGACGGCGAGTTGTTTGTTTGAGATTTTTGTTTCGCGCCATTTTTTTCCGTTCTCATCGAGGGGAGTGAACAGTTTGATGCCGGGAGTTCCCTTGGGGTGAAAAGCGCGCCAGCCGATGACGATTTGGTCAGAGCCGGTGCCGAGGTAGTCGGCGACGGCGATGGCGTGACCGTCGATCAGAGCATCGTCGAGTATGGAGAGTTTTTCCCATAGACCCTTGTTGTTATCGGGTTGAACATAGACGGACGAGCTAACCCCGTGCATCGGCTCGATGGTGACGATGAAACGTTTGCCATTGGGTAAACGACCATCGCGGATTTCTCCGGCGAAGTCTTTAGTGAGTTGGCGGGAAGTCCATTGGCCGTCTTTTCGATCAAAATACCAGACGCCTTCTTTGCTGGCGGTGATCAATTCTTCTTCCACGTCCTCGTCCCAATTTACCGGGTGGAAGTTGTGTGAGAGGTGGGTGAAATCGCCGATGAGCTTGGTTTTCCACTCGTCTTTGACATTCTCTGGTTTGAAATACTCAAGCATTTTCAGTCCTGGCCCGACCCCTTCCACGCTGCCGCGCCCACGTAGAGGTTTGACCGCCAGGGTGAATTGACCATCCGCCCCCTGAAGCCAGTGCATGCGGTGAGTGTTAGGTTCGTTGTAGAGTTTCACCGGTGTCCAGGGTTGGGTTCGATCAACGGGTGGGATGAGATAAAAGACAGCGCCGTCTTTTTGTGTTTCGCGGAAATTCCACTGACCGCCGGTGGCGATTTCGCATTTGCCATCGCCGTCGATGTCGCGAGCGGTGATGCAGACGTTGTCGCGTTGGGTCAGGTCTTTGGCGATGATGTGTTTTTTCCAGCTAGGGTTTCGATACCACTGGATAGTTTTTTTGTCGGCTAATAGGATGTCGATTTTGCCGTCACCATCGACATCGGTTAATTGCAGGCCGTAGCCGATTTTGATCTGGTCGATATCGACTTCGCGCCATTTGAATTCTGGTGGCTCGGCGGAGTTGAGGCTGATGGAGAAGGCGAATGAGATAAACAGGATGGGGAGTAGGAATTTTTTCATGAGATGGAATTGTCTGTGAATAGAACAGAGTTTGGGGCTTTGCTCAAAAGATGTTTGCAAGAAATAGTGTGTGGGGTGCAAATTTGCGGTGCAATTGAGCGTGTCACTTATAAAGTGACCACTTCATTTTATCATGCCGCGTTTTCCCTTGTCATCCGATTCTGCAATCAACCGTGTTTCTGCGGCGTTGCTGCTTGTGGCGGCGGGGTTCCTGTTGTTTGTCTGGCAATCGCCTGAACCGTGGAAGGGGGAGTCACTTAAAAAAGTGGCTAAACGGCTGGAGGTGGACAAGGACGAAGTACCGTGGCGGGCGTTTTTTGACTTTGAAACCTTGGGTGAACAGAATCCCGGAGTCGAGGTGTATCGTCAGATTGGTTTGTGGCAGGGCGGGCTGATTGTTGGGGTGGTTCTTGTTTTTTTGTGCTTTGACGGTGTCCTGGTGGCTGCCCTTAACTCGGCGCCGTCCACAAAAGGGCGTGTTGTTGCCGGCGCTGGTAGAGGTGAAGGAGGCGGGTTTTCAAGTGGGGAGGTTGGGCTGGATCAGTTTGGGGCTCATTTTGCTGCTGGCGGCCTTTTTGCGGGTGCCGCACTTGGATCGTAGTTTGTATTTTGATGAGCAGGACAATCTGCGGAGAAATTTTCACGGTTATTTGGAAATCCAACCGGATGGAGAGCAAGTTTGGCAAGGGGCGGGCTGGAGTGAGGCCTTGTGGGAAAACCGGCTGGGCAACAATCCAGTGATGCTGAGCGTTTTAGCTCAGGCGAGTCTAAGGACTTGGCGAGCATTCACGGGAACGGATCGCCAGCGTTTCAGTGTGGTGGCTTTGCGCATGCCGGTGTTGTTGGCGGGTTTGGGTTCGATCGTCACCCTGTGGTGGCTGTTGCAGTTGTGGGGTTTGCGCTGGGCGGCAGGTATTGCGGCTGCGTTGGCGGCGATTCATCCGATGCATATCGATTACAGTCTGCAGGCGCGTGGTTATGCCTTGGTCTTATTGTTCGTTCCGCTGGCGGTGGCTTTTGCTTGGCTGGCGCTACGTGACAATCGCTGGCGCAATTGATTTGGACTGGCTTTCAGTGTCTTTTTCTGCCTCTGGTCTTATGCAGGTTCGGTTTATTTCGCTCTGGCGCTTAATGTGGGACTGTTGGGGTTTTTGCTGTGGATCTGGTGGCGTTTGCGGGATGCCGGGCTGCTCGGCCCGATCTCACGGATGATGGTGGTGAATGCGGTGACGGGTCTGCTTTATGTGTTTTTGATTTTTCCGCATTTACCGCAAGTCAGTTATCATTTTCAGCAAATATTTGAGATGATTTCATTGGGCTCCATCTGGTTTTTTTATGCGTGGTCGCATTACAGTACTGGGACTAATTTTCCTTCAGGGCAGGATATCTCCGATTCGCGCACGGATGCGGCAACTTTGCAGGAGGTGCTGTTTCAGCGCTTTGCACCGGCGGAGCCTGTTCTGGCAGGTATGCAATGGTTATTGATTCCTGCTTTGATGGCAGTGGGACTATTCTGGTTGTGGCGGCGTTCGCAAAAACAGGGTTTATCGCCTGCTGCGATGGTGCTGGGTTTTGCGCTGCTGGCGCCGGTGATTGCTCTGATTCATCAACATTTCACCTCACTGTATTTCTATTATTGGTATCTCAGTTACGCATTGCCCCTGATCATCGCAGCGGTGGCGATTGGCCTACATGCGTTGGTAGAGCCTTTAGTTTATAAAAAGTCAGTAAAGTCTTATCTATTGACTATAATTATGTTAATTGGCTTTTTTACGCTTTTGTCATGGCAGACGGGTTCGTGGTCAGGACGCCCTGGACGCATTGCGCGGGCGGTGGATTGGCCGATTAACGAGAAGGGTATCGCTGCGGTGGAGTTTCGGCGTGGACGCAGCCTCTGGATCGCGACTAAGGACGGGCAATCGATCCGTATGCGAGATGTGTATGAAGCGGGAAGTCGGCAGCGGGCGGGGAGGTAAAGGGAGGTTGTGGGGCGCAATGTTATTGCGTTGGGGGATCCGCGGATTGCCAATCCGGGCCACGGGGGGCGTAAACCGTTTTTATTTTAAACTCCAGATTTTCAATTCATCCAAAATGACCTCAGCTTCGGCGGGGAATCGGATTCTGGACTTGGGGTTGTCATTATTCATTGGCTGCATTTGCCAAGCTTCGCCTTGGTAGTTGACGCTTTCTTTGCCGTCGAGATCCATGCTCATTTTGCCTTGGCTGGTGTTCCACAGGATGGTGGCGACGTGCCATTCACCTGGCACCATGTCGCGCACTTTGATGCCCATGTGGTGCTGTGAGCCTTTGCCATCGATTAGGTTGAAGAGCAGTCTGCCGTCTTCATGCTTGCCAAAATAAAGCAGTCCACTCTTCGGTTTGATTCGTAATATGGCATGACCCTTTTTGTCGCCGCCTTGCCACAAAGGATTGAAGTGGATTTCCAGT
>JAJRVS010000270.1 GCA_024277195.1 Verrucomicrobiota bacterium | reverse complement strand
CATGAACGCCTATCAAATTTTTCAACAAATCGAGCCACAACTCGCCACTGATATCTTCGCTTACCTGCGCAGCGATGAAAAAGAAACCTACCAAGGACTGGTGGCCTCGCTGGCCGAGCAGCGCAAACTGCGTCCGATATTCATCCTCAAAAAAACACCTGCCGACCAAATCGCCTGGCTGTGTAAAATGTCAAAAATGAAAATAGCCAACGGCATCGACGAACACGTCTTGCAAATGTGGTTGCTCAACAAACAACGCCAGCTCTTGATCGACTTTCTCGACGCCATGGGCGTCGAACATGACGGCGAAGGCTCCGTCGACAACCTGCCCGAGAGCCTTGATGCCGAGAAGCTCAAAATCGCGGTTGAAAAGTTGCTCGAAACCCACCCGCAAGAAGTTGTCAAAATTTATCTGCACGTCTTCCAAATGCAAAAAATCGACGGGTGGCCAGAACTCAATGCTCTGATCGAAAGTGACGAACGATTGAGTTTCTCCCAGGATTGATAACCCGGGAGTTCCTTCGAATTTTTCGCCAAAAACCACCAACCTATTTTGCAATCATGAAAAGCGCTTACGAACTCGCCATGGAAAAACTGGATCAATCCAGTCCCCGCCCCACGCTTAGCGACGAACAACGCAAGCTGATTGCGGAAATCGAAGACAAGTTCAAAGCCAAAATTGCCGAGAAAGAACTATTCCTCGGCGAGCAAATCTCAAAGGCCATGCAAAACGGCCAATTCGACCAAATCGCCCCACTCGAAGAACAACGCAGCCGAGAGATCCAACGCCTGCGCAGCGAAAGCGAAAACGAGAAGGAGAAGATCCATTTGAAAGAATAAATCCTCCACGTTCCCTCTTTGCTCGTAGCGGCATTACGCTCAGACATCTCTCCCTATTCGTTTTTTTGCCTTCGGGCAATTTGCCACCCTCTCAGTCGACTGTGCCCATTCGAGGATCTAATCCCCCCTCACCCCCTGAACAAAGGAGTTTCAACCAACTCCACCACTCGCAAGAGCACCACCATGGTCAACCCCAAATGCAACAAGGCGTATAAAACTCCGGCATAACGGCTGCCGCCGATCTTGCTCGCTCGTCGCCTCAACCGCTCGGCCAACCAGATAAAAGTCAGCACCAAGGGCAAATACAACGACAACATAAACCTGTCCCCCTTGCCGATCGGCGTGTAAAATCCATACGCCATCGCATACAAAACAAAAGCCCCCGCAGCGAACATCAGCATCCACAGCCCGCTCCACGAAGTGCTACGCAGTTCAGCCTTGTTCATTCCACGCAAACTCCACCAATTGGTCAAGGCCATCGCCACCGCGATCACCAACAAAGCCAACAGATATTTTCCGCGATCAGGAAGCAACTGCTTCCACTCCCGATTACGCACCTTGTTCTGCCTCGTTTTTTTCGGGTAAAGCATGCCACCCACCTTGGTCTCCACCCCGTCCCGCATACGCTGCCACATCTCCTCATTACTATGCGATCGCATATAATTGCCCATCGAAGGTTTATTCTCATCGGTGAGGTTCTGCAAACTCTCCTTATCTCCGTGATCCACCATGAACTGGTAACCGTCCTCAAAGTGATCCATCCACAGCCAATAACCCGGGTAAGAATGGAAAGGGTCGCCATACTGTTCATTGGCAAAGCTCAAGCGCGGCCCAGCCACCATCAAAAAACTCATCAACAACACCGCCATTCCTATGAAATGATTTTGCGGACGCCACCGTGAATCCGGAGTTTTACCCCGGCGGCGACGAAAGACCTCCACCACAAAACGCAAGGCCGTCACCCCTAAAAAAACCAATAACAAAGGCTGCACCGATGATTTGGTCAAATAAGCCAATCCAGCAAATACCCCGAGCAAAGCATACAACCACAGCTCATTATGACGCATCAGCGCCAGACAACAGACCCAAGTCGCAAAAAACAAAATGTAATACAAGGACTCAGGTTGGAAATACACCGCTCTGGGCAAAAAAGCCCCCAAACCACCAATCAAGACCAGATTGATCGCTCCCGAAATCGAAAAAACCCTCGCACAGACCAATCCCAATAAATTCAAAAATACAGCCGTCAGAACAATGTTAAACCATTTGCCCCGCTGGAAAAAAGTCTCGTGATCCTCGCTCTGAAAGCGCGCCGCGATCCACGGCCATAAGGGATTCACCACACCGTCCGTATAATGTGGCAGCTTCCGCCACATCGAAGCCGTGATATCATCTCCGGGTTTGGCCTCAGCCTGCTCCCGCTCCAGAGTCCGTTCAGCCATGCTGATATTGTGTTCTTGGTCACGATTCAAACGATCCTGATTGGTCTGATAAAACAACTGCGCGGCGAGAAAAAAATACACAGCGTTGAACAATAGCAAAAAAACAACAAACCCCAGTCTTGACCACAGAGGCTTGCGCACCCGCCTGCCTCCAGCTAGCGACTGATTGCCGGGCAAATTTTGGTTGTTTTCCTTTTTGTCCATCTGTGCAAACTATCAATGCGCCTCAAGCCAGGATTCCCCTACTCCTGTCTCCACCACAATCGGCACCTTCAGCGGCAAGGCTGACTTCATACATTCTTCAACCAACTCATCGACCTCCTGCTGTTCTTCCCGTAACAAATCAAACACCAGCTCATCGTGCACCTGCAAAATCATGCGAGTTTTTAATTCGCGCTCTTTCAAAGTATCGGCCACTTTCACCATCGCCAACTTGATCATATCCGCCGCCGCACCCTGAATCGGAGTATTGATCGCCGTCCGCTCGGCAGCACTTCTCACCAGCGCATTGCGGTCATTGATCCCCGATAGCAAACGCCGCCGTCCGCTCAGCGTTTCTACATAACCCTGCTCTCGTGCGCTCTCAATAGTTGCATCCATGAAGGTTTTCACGCCGGCATATTGCTTTAAATATTCCTCGATGATCTCACTCGCCTCCCTGCGCGCGATCCCCAAACGCTGGGACAACCCAAAAGCAGAGATGCCATAAATGATTCCAAAATTCACCATCTTCGCGGTGCGTCGCATCTCGGTCTCCACTGCATCCAACTCCACCCCGTAAACCCGCGCTGCCGTCGCAGTGTGAATATCCAGTCCCTCATTAAAAGCCTCCGTCATTGCGGGATCGCCGCTAAGCGACGCCATCACCCGCAACTCAATTTGCGAATAATCAGCCGATAACAACAAGTGCTTCTCATCCCGCGCCACAAAAGCGCCACGGATGGCTCTGCCTTGCTCAGTCCGAATAGGGATATTTTGCAGGTTAGGCTGATTCGACGACAAACGACCGGTCGCTGTCATCATCTGCAGGAAAGTTGTGTGCACCCGCCCGGTTTTTGCAAAAATCGCCTCGGGTAAAGTATCCACATAAGTGTTCTTTAATTTCGCCGCCTCGCGGTATTCCAAAATTTCCCTGACAATTTTATGATCCGTTGCCAAAGACGACAAAACTTTCTCATCGGTTTTATACTGTCCGGTCTTGGTCTTCTTTGGCTTCTCCAACAATTTCAGTTCATCAAAAAGAACTTCGCCCAACTGCTTGGGAGAGTTGAGATTAAAATCCCGCCCTGCCGCTGCAGAAATACTCTCACGCAAAGCGAAAATCTGCTCTCCCAACTCAAGACCTATCTTTTTCAGCACTGCCGTATCCAAGGCCACCCCCTCTGCCTCCATCGCCACCAACACCGGCGTCAGCGGACTCTCAATCTCATAAAAAACCTTTTCCTGCCCCGACGTTTGGAGCTGCTGCCGCAAAATCTGCGCCAGCTGCCAGGTCACATCCGCATCCTCGGCAGCGTATTCAGCAATCTCTTCCGACTTCTCCTCGACGATGTCCAGCATGCTGAGCTGCCCACCTTTATCCGCTTTGGCTCCGATCAACGACTCGATCGATACCGGTGTGTAGGCAAGCAACATTTGCGAGACCTTGTCCATCTGGTGCTTCTGATCGGGTTCCACCAAAGTATGGGCCAGCATCGTATCGAACAACTTGCCCCCCACCCGCAGCCCTTTCCAAAACAACACCGCCAAATCAAACTTCAAATGATGGCCTATTTTCTCCGTACTCTCGTTTTCAAAAACCTGGCGAAACTCCTCCAACACCTGTCCCGTTGCCTCTTCCCCAGCAGGCATCTCCACATACACCCCTTCATGCGCCTGCCACGAAAAAGCGATGCCCAGCAATTGGGTATCTTTAACGCCCAAACTGGAAGTTTCCGTATCAAAACAAAAACTGTCCTGCTGACCTAACTCTTCGATAAACGCAGCCCGTGCCTTCGCATCGTCCGCAGGGATATTGCGATAATCATGCTCCACATCAGCCAGCGTTTTTAATTCAACCGCTGGCAAATCCTGACCCGATCCGGAATCAGCCTGCGGCCCACCCTCTGCTTTTGCCGCCCCACCGCGCCCCGCTTGGAAATCCTTGCCAAACAACCTGCGGCCCAAGGTACTAAATTCCAGCTCCACAAAAAGACTGCGCAGAGCCTCCTCGTCCCGCTGCCGTAATTCCAAATCATCTGGAGTCAGTTCAAGCGGCACGTCGACGATGATCGTTGCCAGCTCTCTAGACAGCCTCGCCTGCTCGGCAAAATTCTCGACATTCTCTTTTTGTTTGCCCTTCAGCTCATGGCTGTGCTGCAACAAACCTTCGACGCCTCCATATTGAGCCACCAGTTTTTTGGCCGTTTTTTCACCAATGCCCGGAACACCCGGAATATTATCCGAAGCATCCCCCCACAAACCCAGAATATCGATCACTTGCTCCGGACGCTCAATCTGCCAATTTTCGCAAATTTGCTCCACCCCGAGTATTTCGTCGTCGCCACCCTTGCGCCCCGGTTTATACATAAAAGTCCGCGCCGCCACCAACTGGGCGAAATCCTTATCCGGAGTGACCATGTAAGTCTCGAAATTGCCATCCTTCTCGGCCACCGTCGCCAGAGTGCCAATGATGTCATCCGCCTCGTAACCATCAAACTCAATCACCGGTATATTAAAAGCCTTGATCATCTGCTTCACCACAGGGATCGCTGCGCTCAGTTCCTCGGGCATGGCGTCACGGTTGGCCTTGTATTCCGGATAACGCTGATGCCGCACAGTCGGAGCCGACGTATCAAAAACCACCGCCAAATGGGTCGGTTCCCGCCGTTTGATCAAATACAACAAAGTATTGGTGAAACCATGCACCGCCGACGTGTTCACCCCCCCGGAGGTAAGAATAGGGTTACGAATCAGGGCAAAATGAGCCCGGTAAACCAAGGCCATGCCATCAAGTAAAAATAATCGTTTCATCTTTTTTTGCGCAAACGGCTACATCTTGCCGCTCAAATAGTATCAAGCTCGGCGGCATCCTCTTTATCGGCCATGCCGCCCCCTGCGACAAGCGACAATGTTCCCTTCATTTGCATCCTCAGAATTTGGCCTGATATTTTTTGAATAAAACCAGCCTTTCATAAGTCAAAGAGATAACAAACACATGAAAATCCCCAGCCTGATTCTCATCACCGCCACAGGCCTGACACTACTTCAAAGCAGCTGCACGGTGAGCTCCACCGCCCAATCCCGAATCGCAGCCTATCCTGATTATTTTGCCAAGCTCTCCGATCAACACAAAAACCTCGTGCAACAGCACCGGGTGACCGAAGGCATGGGCAAAGAAGCCGTTTATCTCGCCTGGGGCAGCGCCGATGAAGTGAAAAAAGGCAGTCACAAGGGACGCTTGCGGGAAACCTGGACCTACCTTCGCTACGAGCCCGTTTACAGTAGGGGCGTCAGCCTGGGATACGGAGGATACGGATACGGCGGCCCGCACTCTTTCGGACGGGGACACCATTACGGAGGTTACGGCGGCTACTACGGCAATGATTTCGGCTACGATACCAGCGTCACTTACCTTCCCAGATTGGGTGCCAGTGTGGTTTTTGAAAAAAACCGCGTGGTTTCTTGGGAAACCGTGCGCTGAAACTCCCCCCCCCACAAAAGGCCGCGTTTATTTTTTATGCAAACGTACACCCTTGAAGTTCATCATCCGCGGTTGAGTCACATCACCCGCTTTTAAAAACAAAGCATAGGTTCTATTCGCTTCAAGCTTGACCGTTTCTTTCAGTGCATTGGACTTATAATCATTCCACCCTCCCGTATCCGCTGCCACTCCATGAAAGGAAGTTTCATTGATGTATACATCAAATTTGTTTTCCCCGTCACTT
>JAJRVS010000269.1 GCA_024277195.1 Verrucomicrobiota bacterium | reverse complement strand
CTCGGTGATCGGAGCCAACAAGCCTGCCACGGCTCCAACCCCCACCGCCGCAACAAACCCAAACAATATCGAACGGAAACACGTTCTCATCAGCGGAAAGTTACCCTGCACCAATGCCAAACCCGCTCCCAGCAAAGGGGTCATCAAAGGTGCCACCAACATCGCGCCGATCACCACTGCCGTGCTGTTTTGAATCAAGCCCAAAGCCGCAATCGCCGTCGACAACAATATCAATACCATGAAATCGAAACTCCAGCGAGACTGGGTATGCAAACGCTCAAACAAGGCAATGCGCTCTTCACGAGCCAGTTGCGGTACCCGCAGCCGGCAAAACTGCTCGACCCTGTTACGCAACCGGTGGGTCAGAGACCGACCGGAACGCATCACCGCCACCGCCAGTGGATCATCCGAATCCAGCAAGCGGTTGGGCACCGTGCCAAAAAGCCGGCGCCGGAGGAAGCTGCTATTGGAGGCGCCAATGATAAGTAAATCATGTTTCCCCTCCTCGGCCAAATGAGCAATCACCTGGTTGAACTGATCGCTGTTGACCACCTGCAACTGAACGTGCTGCTCATCCCCAGGATCGATGTCTGCCTCTCTGAGATTGCGCTGCAAAATGCGTTTACCCACTTCCTCACCATCCTGGGCAGTCATTCCCGACTGGATAAACAGAGCCGTCAGCGCTCCCTGCCAACAGTGCGCCAGGCGATTAGCTACTTTAAGTGCCGACCGGGCATGCGGGCCACCTGCCGTAGGAACCAAAATGGAATCACACTCATTAGGCAAATGCGGACCGATGCGCAACGCCATGGTATCACAACAAGCCCCGTCAAACACCTCACACGCAATTTTATCCGCCCGTCCATCCCGCTGCGGCGATTCACTGCGGTTTTTATCGACCAATAACAGTTCCGGTGAGCAGCGATCCACTTGAACCAATGCCCAATCAGCGGTCAATGCTCCATCACACTGCAAACGCTTGATCTCCGGCAGCTCGACTTCCCGCTCTTGCCATTTTTCCAAACACACTTCGATGCCCTCAAGCGCCGCTTGCTCGAAGATCAAAATGAGCTCCGGCTCCATCTCTGCCAAAGCAAAGAGCAGCGCCCAGTGAGTGAGGCGCTCCGCTTCGGCAGGATTACAGATGATAACAGCTACAGCCATGACTTCGGCTTATAGCATCAGCCTACCACCAAGAGCGGTAAGGCCCCCAGGCTCCCCACGCACTACTGGCCACCATTCTCAAATCAACCGCTTCATTCACAGCTGACTGATGATTTTGTTCAGCCCGGTTCATGTTCGCATCAAGGCCTGAATATCTCAGATAATTGTCGACCCTGCCCACATACAGGCTTTTGGACGCAATGCCATCAGCATAAAAATAAAACAGCTCCCCATCCCGATAACGTTTGGTCACCACCAACTGCGGCAAGGCTTTTAAGTGAGCGAGTTTTTCCGGCGTGTCCGCTTCCAACTTTTTGAAGCCTGCCCGCGAGAGTTCTCTCCTTGTATCTCGGACATTAACCTCTGCCACTGACTTACACCCAGCTAGCCCAAGACTGGTTAAAACCAGCATGGCCATTGAAATCCATAGATACTTTTTCATACTATTTTCCGTTTTTACAATTTAATTAGCTCGATTAAGCTTGTTTCCAAGCTGAACGACTCACCGTTATTTGCAAACTCTAAATCTTTTTCCATCCGGACCCTCAGCATACGAAAACCACCATGAACCCAAACCGCTCCCTCCCCACCAGCACTCGACGTCGATTTCTTAAAACTTCGCTGATCACCGCCGCCTCTTCCCAACTGCTGCCGCCCCTTTTAGCCGCTGAGCCAAAAAAGAAAAGCCAAAAAAAACCTGCAGCGATGCAAAATCAAGTCTGTGTTTTTAATAAACCGCTGCAACACCTGTCCTACGACGAGCAGGCTGCCCTAGTCGCAGAAATGGGCTTTGCCGGCATCGAAGGCACCGTTCGCAAGGGCGGACACGTCGAGGCAAAAAATGTCGCCCGCGACCTGCCCAAACAAATCGAAGCGCTCAAAAAACATGGCGTCGAAATGACTCTGATGACCTCAGACATCAACAACATCGACGAAGCCATCAACCGCACGGTTCTCGAAACCGCCGCCAAACTCGGTGTGAAACGCTTCCGCATGCGCCCCTACAAATATGACTACGCCCAAGCCATCCCTGGGCAAATCAAAAACTTTCGCCACACCTATCAGGAACTGATCAAATACTGCTCCGACCTCGGCATCCGTCCACTCTACCAAAACCACGCCGGAGCCAAATATTACGGCGCCTCGATCTGGGATCTCTACCTGCTGATGAAAGACGAGCCCAAAGACCAGGTCGGAATGTGTTTTGACATCCGCCACGCCACCGTCGCAGGCGGTCTCTCCTGGCCGACAGAATTTCATTTGATGAAACCCTGGTTCAGCATGGTTTACTGCAAAGACTTTGACTGGGACAAAAAGAAGAAAAAGCCTTCCAACGTTCCGCTCGGTACCGGCATGGTCGACTACCCAAGATTTTTCTCCATGTTAAGAAAAATCAACTACAGCGACCCGATCTCCCTGCACATCGAATACATCGACCACCGTGATCCCAAACTGCAACAGCAATCCATCGCCGCCGTGCGCCAGGACTTCAAAACCCTGCAAGGGTTGATGAAGGGATAAAACAAGCCCCACCCTAACAACGGCTGTTTACAGGAGGGCTTACATTCCTGTCCGACGAAGGCTCAATAGTCTAACAGGATAATAACAAACGACTTTTACTTCCCGTACATGAAATTGTTTCCTCTACTCCTATTCGTATTGATGTCGCAAGGTGCATTGCTCGCGTCCTCAAATATTTACACCCGGGTGATCGAACTCAACGGCCTACCACTACGCCTCGCCGACGGACAGCAGATCAAGTTCAACCAGGACGACGTGAATGAATACGGCTCCATCGACATGGCCCCCTACTTCGAAAACATGGGGATCAATGTTCCGACAGGGTGCATGATCGTTTACAATGTGAGCTCGAAAGGATTAGTTGCCAGACTAGGGGCGCAAGACCAGCTACTTCTCGATACCGCACTGTCATATTTATACCAACATGACAATCTGTTAGCCATCACCAAAGCCTACCTTGATCAATTACTGCCACTTTCCGACGAACAACGTCTAGCCAAGGTTCTAATCATCGGATTCATGCCTGATCCATTGATCGCATCGTTGATTAGCAAAATCAAAAAGATTGAGCAACCCCTGATTGAAGCGGCCGTCGCCAAGGAATTGTTTCCCGACGAGAAATCGTTCCCCAAAATCGAAAAGTCCATAGATGAAGCTACCCGGAAAAAATCGAAAACCGCGTCCGCCTGATGAAAAAACAATTAAGCGAATTGCTCGAAATTTCTCTACAACGCCTGAGCAAAGAATTAAAAATCCTCGTATCCATAGAAGAAGCAGGAAAAGAATAACAAAAAAGCTCAGCCCCCTCCTTCCCGAATGAATCACTTTATCACAGTGCACTCCGCCCAAGCGCTATGCTTGCTGCTATTTCTAGCTAATGCAAACATTCCTGCTTACCCAGCAGAAAACCCTGATTCCTACCAAGATCATTATTCGAAACTTCAGAACCCAATCACCAGAACCCTGGCTTTAAAAAATATCCTCAACACCACTGATGATTATTTCAGCGAACAGAGCCTTGCTGACTTTGAAAAAAACATCCACCCAGTGCGCTTGATCGATGCACCTCAAGCCTCCCACCCAAACGCTTCCCTTCTACTCTGGTCCCAGCGCAATCTTTTTTACAATCCAGAGCGCTACCCTCCCACCGCAAAAGAAATCCAAGCACGTAAAAAATACGAATCATCGCAGGGAATCTGGAACGCAGGACAACCTTGGATAAACTCATACAGCTATTTACTTGTCTCTCCCCACAAAGTATTAAACGACGGCTTTAATTTCCTTGGATGCGGAACCATTGCCGATTTTAATGGGGATGGTTTTCTCAACACTCTCGAAATCCAACGTCTTCACATTGAAGAAAAAGAGAAAAAACTAAACAAAAAGTCCTGGCTAGCAGACTTGATTGTTATTCGACCACTTGACTTGTCCCAACCTATTTTAGGATCGTGGCTATGTAATGCTCGCTCCGATCAACAAAGGAGAAATTGGCTTTTTGATATTCAAAAGTCCAAAAAAGACTCCTCTTTAAATCTTATTTTAAGTTCTACGCAGCTCAAAAAAGAAATCGTTCTCTCTTGGCATTCTGGACAAAAAACATTCCGCGCCGCCGCAGAACCGCTTCCGAAAACTATTCATCCATTGGATGATGCCAGAGTCTGGCCAGGCACAGAACTAAAAGCATACGCCAAAGCTCACTTGGCTTTTTCCCAACCGTCTTTCGGAGTAGGTAGCGACCCTTTCTGGCAACTGTGGAGTCGAAGCAATGGAAAACCATCGTCCAATTTCGATTTCAAAGATGTTTGGAAACCCATCCTTCCAAATGGGATCACCTCTCTGACACCGGCAGAAGCAGCGATGAAAACCGTAGAAAACAATCGCAACGACAGCCACCGCTACTTATACGACTTGGCTTTCGAAGGCCAAAGTATTGAGCCCGCTTCCGCTTGGGTGGATGTTCAAAGCCAGCCTGGATGGGGTAGCCCGAGCAGATCGATCTGGTGGTTGCCCAAACAAGGTCCGGCGCAATATTGGGACATCGGAACTCTCGGCTCGGGAAACGCCATAGTTAACCAGCTCCCACGTGAAACAGTGGCATGGTGGATAGAATGGTTATTCGCTTTTGATCAAGTCCGAAGCATCCCAAAATTTCCACGCAGCAGCGATCAAGATCATGATCGTATTAGTGGAGATGATCACACCGTTTTTGACATTCAAATCGCGATGACCTCTCCCCCCAAAAAACAAGTCCACTTCAATGCCTTTCCCAGCTTATGGAAATCCATGCGAGGATCTTATGATCGCGAAGTCGCTTCCGTGCTCGTCTCGGCGATAGGCCAATCTCCACCCGATTGGGAATTGCCGGAAAATTTTGAAAAACAGGATATGCCGGACTTTGCCAGGATTTGGTTAAACCCGTCAAAAATCAAAGACATCCCTCCCCCCTTGGCTCGACACGCCATCCTGTCCATCGGCAATCGAGGCTGGCAAAAACAACGCCCCCTGTTGGAAGCGTTGCTCGACTCACTTAGCCCTAAAAGTAAAAACGAAATCACTCTCGACACCCTCACCTCGCAGCTACGTGATTCGATTAAAAATGAAGGTTACGACTGGTTCTACTTTCCTCATGATAATGACAGCGACGCTCTTCGTTATCAAAAAATGGATCAAGACCGCCGAAATTTGAAAACCTCTCTGACAGGCGATCCTGGATTTGAACTGCGAAACACTCTCATAACTTCCCTGCGGATGCTTGACAGCTACCATAACAAAAAAGCTCTCGAACTCTGGTCAAAAGAATCTGGCCCATGGGCGGCTTGGGCGGCTGACCGCTTGAAACAAGAACATGCGCCCAAATGATAAATCACCCTTTCCTGCTCCCTACTCATTTCTCATTTCTCATTTCTCATTTGCCTCACCGCCCGCACCTGCCTACCTTCCCTGCCTCTCAGTGTTAAATGCCAAATCCTAATTGATAAATGAAAACCCACTCACGCCGCCAATTTTCCAAACTGACCCTCGGAGCTTCTGTTAGCCTCGCTCTCAACTCTCTTGCTTCCGCCGCCGATCCCAAAAAAGAGACCGGCGATAAAAAGGACGGGCTCACTTGGTATAAGGTCGAAGACTGGGGCATCGAAGGCCGGGGATGGCAAAGCGATGAAATGGAACGTTTTTACGCCCGCTTGCCACTCAAAGCCAAGGAGGTCGTGCGCAAACCGGTCTGGAGTCTTTCCCAACACAGCTCGGGCATGCTGACCCGATTCTCAAGCAACGCCACAAAAATCCAGGTTCGCTACACCTTGACTGGCGGCCTCGCTATGCCCCACATGCCCGCCACTGGTGTCAGCGGCATCGATCTCTATGCGGAGAACTCCAAAGGTCAGTTACGCTGGGTATCCGTTGTCAAACCCACAAAAAAGGAAGTCAATGCCACCATCGCGCAAGGGTTCGACCCTGGCACCCGCCAATACACCGCCTACCTGCCGCTCTACAATGGCATCCATTCACTGGAATTCGGCGTGCCTGAAGGTTCGACTTTCACTCCCATTGCACCGCGCAAGAATCGTCCCATTTTATTTTATGGCACTTCTATCATGCACGGAGCCTGCGCCTCACGCCCCGGCATGGCACTGCCAGCGATTCTCGGGCGCCAGCTAGGCCTACCCACCATCAATCTCGGTTTTTCCGGCAACGGCAAAATGGATCTCGAACTCGCCGCCCTGATCGGCGAAATCGACGCCTCGGTTTATGTGCTCGACTGCCTGCCCAACATGACCCCGGATCTCGTCACCGAACGAGCAGAGCCCTTTGTCCACCAATTGCGCAAAATTCGCCCCGACACCCCCATCCTGCTGGTGGAAGATCGCACCTACGGTTACGCTTGGATCAAAGAATCTGCCCGCCAACGCCATCGGGGCAGCCGAGCCGCCTTGGTGCTCGCTTATGACAAACTCGTCAGCAGCGGAATCAAAAATCTACACTATATGGAAGGTGCCAATTTGCTTGGCGACGACAACGAAGGCACCACCGACGGCTCCCACCCCAACGATTTGGGATTCATGCGCCAAGCAAAACTCACCGAACCCATTTTGCGTAAGATTCTAAAAAAAGGATAACTGTTCATCCTCCCCCCTACTCACTGTGACTTCCATCGCACAGCGGACTGTTCTTGGTCGCTTTGCATCCGCAAAAATACACCGTGCCGGTCTTTTTAGCCTCATGCTTCACGGGAGTGAATCCACTACCCGCATGCCCCCCATCGCATAAAGGCTGGGTCTTACTCAGACCACAGGAACACCAAAAATAACTTTTTCCCTCTTCGACTTCCACCGCCAAGGGACCATCAGACGCTCTCACAGGTTCACTCATATTTTTAGAGTGACAAAAAAGGCTTTCACATACAAGCCCGAAATTTCGCTGCAAAACGATCAAAATCCAGTAGCTTGTGGGATAACATACCCCCACCAATGAAACCCTTTCTTTTAGGAATCCTACTATTACTGCTCGCACTGCCCTGCGCCCAGGCAGTCGAGCCTTTTGACCGCGTCGTGGATTTGATCGAACGACGCTGCGGAGAATGCCATACGGGCAACGCCGCCAAAGGTGGTTTTTCGATGAACTCCCGACAGAGTTTGTTGCACGGCAGCGACAATGGCAAAGTTCTTCAATCTGGCAAAGACCAAGTCAAAAACAAAAACCACCTGCTGCTCGATTTGCTCAACAGTCAGGATGATGACGAGTGGATGCCACCCAAAGGCAAACGTTTGACTGCCGAAGAAATCACCCTGTTCAAACAATGGATCAATGACGGCTTGACATGGAAAGCAGGCTTTGTGTTCAACAATGCCCGCAAAGCGGCGACCGCATACCTCCCAGTGAAACTGCCACCGGGAACCCAGCAGAATCCCATCGACCGCTTTCTAAATCTACCGACCAATCAAGCCTGCAGCGATGCCCTTTTTATCCGCCGAGCCACCCTGGATCTCACTGGTCTATTGCCCGATCCCGAGCAAGTGGAAAATTTCGTCAAACAAACAGCAAGCGACAAACGCGCCCAATTGATCGACCAATTATTAGCCGACAAAATCGCCTACGCCGATCATTGGCTAACCTTCTGGAACGACCTGCTGCGCAACAGTTATTACGGCACCGGCTTCATCGACAATGGCCGCCAGCAAATCACCGCCTGGCTTTATCAATCCCTGCTGGACAACAAACGCTATGACCAGTTCACCACCGACCTCATCACCGGAGCACCGGGCGCGGAAGGTTACATCAAAGGCATCGTCTGGCGTGGAGTGGTCAACGCCAGTCAACGCCCCGTCATCCAAGCTGCGCAAAATGTGTCGCAGGTATTTCTCGGCACCAACCTGAAATGCGCTTCGTGTCACGACAGCTTCATCGACGGTTGGAAGCTCGACGAGGCTTATGCTTTCGCCAGTATTTTTTCACCAACCGGCAAGCTGCAAGTGGTGCATTGCAACCGTGTGACCAAGAGAAGTGCCCAGGCCGCGATGCTCTTTCCTGAACTCGGCAGGATCAATGCCAACGCCCCACTGGCCGAACGCCGTCAACAAGCCGCAGCTCTATTGACCTCGGATAAAAACGGCCTCTTTGCCCGCACCTTGGTGAACCGGATGTGGAAAAACTTCTTTGCTTACGGACTGGTCGAACCCGTCGACTTCATGGCCAATCCCTCATGGAACGAAGACCTGCTCAACTGGTTGGCCGAGGACTTCAAGCAACACCACTATGACCTGAAACACCTCATGCGCAGAATTTGCACCTCGCACGCCTACTCCCTACCTGCGATCGGAAATCCGAATCTCAAAGAAACCAGCGCCGATGATTACAGCTACGTTTTCCGCGGCCCTTATATCAGACGCATGACCGCTGAGCAACTGCTCGATGCTGTAGGAAAAATCACCGGCACATGGAATCAAGCCAGCGCCAGGGATAAGGATCCAGAGAAAAAATTTCGAGGGCAAGGCGGACAGTACGCCGAGTTGCTCAAAATCCAACGGCGCCTGATCGCCGAAGATGAAAAACTGCAAGCCGTTCATCAAGGAAAAAGTCCGATCGAATTAACCATGCGCGCCTCGGCTGCCAAAGAAAACGATTTCATGCGCATCCTCGGACGCCCAGCCCGCGAACAAGTCGTGACCCAGCGCGATGGCCTGGCAACTACGCTACAAGCACTCGAACTCACCAACGGCAAAACCTTCGACGACCTGCTGCGTCAAGGTGCCAAAACCTGGCTGGCTAAAAAACTGAAAACCCAGGATCTGATCACCCGAATCCATCTCCAAGCCCTGGGTCGGAAACCCACTCAAAAAGAACGCCTCATCGCCACCCAAATGTTACCAAGCCCAACTCCGTCCGAACAAGCACTGAGCGATTATTTATGGGTGCTGCTCGCTTTGCCCGAATTCGAATTGATCTACTAAAACCATGAACCCGGTCAAAAGACGGGAATTTTTACAATCCCTGAGCAAGGCCAGCATCGCCGCGATGGCTGCCGGCGCTCCCCGTCAGAGCTCCGCTGGCTCCGCAACGGCTTCCCTCGCCCGCTACGCTCCCAGCGCCGATTCCATGATCCTGCTGTGGATGGGCGGCGGCATGGCCCACACCGACACCTTTGACCCCAAGCGCTACATCCCTTTCACCAAAGGCGTAGAAGCCAAAAGCGTGCTGTCCACCTTCCCTTCCATCGACAGCGCCGTTGACTCCATCAAACTTTCTCAAGGACTGGAAAATATCGCCAGCATCATGGATCGCGGCACCCTGATCCGTTCCCACGTCTTAGCTGATCTGGGACACATCCTGCACTCGCGCCATCAATATCACTGGCACACCGGATACAAACCACCACTGACCGTCGCCGCTCCGCACCTCGGATCATGGATGTCCCACATTCTGGGCTCCCGCAACGAAGCCCTGCCATCATTCATCGAGATTGGCCAAAGTTATGCCGGCAACGGTGAAGCCGAGGAATTAAAAGCCTTCTCCACCGGCGGCTGCCTCGGCAGCGAACACGGCCCTTTTCGCATCAGTAACCCTGCCGATGCGATCAAATCAGTGCGCCCTCCGGCTGGCATGACCTTTGGTCGCTTCCAAAATCGCGACAAAGCCCTGCGCCGCATGCTCGCCGCCAGCCCACTGGCCGAATACGGTAGTGACTTCCAAAAAGACTCCTACTTGCGCTCACTCGACAATGCCTACCGCTTACTGAGCAGCCCAGCTGCGGAAGCTTTTGACCTCAGCAAAGAACCCAAAGAAGTTTACGACATCTACAATACCGGGAAATTTGGCCAAGGATGCCTGTTAGCCCGACGACTGGTAGAAAACGGTGCACGTTTTGTAGAAGTCTCGACCGACTACGAACCCTTCAAAGGTTGGGACACCCATGACAATGGCCACACTCGCCTCAAAGGTATGAAAAGAATGATCGACGCTCCGATCACCCAACTGATCCTCGATCTGGAAAAACGCGGCATGCTCGACCGCACCCTGGTGGTGCTCGCCAGTGAGTTCAGCCGCGACATGATGACCGAAGGCAAACCCGGCAAAGAAGTTCGCGCTCAAGCCAAAGTGCAGGACAAAATCCAGGATCTCAAGTTCTATGGCATGCACCGTCACTTCACCGCCGCCAGTAGTGTACTGATGTTTGGCGGCGGCGTGAAACAAGGATTCCTCTATGGAGCAACCGCAGACGAACGCCCCTGCACCACCGTCACCGATGCCATCGGCGTCATGGACCTGCACGCCACGATTTACCGCGCGATGGGCATCCGCTCCGACTACTCCGTCGATGTCGAAAAACGCCCTTTCTATGTCACCAATCTCGGCCATGGCAAAGTGCGCAAAGAGCTGCTTGCCAAGGCCTAAGCCCCCGCGCTCTACAACCTATCTCGCGTGACCCAAAACCAAACAACTCCCCAAGCAATCCTCCGCCCTTGGCGTCGCTGGATCTTTATCGCCGCACTGATCGCTGCCGTACTGATAAGCCCAGAACTCGTCTCCCGCTATTTTTTCTCCACCACGCTGACAAACAAATTTTCTTCCGCTCCCGCTTTTGAAAAAATCGAACTGATCGGCAAAGCCGCCAGCCACACCGTGCTCGACGGTCAGGGTGAATACTTCAATCAAGGAAAACTCACCGAAATCCTCATCCGTTCGAAAAAGAACAAGCAAGCAGCTTGGCAACGCCCAAGCGACATCATCATCCGCAACGGTCGCTTGCGTGGCTCCATCCGCATCATGGGTATGGGTCGCAACGGCGAGGCTAAATTCGTGCGCCAATCCTCTCACCAAAAAGACCACACCCAACGAGCTCAGACCGCTGCCCCGACCCGTATTCTCATTAGCCGTGTTGACATCGAAGCCGATCACCGCATCCCCATCTACATCGCACCCGGAGTCACCCATGTCACTATCGAAAACTGCCACATCTCGGGACTATCCAGCTCCGTGGCTCTTTACCTAGATGCCGAAAGCTCCCACATCACCATCCGCAACAACACCTTCACCATTCGTCCCAGTCGCGAAATCATCGCAGTCGACGGCTCTGCTTATAATACCATCTCAGCTAACCGCTTTAAATCCATCCCCTTCGGCGGCATTTATCTTTACCGCAACTGTGGCGAAGGCGGCACCGTGCGCCACCAAACACCCCACGACAATCTCATCAGCGGCAACCATTTTTCCGCTCACACTCTCGGCTGGTGGTCCTACGGCATCTGGCTCGGCTCACGCCAAGGCCGCCGCCCCTACCGCCATGCCGATGACGGTTACCCCTTCGGCAGCAGCCTCGACAACCACGACTTCGCCAATCACAACACCCTGAGCAACAACACCTTCACCCCCACCCATACCCGCGCAATTCGGGATCAAGGAGAAAACAACCAGACCACCCCATAAAGCCTGCCACTTTCCATCGGCGCAGGTCAGGAGAATCGCCTCTCGCTAGTTGCGTTCACTTCGTCATGATTGTCCCTATCCCATCACTCCCTATTTCCGGGCACGATTACTCACCCCCTCGGCCTAAACCCAAAATACCCACCCCCATCCAATCTTAACCACCTAAGTGGTCTACTCTATGACCTAGATGATGTAAGTATAAATCTACCATACTGCCCAATCTTAACGGCCCAAAGGGCCAAGCCTATAACAGCCCAGGGTGAAACCCTGGGTTAGCAATCAAATACCCATAAGCCCTGTAAGGGCGAAACTAACGATTAAGGACTAATAATCAGCGACTCAATATTAACCCACTTACTAAGGGTTGAAATTTTCATAACAATTCAACTTTTTTCGACTGACGGATGACCCCGCTAAGTCATTCACGAGAAGATCGTCGAGCGGAAACTAACGAAGGGTGATCCCCGTCAAATTGAAAATCAAAATCGCTCAGATTGTTGTAATCATGGTTGTAGAAAATCTTGTGAGCTCCGGCGGGCACTCGCACGACAATAGAAGAATCAATCTCAAGTTCAAATGCACCGGGTGAATCGGTATCAATCCACCAAGCCGTTCCTAACCACAGGAAATCTGGCTTTCGTGATGCAGTGATCTTCACTCCTGTAATATTTGAAGTATCAACCGGAATCGAAACCGTATACCGAGAACGCAAATATTCATCAAAAAATACTCCGGCAACAAATACGACACCCAACAGAAGAGCATACCAAACCCCTCTAAAGATTGATCCTGGCTTCGTTTTCATTGCACTAACGATCGAACATCACTCATCTATAGTTGTGATCAATTTTCAGCTTCTGTTTTAGAATAAACGATTTTTAATCAAATTCCAAATACAGTTCAGCCGATTAATCAACTCTACCTCTCTACGTCCAATTTCAGTATCTCCCTCACTTCTTAGTCGTAGGGAATTTGATCGTGGTTTTGCCTTTGCCATAGGTGGTGGAAGAAATCGCCTTTCGTCTTTCTTCCAGAACATCTATCACCAACACTTTCACTCTGTCATAACCAGGGTTGCCATTGAAAAAGTCAAAAGTAAAATGTGCGTTCTCTGTGTAGCCATCGAGATGAAAACGCCGCGTACCTTCAGCAACTTCACCAAGCTCATGTGCCATCTTATTAGTTATGTCATATGACCCCAGACTGATTCGTATTTCTTTTTCCGCAGCCGCCTTGTTTTCGCATTGAAAGCTGTATTTGACTGCCCTGTCACCGGTCAATTTGAAATATTCCATTCCAAAAATCAAATATTCACCAATCGTAAATTGATCCCTAATAAAAAATCCCTGTTTTGCCAGCTCGGGAGCATTACCCGAATCCTTAAGGCTTACGATTTTCTTGATCCATTCGTAGCGCAGTTTCTTTTTTCCAAGATTTTCGGCAGATTGAATGATCTTTTGATACGTCCTCCAATCTTTCGATTTTTCTTGGTCAAAAGCCAAAAAAAGTTCGAGAGCTTCTTCTGTTTGTCCCAACAATTGCAGGCATTGTGCCAGATTCCATATGTAGAAAGGTTTATCAGGAGCCTCTTCATGTGCAATCCTGAAATGGGTCAGTGCTTGCTTTCTCTCCCCCTGATTTGAGATGATAATTGCCGTTTCAAAATTGGCCTCCGGATGTCGCGGCTCCAATTTAATAACTTCTTCAAGTTGAATAAGAGCGGCCTTCTTTCGTTTACTCTTTGTCAATAGACCTGCTAATTCCATGCGGGCATTCAGGTGCGCTGCATCCAATTTGATCACTTGCTGAAATTGTGACTCAGCCTCCTTTAGCCGTTGATTATAGAGGTAAAGGACTCCAATCATGAAGTTTGCGGCAACATGGTTTTGGTTAATTTTGAGGACAGCTTGATACGCCTCTTCAGACTCTGTATCACGATTTACGTAAAACAAGATCCGCCCACGGTGATAGTGCGCTTCGACAAGTCCTGGGGTTTGGAAGAGCAGTTTATCAATCTCTGCCAGCGCCGTTTCATACGCCTTATTCTCGTGATCCGAACCATTCCCTCTCGATTCCTCCATCCGTTTTAAAACAGCTTCGACGGGACTCGGTTGATCAGCGGTAAAAGCAGAAGAAATGGACAGCAGCAAAGCAAAAATGACTGACGATGTAACAAATCTCATTGATTCACTGATTTTTTGGGGTTTCAGGGGTTATATCAAATAAAAGGTAATCACCTTTTCTCTTAATAAACCAAAAGGTTAAATCTTCAATTTTCCCATCTGGATATTTAAAATCACCATATATGTATGGTTGGGAATCTTGTTCGCCAGTGGCCTTCCAGGAAATCTTTTTTACCTTAGTGATATCACGTTTAAATCCAATACCCATAGAACCTGAAAATTGACTAAAACTCATGCGTTTTGACATAAGCGATTCTTTATAAACTTGTTCATATTGCCCCTCGTTGAAAAGGCTCAACACTTTTTCTGCTGAGCTCTTCGGACTTGATTGGGTCGCAAAGAAAATACCTAGTGCGACTAGGATTAACACGATGACTATCACTAATATTTTTTTCATATTTTGTCCTTATAACTGAATGCTAGAAATTGACTTTTTCACCTCCCCTACTCTCTTGCTCGCCATAACCTCAGCGAAGGAGATTATGTTACTGAAATAGTGGAAAGGAAGGGGTTTATATCGTTCATTTTCGAGATTAAAACACGTGTTTTTTTTATCGTCAAGCCCTATGGCCAAGGAAGGTGAGCCATTGATGACAACTCACTGATTTTCCATCTGAGACGCAGCGGTTGTTTTGCCTTGAGTAAAATAAATGATGATCACTGCAATGATGGATCCGATCATATTGTAAACCAGATCCCAACCCGTATTGACATAACCGCCGACATTGGTTTGCGGAAGAGTGAGTGTGGCGATGAACTCGATGATTTCGTTGAGCGCTCCAAAACCCATGCCTGCCGCAGCACAAATAGTCATGAGACCGAGTGTGGGGCGTAGAGGTTCATCGTTCTGAGTGTGAGCGATTGAACTCAATCCCTGCCAGCAGAGCCCGGTGGTGATGGCAAATCCGTAAGCATGAATGATCTGGTCATACTTCAGATGATCTGGAATCAACCACCAGTTATAAACAACACCACCTACCCCAGGATCGGTATTTTGAGACCAGTCGTTTGGAATGGGCATGAGTCCGCCGATCATGTGCAACAGACCCCACAGGCTGAGCCCCCATAGAATTCCGTTACTGATCCCAACACGACGATGAACCACATAAACTGCGGCGATCATCAATAGCATCGTCACCAGATAAAAAACGAATTCGAAATTGCGGGCAGACAGAGTTATTAATGCCGCGACAACAAGATAGATCGCTGTGAAGATGGCGACATTCCGAACCTGCTTACCTGTTGCTGGAAGATGCATGTTTTAACTACTAGGAATTTGTTTTTTCATCTCCCCCGCCCTCTTGCCCTCCCATCGCTAATAACAGCTAGATTCACTTCACGAATCGCAACGAGTAGAGATCGGCATTCTCCAAACGAATCCGCAGTCTTACCGGACGACCCGCCAAAGCCGCCAGATCCCCCTTCCCGTTCCAGGTCACTCGTCCCTCGATTTGATTGCCGAACATGATTTTCGATTCGTTGAAAGAGAGTCCCTTGATCGCCTTGCCCTGTTCGTCACAGACTTCAAACCTAAGCCATCCGACCGCATCAGTGGCAAAATTGATCTCCAGACTTGAGCCATCAAAAACCATAGGCCGGGTCAAAACCTCTCCCGGACCACCTCCCGCATGTAGAGATACAAACCCGTCCGTTCGCAGAGTGCCCCGGCGCAATCTCATGCCGGGATGCCGATAGTGCTCGGTCCAGTAAATGGACAACTCGCCTGGCGCCGTTTGTGCCATGCCCCAGGCAGGGAAGTTGTTGCGATCGGTCCAGACTTCGATCTCCGTTGAAGGACGAATGAAAGCTTCGGACCAACGCTCGAAATTTTTCCCATCGCGACTGCTCATCAGCACGGCATCACTGACACCTGGGTCCTTGCGATCGACCATCTTCGTTCTCGTCGGCACAAAGCGGGCAGGCAGCCCAAGATAGATATGAGGGGCTCTCGGGTAGGGCAGGATACCGTTTGTATAGAGGTGCTCGAGCCGCTCGTCCCCATATTCGATGAAGACAGGATCGGTCCAATTACGAAAATCCTTGCTGGTGCAGGTCATGATATCGCGCACCCCCTTGCGTCCCTTGCGGTGGAAATCCACATAATGACCACGCTCGACGTCAAAGAAGGCCACATTCTGCGAATCAAAAGCACCGTCGGTGATCGCCGGCCGGTCCAGCAATTCGTGCCAGCGAACCCCATCCGGAGAGCCAAAAACACCGAGTCCCTTACCCTGATGAGAATACCCCATCGCTTTGAAACGCTCGTCCGCTGCTGCCTCCGGATTAGGGTCAAGGAAGGGAGTAAAGTTATGACCACCAACTCCGCGCCACACGATGTTATTTGCCTTGGATCCCTCGAATTCGAACTGGCCCGCCTCGATCCGGCTAAAGTGGATGCCATCTGAACTCTCCGCCACGCAACAAACCTGCCCAGCACTGCCGGGACCTGCGTAGCCCCGGTAATAAAGCAGATAACGTTCCTTGTCCTTCACCAAAGCGAAGTAGGCTGATGTCTGCCCTTCCCAGGGCCGGTCCAACTTCAGCACCACCTCACGTGGAACTGGATGGTGCAAGCGCCATTCTGCCGCGCCCCCAATCGAATCGATAAGAAAATGATCTACAAAAAGTTCTCGCCGGCCACCCATCGGATAAACGCCCTTGTCGCCGATTTTAAGTCGGGTCAACCCACCCAGTCCCGGCTCGCTGCCGCCCTCGACACGCAGGTCCGCATCATCGGCATCGAACACCCCGACGTCTCCCGAATAAGAGTAGATAGCCAGAGCTACCTCCCAAACATTCTCCGGAGCATTTTCCACCACCTCAACCCGCTGCCAATCCTTCGAAGAACCATTGATCCTCTCATATCGATGCGCGATGCGAACCCCGTTGAGATCATAGAAATTCAAATAAACACCAGGACGGCAGGCATCCTCGCTACGCAGCCAGGCCGAGGCAGTGTACTTGCCGCCAGGCCGTGCTGGCACCCGACGAGATTCGAGGAACTGCCCTTCCTTCGGGCTGTCATCGTCAAAACGCATGAAGGCCTTACCCGTATGCCCGCCCTCACTAGTCCGCTCCACCGGAATGCCATCACGTGTCACCCAATCCTCAGCAGGCACCCCTTCTGCTTCGGCTTGCTCAAACGATGGGTTGAGCACCAGGTTCTCCTCCCCGGCAAGTCCGGAACTAAGTGATACCAACAACAGAAGAGCAAAGCAGAAAAAAACATTTTTCATGATAGAAACGGAATTACAAGGTGGATGGCAAACGATAGCAGGATTCTCAATCATCTCTGCCCTCTTGGCCTCCATAGACTCGGCGAAGGAGGTTTGTTTATCCAACCAGGATTGGAAGGAGTCTCGCGAAAAGAAGGGGTTAATCCTGTTCATTTCTGCTGATTAGAACACAGGGGATTTCTGCCGTCAAGCCCGATGCCCTCCGAGCCCTGGATTCTCGCCAGCTTTCATGTTAATCGCCCCAAATCGTGAACCCAACAATCACCCCAGTCCCCTTCTCCTGACAAAAAGGGGCAGGCATTCGCTCGAATTGAATTATGTGAGCGGAATTAAAACACCTAACAGCCTAAGCTACCTCGAATTTCGTTTCACCTATTGCTTTCAAAATACATCCTCCAGAGCTCTGTAAGCGAATCTCCTGTTTCCTTTTTAAAAAAACCATCGTTGTAATTCCCACTGCGCACTGACTTATTTAGCTTTTGTATGATGCTCGGAAATCTACCTGACTCCAGCCATAAGAAAAAACCAGCACTTGTTTGGTAACTCTTAAGATAACCATTTTCCCGGGCGGAGTCCGGACGAGGAAACCATTCTTGATGTTTCTTTTCGTAAATCGCCCATCGAATATAATCAGCTATGCCCTCCGTCACCCATCCTGGCGCACCATCCGGATAGCCCTGTATGACATGAACCAACTCGTGAACGGTCAAACCAATGTCATCCGGGTGTTTTTCAACCCACCCTGACATGATAGTAATCATAGTTCCTCTCGCGTGAGCAATGCCCTTTTTCTCATTTTTAAAAAAGAGCGTCACCTTTTTTGGCGGAGTAAATTCTCTATCTTCTCCTATCAGCAAAGTGGTAATTTTGGGATGCCATTCAACAAGAAGATCTTTTGCATTCTCTGCCCACTGCTTCAGACCAGGAACTTCGGAAACATCGATAATGATCAAGGATGCCTCCTCTTTCTCCTCCACCCCAATCACAATCGCAGGCCTCGTGGCAAACATCGATATAACAACAACCAGGATCACGTTCCAAACACTTACCTGACGAGCTATACTAGCGAACGAATTCTGCCGTTCACTGTTAACTGGCTGACTACTGCTAGAAATTTGCTTTTTCACCTGCCCTGCTCTCTTGCCCGCCATCGCCTCGGCGAAAGAAGTTTGTTTACCCAACTGGGGTTGGATCAGGTCAAGGCGGAGGAAGGGGTTAATCCAATTCATTTGTGACGATTAAAACACGGGACATTTCTGCCGTCAAGCCCGATGCCCTCCCTGCCCTTTAGTTATCGAACAGGAGTGGGAGGAGGGCAACGGGGAGAGCGGTTCAACGAACAATTTCCTACTATAGGCAGGGGAATAAAACGCGCTAATTGACACCTCTTCTCCGCTCCATCATTGGTGAGAAACACATGTGAAATCTCCAAAACCCCCACTTACTCTTATCGTATACCTATTGAGGATAGCGTTTTCATATCAGTTCAAATTTCTTCATTCCGCTGATATGACTATTCAAAACGGTATTATCTGCTGACTCACATTTGCTGCAACCAAGACATCGCCGCCAACCAGGCATCCCGCAAAGTGGTGCGAAATGGACCCAGCTTATCAAAACGCCGCGCCGAACTGATTACAGCTGGGCGCAAAGCCACCACCTTGCCCCGCTCCCTCAACTGCATTGAAAAACGCAAATCCTCGCAGCACGACAAATTTTCATCAAAGCCCCCCACTTGATCAAAAACCGCGCGTCTGACAAAAATCCCCTGATCGCCCAAAAACACCCCCCACTGCTCACTGCGCCAATCCGCCAAACGACAAGTCCATTCCAACCAGCGCGAGTCACTATCAAACTGACGGATAAATCCTCCTCCCACTATTTGTTCATCCTCACAAACCTCCCGGATCAAAAGCAGTGCCTCATCCGGCGCCAGCGTATCCCCGTGCAAAAAAAACAAAATATCACCCTGAGCCTCTTTGGCTCCGAGATTCATCTGTCGCGCTCTACCCGCACACACGCCTTTCAACACTCGCGCCCTTCCCTGCTTAGCTATCTCCCGAGTGCCATCATCACTGCCCCCGTCCACCACGATCACCTCATCCCCTGCCGCGTCCTTCCAAGCCAGCGCCTCCAGCACTGCCGCTAGATTCTCCGCCTCGTTCAAGGTCGGTATAATCACAGAAACCCTCATATATTTCCTAAACAAGTCAGATCCAGGCAAACCCCTCGATTCCTCACCCATTGTTCCTTGTCAATTGTCCCTTGTCAATTCAAGCACATCCCTTACAATCCGATTCACCTATCATGAAAAAATGAGCTCAAATAGCGTGGGTAGAGGTAGATAAAAAAGCATAACAACTTCCTATCAACCTCTTATCCGTGTTCATCCGTGAGATCCGTGGTTTTATTTTTAATTTATAAAACGTTCATACAGAGTGAACCCAATTTCACTAGCAACTTCCCCATCCTTTAATAAAAATGGAAAATAACGACGCCCTCAACGAAGAAATCGCCGAACTCGAAGCGCTCAATCAAAAGCCCTTCGCCTCGCGCCTCGGATATTACACCAAAAAAAGTGGCCCAGGCTGGTTGCAAGGTGCGATCACTCTAGGTGGAGGATCACTGGCAGGCGCTCTTTATCTCGGTGTTTTCATGGGCTACAACATGATGTGGCTGCAACCGCTCGCCATGATCCTCGGAGTCATCATGCTCAGCGCGATTTCTTACGTCACCCTCTCCACTGGCCAACGCCCCTTTCAAGCGATCAAACAACACGTCAGCCCAGTGCTCGGTTGGGCCTGGATCATCGCCACCCTGATGGCCAACATTGTCTGGTGCATGCCGCAATTTGCTCTCGGCACCGCTGCCATTCAACAAAACCTGATGCCCTCCGTCGGCAACAGCACCCTATCCACCACCATCATCTGCGCGGTGTTATTGGTAGGAGCATTGATCATCAATGTCTTCTACGAAAGCGGCAACAAAGGTATCAAACTGTTTGAACTCATCCTCAAGATCCTCGTCGGTGTAGTAGTAATCTCCTTTTTTGGCGTAGTGATCGCGCTCAGTGTCAACGGCCAACTCAACTGGGGAGCCGTCTTCAAAGGTCTCATCCCCGACCCGTCCCTGCTCGGCAAACCTGCTCCTACTTTTGATGCCGCCATCGCCGCCACCGGATCGTTCAGCGATTTCTGGATTGGCAAGATTGCTTCCGACCAACGTGACATCATGATGACCGCTTTTGGCACCGCGGTTGGTATCAACATGACCTTCCTGCTGCCCTATTCGATGCTGAAAAAAGGCTGGGGCAAACCACATCGCACCCTGGCTATTTTTGATCTCTCGATCGGACTGATCGTTCCCTTCGTGCTCGCCACCACCTGTGTGGTGATCGCTGCCGCATCGCAGTTCCACACCAAATTCGCTGACGTGCTCAATGAAGACGGTAGCGTAAAACCTGAAATGATTGGCGCCTACAACAAGGTCATCGACGTGCGTTTGAAAGCTGAACTCGGAGACAAATTTGCTGCCATGGACGACAACGCCAAAAACGCGGCCCGCACAGCTCTGCCCAAAGCAGACCGCGAACTCGCCGCCATGCTCGCCAAACGCGACAACTTCAATCTCGCCAGCGCCCTCAAACCACTCGCTGGTGAAACCATTTCCCAAACCGTTTTTGGCATCGGTGTGCTCGGCATGGCAGTTTCCACCATCATCATTCTAATGCTGATCAATGGATTCACCCTCTGTGAAATGCTCGGCAAACCCGGCAATCGCACCATCCACCTCACTGGAGCCCTGATCGCTGGAATCGGTGGTTTTCTCGGACCGATGTTCCTGTGGAGCAACGCCAGCTCAAAAGCCGCACTTGCCATCCCTACATCGGTGATTGGTGGTGCAATGATCCCCATCGCCTATTTCACCTTCCTGCTTTTGATGAACTCCAAAACCCTTCTCGGCGACGCCAAACCCACCGGAGCCCAAGCACTCAAATGGAACATCCTAATGACCATCTCCACCGTCATCGCCACCGCCGGATCGGTCTGGGTTCTTAACGGCAAAGGGCTTTATGGCCAGATCGGAATTGGCATTCTGGTGCTACTCTTCATCCTCGGTCTTGCAGGCTTTTTGAAAAAAACAGCCAAAGCCAAAGCCGACGCCCAACTCATCGCCAAAGACTGATCACCTAACCCTAAGATAACCCATACCCATGACACCTATGAAATTCGGCATTATCGGCTCCGGCATGATCGCAAAATTCCACGCCAAGGCCATCGAAGCCATGACTGGCGGCGAACTGCACAGCATCTACGGACGCAGTCCAGAAAAAAACCAGGCACTCGCCGACGAATTCGGCTGCAAGAACTACAGCGACCTCGCCGAGTTCCTCGCCGACCCAGAACTCGAGATCGTCACCATCGCCACCCCTAGCGGAGCGCACCTCGAACCCGCCATCGCCGCCGCCCAAGCCGGCAAACACATCATCTGCGAAAAACCGCTCGAAGTCACCCCTGAGCGCATCGATCAAATGATCGCCGCCTGCGACCAAGCCGGCGTGACCCTCGCCGGCATCTTCAATCGCCGTTTTCACCCAGCGATGGACGTCTTCAAAAAAGCCATCGATGAAGAACGTTTTGGCCAACTGACGATGTGCGACGCCTACACCAAATG
>JAJRVS010000268.1 GCA_024277195.1 Verrucomicrobiota bacterium | reverse complement strand
CAATTGAGCGGCCCAGCTGAGGTAACATTCCTGACTGCGAGGGCGCAGACCTTTTAGCTGGACAAAGCGGAGGTAGTCCGCGTACCATTCCTGAGAGATGAGCGCGTTATTCGGGTTTTGTTTTTTTTTGTTTTTTTTTCATAGCACCAGAAAGTAGCACGACAAGGACAATGCGTCTCATCTCGCCGCGCAGCGGCTCTGTCCAAAACGCAGCAGAGCAACCCGCCACTCGCCTCTAGTCAAAATCTAAATGAAAACTTTAACCCTTAACTTGAACACGAACGCTCGCTGTCAGTAGCGGGTTGCCTGTGCTCGACGTTCGGCTGAGAAATAATGACTCACACTTCGATTGCAGCTTTGTTGTCTCTGATAACAATTAGCCTAATTGCTTCCGCTTCAGGCATAGATGAAGCAACATATCGAAGTAAGTATCCATTTTCTGGTGAAAGGGTTGCCGACTCGATTGAGAAGCACCCTAATAGTGTTCATCGGGTAGTTGCCAATTATGCGGTTCGAGAGTGTGACGTCAAAGGGGGTAAAGCGATCATCTTGTCATTCTACGAAGGTTCGAAACTTCTGCGATCCTATTCTTTGAGTGATCTTTTCCCGAAACAGAAAGATAGGTTTTTTCACCCAGCTTCCGGCGTATTCTTATGGCTTGTTTTTTCACCTGATACAAATGGATTTTCGGGCAACAAATTCACTGTAGTAACTGCTACGGGCGTGCGAGAATTTGACATATCTACTGGCAAGGCGATAAAAACAAAGGCCGAACAAAAGCCAGCACCGAATCCCTGAGCTGCCTCGTAGTTATGATTCACTCTAATTTTAACCATCAACCATTTCGTCGACGCGCGCTCCCGCTCAGGGATGCGGTGTGACTTGACGTTCGACTAATAAAATATGGGCGTTGAACGTGGTCTGCATTTGGGTTACAGTGAGCTTAGAAATATGGAATGGAGTAAATGTCAGGAAGTTACACAAGAGCCCGGACGGGTTAGCGGTGCTTGGGTTTTCAAAGGAACTCGCGTGCCTGTGAGAGCCTTGTTCGAGAATATTGAAGACGGAGCCACGGTCGATGAATTTCTAGAGTGGTTTCCTGGTGTGGTTCGCTCGCAGGTGGAAGCTGTGCTCGATTTTGCCGCAGCCAGCTTGGAGCCTGAAGCTGTGGCATGAAGATATTGTTTGATCAGGGTACTCCTGTTCCGTTGCGGCGTCATTCACACCCACATGATGTGGATACAGCGGCAGAACTCGGCTGGTCGGAGTTACAGAATGGGGAGCTTCTTTCATCGGCAGAAGATAGAGGTTACGCTTTGATGGTTACCACTGATCAGAATCTACAGTATCAGCAGAATTTGGCAGATCGAAGCATCGGTATTGTGGTTCTAAAGACGACATCATGGCCTCGCATCAGAGCGAAGGTGGCAAGTTCTAATGAAACAATGTGCATAATTCTTCGTTTATTATCAAAATCAAAAAAGGATTGAAAAAATTTGAGCTCAATATCCCCAATGAAATCAACGAGATTTTCTACACGATAAGGGACGATAACGTAGAGATCTTCATGGACTGGCGTGATTATCATATGGGAGATATCGAACAAAGCAGGAAGGAGAAAAAGAACGACATTGTCAGCATCATCAGACTCGCTAATCGTTGCGAAAATTTTAGAGTAGAAAAAGCAGAACGCATGCTAGACATTGATAAGCTCGAATGCTTTCTCGACGGTCAATGGGTGGTGTTCAGTGAGCGCTTAAACCCAGAACAAGTGACAAGCGAAAAACGCACAACCAAAGCAGAAAAATTGTGTTTACAAGTAAGGAATGCCTTTGGGGAGATAAAGCTCGGTGCTGGAGTCGGGCTTCACGAGGGACAGGCCATCGATGACTACGAGACCGACGAAGCTCGTCGCCAGAAACGCAAAAAAGATGAAACTGAAGCGTGGGAACACATCAAATCAAAGCATCTAAATGCGTGCTATAGCAGCTTGAGCTTTTTCGATCCCCTTGGCATGAGATTCCATTTGCCAGCGTTTATTATCGCCGACCTAAATGACAAATTTAACATGGGAATGGAGTTCACTTTGACCCATCTTACCGTTACACCCGCAATCAGTTTAGCCTCCTGAATCCTGAACAACGTCAAGCAGTCCGGGTTTACCTCCAATTTCTCCGAACTGCCCCCGATTCGGAGTTTCATTACGAGCATATTGATCGTGCCTTAAAAGATTATTGGAAGGAGTCGAAGTCGATGCTGCGCAAATCGCCAAATCCCTAGTTATCACCATGTTACTGCCTCTGTTTATTGGCCTCTTTCTACGCGCCAAATTTGAAGGCATCTCGCGGAAACTCCAACAAATGTTTGGCAGGATCACTCTATTTCATCCGCACCAGCATCGGGTGCCTTGCCCTTGAAATAACCAGATTCACAGCCTGGTAAGCTTTTCCCTTTCAGGTAGGTGGATAAATCGATGCCCTTATCGATAGCTGCCGAACCACCGAGAGGTTTGCCGATCGAATCATGGGCTATTGCCACGCTATAAAGGTTATTTTTATTTTTAGCATCATCAAGCGGCCAAGGACTGGTGCTGCCAGAACTCACATTCCCAGTAGCCGTGAAGTCTAAACTCCTGGTTTTAGCGGCTTTGCAAAAACCACTGTTTTTCAACGAGAGGTTGTTTAGAAAGTGCCAGCGTGGAGCGAGGAAATCTCGTTTATTGGTAAATCCTGTAGGGAGCAAAAACTCCCGCCCCCCTACTACAGTGTTATGATAAACATAAGCCTCGGCGGGAGAAGCATCCATACTGAACCAAATATTAAACGGAGCTCCGTCGATCAGACGGTTGTGATGGATGTAGATGGGGCCGATGCGCGGCAATTTGAAACGCAGGCCGCCATGAGTTTGGCGTAACAAGTTATGGTGAACTTCTACATTGATACAAGCTGCACCAAGTTCGATACCGCTGTCGCGGGTGTGTTCAATCAGATTGTTGGCGATTTCAGTATCACGGCCGTGGTCAGGGTCTTGCAAAGGAATATCAAGCGATTCCACTTGGTAGTCCCCTAGCGAGATGCCGTCAAAGACGCGGTGAAGATGGTTGTTAATAATCTTATTGCTAGGTCCGGCACGAAAGAGAACAATGGCATTGCGATCATAATTTCCGGCAATTTTGTGGATCTGCCAGATTTCGTAATTGGCCTTGTCTCGTTGCAACGAGGGTGACCATTCTTCCAGTGAGCCGCGGGTAATGTCGCAAGCTTCGATCAGGCAATGCGATGCGTTTCCGCTCAGCATAATGCCCGTTGATTCAAAGGATGTAATACGGCATTGGCGCACTACACAACGCTGCGCTTGCCGTTCGATACGAATGGCGCTTGAGCATTGTTCGAAGGTCAAATTCTCGATGATGACCTCCTTCGCTCCATCAATGTAGATCATCGGCGATGATGTGGTGAAAAAGGAGAGCTGCAAGTTTTTTGGGTCCTGTGCATTTGGGAATCGAGCATAGATTTGCTGTGATTCCGGGTCATACATCCATAGACCGAGTATTTCTTTGAAAGCACTGCGAGGCGGCCCTTTACTGAGTAATTTTTTCCAATGCCAGTCCCCTGCTTTGGTTGTGCGGGTGGAGCGTATTTCGGCGATGAACTTCCCATCGACCAGCAAGCCTTTGATTCTTTTTTTTGCCGACGCCACATAGACCCCTGGCAAATCGTCCGCTTGGCGCCAAGCTAGCGTCGAGCGCTTGGCCCCATTCATGATAGCTCCTGGCAGGCCACGTAATGTCAGGCTTTTATTGATGATAACATGCTCTCTATAAATCCCTGGTTCCAGAATGATGACATCTCCTGCCGAGGCTTGTTTGACAGCTTTGCTGATAGGAGCAGAACCCGGTTTATCCGAAGATTGCACTACGATGTTTTTTGCCCACAAAGCAGGGCAAGTGATCAGTCCAAAAGAGAACGCTATGATGAATAGATAAAATTTAATGGTCACGGTGTATGGAGTAGGATACAATCATATCCCCTATTTGTAGAAAACATTTCATATGAAACCTCTGCCCCTATCATTCCTGATCACTCTCACTTTCGCGGGAACGCTGTTGGCGGCGGATCGACCTGATAACATCCTTATCATCACCGCGGACAATATTGGCTACGGCGATCTTCCGAGCTACAATCCTGCTAGCACGATCAAGACTCCCAACCTCGACCGTTTTGCTTCGCAAGGCGCTCGATTGACCAACTTTTACACCGCCTCCCCGACATGCACCGTCTCGCGGGCTTGTCTCCTGACCGGACGCATTTCCCTGCGACATGGGTTAAAAAAACAACTTAGCGGAGTGAAAGGCAACTACGGTATCGGGCTCAATCACCGGGAAGTCCTCATCCCCAGCATCCTTAAAAAAGCCCCAACTCCCTACGCCACCGCCTGCTTTGGAAAATGGAACGTCGGATTTGCTGAAGGTTCAAAACCCACCGAGCGGGGATTTGATGAATTTGTCGGTCATGTTTCTGGTAACATAGACTTTTACCACCATCACTATCATAAAAAGCACGACCTCTACCGAGGCACCAAAGAACTGTTTCTGGAAGGACAATATTCCACTGACATTTTTGCCGATGCCGCCATCGAGTTTATCGGGCGACAACAAAAAAAACACGCCGACAAACCGTGGTTTGTTTACCTTCCTTTCAACGCTCCCCATTTCCCGAATCAATCCAACAAACGAGACGGGCAAACAAACCGTTATCAGGCTCCTGACTGGGCCTTCAAAGAGATCGGGCTTTCACCGGATGAAACGGATGCCAAAAAACGCTACGATGCCGTGGTTTATGCTCTGGACAAGGCGATTGGCCAAGTGCTCGATTCTCTCGACAAGACTGGCGCGACAGACCACACTTTTGTCTTTTTCATGTCGGATAACGGAGCCTTCCGGCTCGCCCGAAAAGGACTCGATGTGGGAATCAATGATCCACTTCGCGCCGGGGGCGTCACTTGCTGGGAAGGCGGGCTACGGGTTCCAGCTATGGTTCGCTGGCCGGGAAGGATCAAAAAAGGAAGCGTAATCGACGAGCCATTCTGGTCTCCCGATCTCCTAGTCACCGCTGCTAAAATTGCTGGGGCGCCGCTTCCTCCTGCAGTGGTTTACGATGGAAAAAATGTTCTTCCGCTCCTGACCAAGGCAGCAAAAACTCCTCACCAGTCATTCCTCTTCACCTACTTGAAACAAGCTGCCCTCCGAAAAGGTGATTGGAAAATTATACGGGAGAAACCTGAGCAGCCTTGGCAGTTGTTTAATTTGGACGCAGATATATCTGAATCAAAAAATCTTGCCGCTAAGGAAAAGGAACGCCTCGGCGAGTTGGTCAGCGAGCACGCAAACTGGCTAAAATCGATTGAGTGATCAAACGAATTACTAAGCACCTCAAATTTCCCATGTATCTAGTTTTAGGATTTATTTTTGTTGCGCTGGCCTCTCTGGGCATTTTTCTTCCGATACTCCCAACCACCCCTTTCCTCATGCTAGCAGCAGCCTGTTTTGCCAAATCTTCAAAAAAACGTCACCAGTGGTTATTGAACCACCCACTCTTTGGCCCATCAATCCGTAACTGGGAGCAACATCGCTGCATGAGCCTGAAAGCAAAGATCATCGCCCTCACTACCATGGGGCTATTCGGAGGCTATTCGACGTTTTTTGTTTTGCACAACCTTTACCTACAGATTCTCTTCCGGCCTTTTAGTTGCGGCCGGCATGATTTTTGTCGGACGAATCAAAGTGTGTGAAAATGAGCGATAACTGTTAGCTATTTATTTTCCCCATTGGATCATGAAAACAGGTTGGTCTTGAATATCAATTCGAGCATCAAGAATGAAACGGCGGAAGACCACTCTGATTCGAACACCTGATGAGCATCTCACCTTTGCCTTGATACGGGAATCTTCCGGCCTCCAGTTATCAGGTAGGCTTGACTTTGCAAATTCACTGGATTCTAGTTCTTAATAATGAATAAAGCCCACTTCTTCCAGCCTACTAGTTACTTTTCATCCCATTTATTCAACCGGAGGGATGGCTGGTTGCAAAATTGGATTACTACCAGATGCAAAAAACACTCCGCCGCTGTATGGGTTTCTTTACTACTAACTATAAATGTTAGCGCCCAGGATAAATCCCCCCAAATGCCGTCGATCCAATTTGGAGGTCAGGAATATACTTTCCATAACGCGGGAAACACACCGCAGGCTTTGAAAAATTTTTACTACCCAACTGGGCAGGTTGCTGAGAAATCAACCTCCCGGATCGTGCGCAGCGCGCTCCCAGGCATAGGCGATTGCCTCGCCTATGTTCAAGCACTGGGTAAAGCAGTGAAGGAAAGGCAAGCTGATGTGCTTTTCAAGGTGATGCCGGATTCCAATACCAATGCTGCCTTGTTTGCCCAAGTGGTGTCCTCGGGCGGAAAAAACAGCCATACCCTCGAAGTCTGGCATCTGGTGAAACCCGGTTCTAAATTTCCCCTGATTCTAACCACCCAGTTTTCCCTGCGGGCAAGCGGAGAAGGCTCACAGGCCAAATTAAGCGCCTTGCTTGAAAAAAACCTCAGCACTTGGTCGGCTGAGTTGATCAAGGGGAAATTTCCCGATCCAGTTTTGGCTTTCAAAAAAGAAGCTGTGGGTGACCACAGTCTCGCCGGAGGCTTGGTCAAGGTGGAAGGACTGAAGATGGGCCGCCTATTCAAGGTGGATGCGAGCTTTGCAAAAAAACTAGGAGCCCCCAATCCGCCGCCGGCGCCATTTAAAGTCACCGTTCCAATGAAATACAAAAAATCTGTAGTGATCAACGGAGCCCCCAACATCCCGGAAATAGCGGTCTTTGCGATTACTGATGATTCGAAAAAAATAATAGAATCCGTCCACTACACAACATTCAAACATAAAAAGGTTGCGAACATCCTTAGCGAGCTCCCTTTTTTTGAAGCTCTCGTGGAAGTCCAAATGGCGATCCCGGCAGTCAAGCCCAAGGGAGGGCAAGCGATTGATCGATATCGCACCAAGATAAACGGCATGGACGCTGCAGTTCTTATCACCGGAATCAAAAATCCGGATGGCTCCATTTTTTTCCAGAAATTCATCGCTCTTCCCAAACCAGATTCGGAACAGGGCGTAATCATAATTATCAAGGTAGACACAAGTAAATCTCCAGACGTAAAAACGCTTGCCGATCTCGCGACAAAAGGTTTCGCTGCCCAAGTATTACATTCCACGGAATTCATCAAGACACCATAGATTCCGCCAAAGTCCCGGCGTAGGAGTTTTCGTTATGGAACATACGGTCACCAATCCTACAGCCGCAGATCCTACGGCCACGGATCATCCGTTCGCTGCTGCTACGGACACGGCTACCCTACTAGTCGCCGTGGCTACGGACACGGATCTTACACTCGCGGCTCTTATGGTCACGGAGCGGTTACTCCTCGGTCAAACGGCCACAGGTCCTCAAGGAGTCATTAAAAAAGCTTGCCTCGCTTGTTAAAATTAGCTAAAACGCTGGCTATGATTAGTCAAAAAAGCAATCTCTCCTGGAAGAACGCACGCAGTGCGTTCTTCTTTGCCGCATTTATTTTCACCACTGCCCTGTTTTTGCAACAGGGTCGATCCGCTGACAATTATACCATTCACGTCACCGTAGAGCATTATGAT
>JAJRVS010000267.1 GCA_024277195.1 Verrucomicrobiota bacterium | reverse complement strand
GTTACCTCATTGTCTTTCTCGAACTGTATTCCTTCTACCACCGGCACGTGTTGCAAATCACCCACAGGTTCAGTAAAGACAGTATCCTATGCAGAGAAATGTGACCAGCACCAGTTGCTGAACAACTTCATACCTTCACGAACAAGGAGGGGGAGAAGGGTGGCGCGGATGAGCGAGGAGGGTTTTTATGAAATACGATGATGCGTCATGGCATTACGGGGGAGAGTTTCCTTCAGAGCTTGCTTACATCCTTTTCGATAAGTTCCAAGTTTGGATGAAGCGTTCAAGCGGTGGGCATGGGTGGAACAATGTTGATTTCCGACCGTGAATTGGTTTAAATAAAGCTTAATAGTGGATTTTTTGTATAATGATTGATATTTTGTTCATATAATGTTATTAATGGCCTATTAATTGATCATTATGGGGAGGGTTTCGACATTATTATTACCCAAGCATGGGCGGTTTTTGGCGCAGGTGGGGGGGAATATTCGTTTGGCTCGCTTGCGTCGACAGCTCAGTGCGCAGCAAGTGGCGGAACGTGCTGGGATCACTCGTTCGACTTTGCGGCAGATTGAAAAGGGGGCAGCGGGGAGTTCCGTCGGAAATTTTTTGCAGGTGCTGATCGCGCTGGGGCTTGAGGAAGATATACTTCAATTGGCTAGGGATGATGTTTTCGGCAGGAAACTACAGGACGCGCGGTTGACGGAAACTCGAAAACGGGCGCCCAAGAGAGCTTCGAAAAACAAACAAACGTTATGAATCGGGAGATTGAAGTTTGGGCTGATTGGCATACTCTGGGAGGTGCTGTTTTGATGGGGAGCTTGAGCGCGTCGATGGTTCGTGGGCGGGAAATATTCGCTTTTGAATATACTGAAGATTGGTTGTCGACTGATCATTTTCGTGAAATAGATCCAGATCTTCAATTTTTTGGAGGGCAGCAGTACTTGGACGGCGGAGATAAACCAAACTTTGGAATGTTTTTGGATTCTTCTCCTGATCGTTGGGGGCGATTGTTAATGCGTCGTCGCGAAGCGCTGAAAGCACGAGATCAAGGGCGCAAGCCGAAACGTTTGCAAGAGCTTGATTTTCTACTGGGTGTTCACGACGAGCAGCGTCTTGGAGCATTACGTTTCAAAGAGGCTGGCTCGGCATGGCTTAACAGTGATCCATCCATGCTCACGCCGCCCTGGGCATTATTAAGAGAATTGGAGCACGCTAGTTGGAAGCTTCAAGCGGCGGAGGCCAATGAGAAATCACATTATCGTGAATGGCTTAACTTGCTCATAGCGCCTGGATCATCTCTCGGTGGAGCGCGGGCAAAGGCCGGAGTCAGAGATGAAAGGGGAGATCTTTGGATCGCTAAATTTCCCGGACGCAATGACTGCCGAGATATAGGGGCTTGGGAAATGGTGACGTACCAACTAGCAGGCGAGGCAGGGATTGATGTTGTTAATGCGCGGTTAGAGAGATTTTCGAAAGGGCACCGGACATTCATGAGCCAACGCTTTGATCGAGTGGCTGGAAAAAACGGGCGGCAGCGGATTCATTTTGCATCGGCCATGACCTTGCTCGGGCATAACGATGGGGATGACAGTCTTGCTGGAGTGAGTTATCTTGAACTGGTGGAGTTTATTGCCCGCGGGGCAAGCCCCGCTGCCGACCTTGAAGAATTGTGGAGGCGAATCGTCTTTTCAATCGCAGTTCGCAATACCGATGATCATCTTCGTAACCATGGTTTTCTGCTGACGGAAGAAGGGTGGCGTTTGTCACCAGCGTATGATATCAATCCTGAACCCGAAGGGCTGGCGTTGAGCTTAAATATTTCGGAGGATGATAATTCTTTGGATTTTGACTTAGCGCGGGAAGTGGCTCCCTGGTTTCGAGTCAAAGAGGGCAAGGTAGTTGAAATCATCAAGAATGTCAGAGCGGCGGTTAGTCGTTGGCGGGTGGTTGCAGAGGAATATGGTATTTCAAGATCAGAGCAAGAGGGAATGGCGACGGCTTTTGAAGAGTAGGGGTAGGGAAAGAATTAACCACTGATTACACGGATGGCACTGATAAGAAGAGGGGTGGGAGAGGAAGAGGTAACCACGAAAGATACGAAAAACACGAACAAGAGAGTGGATTTTGATGTGCGAGTCAGTAAACATTTCTAATCAAAATGACTTTGACGGGTACGTGCGAAAGAGAGGATGGATTTATGATAATGGTTGGACTCATGTAAATGAAAATTGGGATTGCTACTGGGCTCCAGAAGAATATAAAGGTCATTACATGCTTCGACAATCTCCTGAGCGTGTTAAAATTATTAACGTGAATGAGCTTAACGTTACTGAAATTTGGTCAGGGAAAATTGCAAATAATGAAGATTTTGACCTTATGCTTGAGGAGCTAAGAAATCTTGTTAAATAAGAATGTAATTTTTTATTTGAAGTATGCTCACGGTGCAACGAGTCCCTTCGCCACCATTTCCTTTTTCGATAATCGGGGTCTTACTCTGGCTTTGGTGGGGACTCCGGTGACTCGATCGAATTCGTCGGCGGTGCGGAGTTCGGGGGCGTAGTCTTTGGTGCGTTGTTCCCAGTTTTTGAGTTGGGTTTGTAGGGTTTTTAGGATGGCCTGGTGTTCCGGGCTGGTGATGAGGTTGTTTAGCTCGTGGGGGTCGGCCTGGGTATCGTAGAGTTCTTCTTTGGGACGGGGGGGCGATCAGGCAGGTGCGTTGTTGAGGAGTGAGTTTACCTTCTTTTTCCAGGGTTAGAATGGCTTGGAAGGTGGGGCTGCGGGCGGAGTCGGCGGATGGGGTTTGCGGCAGGTCGTTGTAGTAGTTGCGGATGTATTTGTAGCGTTGGTTGCGTACGGCGCGCACGTGATCCTCATAATCGTGCCAGTTTTTTTCGGCGAAGATAAAGTCGCGGACGGGCTGTTTGGGATCACTTAGCAGAGGGAGAAAGCTGTGACCTTCGAAGGTATTGCCGATGTTGGTGACTCCGGCGACTTCCATGGCGGTGCGGGCGATGTCGACCGAACTGACGAGTTGGGAGGTGCTGCTGCCTGCTTTGACTTTGGCTGGCCAGTGAACAATCCACGGGGTTTTGATTCCGCTGTCGTAAACGGTGGTTTTATCGCGAGGGAAGGGGCGGCCGTTGTCGCTGAAGAAGAGCACCAGGGTGTTGTTGGCGACGTTTTGATTTTTCAGTTCGGCCATCACACGTCCGACGTATTTGTCGAGGCGGGTGATTTCGTCATAATAGACGGTGTAGTCCTTGCGGGTTTCTGGGGTGTCGGCGTGATAGGGGGCGAGCTGGACGTCTTTTGGTTTGGCCCCATTTTTGATGATGCTTTCGTGATAGGGGCGATGTGGATCGAGCGCGGCGAGCCAGAGGAAGAAGGGTTTGTTTTTGTCGCGTGCCCGCATCAAGGGGATCCAGTCGGCGCAGCCGCTTTGGGCTTCGCCCTGCAGGGTTTCTTTGAACTTTCCGGCTTTGGCGGCTTCGCCGGTGGGCAGTTGGAAGCCGGAGGTATCAACTTCGCGGATGTCATCGAAGCGGTCGCGCATGGCGTCACCGAGATGCCATTTGCCAGCGGCTCCTGCCCAATAACCGGCGGCGCGGAGTTTTTCAACGAAGGTGATTTGTTCGGCGGGCAGCGGCCAGTGTAATTCTTCGGCATTGGTTTGATGGGGGTATCGACCGGTGATGATGGAGGCCCGGCTGGGACTGCAGGAGCTGATGGTGAGAAAGGCATTGTCAAAACGCATGCCGCCATCGGCGAGCTTTTGGATGTTGGGGGTGTTGATACTTGGGTGTCCGTAGGGCGTGCTGTCATTCCAGGCCATGTCATCGGCGATGATCAGCACGATGTTGGGACGAGTGGGGGCACCGTTGGCGGAGACAATCAGTGACAGGCAGAGGGCGAAAAAGAGAGAGAATAGTTTGCTCATGGTTGTGGGTAATGAAGCAGGGATGGAGGGATTTGCCAAATGGCGTGATGAAGCAGGGTGAACTTGTAGTCTACTACGAATTATGAGTTACGGCGGACAGGAATGTCCGCGCTCCTGTCAATTGTTTTGACGAAATGGCAAACACTTGGTCTAGTGATGGGCAACTTTCAAAAAACTCCCTTATGACTTGGATCGACATTTCTGTATTAGTTCTTTATTTTGTGGTGATGGTGGCGATCGGCATTTGGTCGATGAAGCGGGTCAAGGGGCAGGAGGATTACTTCATGGGTGGACGGGGTTTTGGTAAATTGTTGCAAACCTTTGCTGCCTTTGGTGCGGGGACGGGGGCACATGAGCCGGTTACGGTTGGGCGCACGGGATGGACTAGTGGACTCAGTGGGGTGTGGTCGGCCTTGATGTGGCTTTTTGTGACTCCGATCTACTGGATCGTGGCGGTGTGGTATCGGCGCATGCGTCATCTGACGCTTGGGGATTGGTTTGTGGAGCGTTACGAATCACGCGGATTGGGGGCGGCCTACACGGCTTTTGCGATCGTATTTTATATGTTTTTTCTCTCGACGATGTTTTCAGCCGTGGCGAAATTTTCCGTGCCCTTGCTGGGCTTCGAGTCGCTGAACGGTGTGGATATCAAATATTACCTAGTGCCGGCGATTGCCATCATTGTGATTTTGTATGGGGTGTTGGGGGGATTGACGGCGGCGTATTACACCGACCTGATTCAGGGAGTGTTCATCATCGTGCTTTCGATTTTATTGATTCCCTTTGGATTGAAAGCATTGGTGATGGAGTTCGGGGATCCGGCCACGCAGGGCATTATGGATGGCTTTACCATTATGCACGAACGGGTGTCATCGGATTATTTCAGTTTGTTTGACGGGCCGAGCGCGGGGGAGTTTCCGGTGCAGTATATTGTGTCGCTGACTTTATTGGCGCTGGTGGGCATTGTGGTGCAACCGCATTTTATCGCCACGGGTGGGGGATCGGCGAAGAGTGAAGACGAGGCACGCATCGGCCTGGTGGTGGGCAATTTTCTTAAACGTTTGTGCACGGTTGGTTGGGCGCTGACTGCCTTGATTGCATTGGCTTTGTTGGCAGGCAATGCGGAAATCGCTGCTGATCCCGACCGTGTGTGGGGCGTGGCAGCGCGGGAAATTCTAGGGCCTTTGAATATGGGGCTGGTCGGGTTGATGCTGGCTTGTCTATTGGCGGCGATGATGAGTTCCGCCGATACTTACATGATCGTGACTTCGGCGCTGGTGACGCGCAATGTGTATGCGGCTTACATCAATCCCGATGCGGATGAAAAGACTTGTCTGCGAGTGGCGAGAACAACTGGTTTGTTGATCATCATAGGTGCCTCGGCCATCGCCTTGACCATGGCGGATGTGTTCGGGCAGTTCAAGCTGGCGATTGAATTGCCTATATTGTTTGCGGCTCCATTTTGGATTGGCATGTTCTGGCGTAGGGCCAATCGGCGTGCGGTGTGGGCGACGATCACTTTTTCCATCGTATTCTTTTTTGTGCTGCCATATTTGTTGCCCATAGTGATGCCGTCTTTGCGTTCGGATCCTGATTTGACTCAGAGCACTAATCTGGTGACTACCACCACCAAACGTCCGGCCACGGCGGCAGACCGTGCCAAACACGAAGCTTGGGTGGAAGCAATGGCACAAGCGAAGGCGGATAAGAATAAGGAATTGATTGAGAAAATGGGAGATGAACCGCCTTTGGCTGAGGTGGGGCAGGAGATAGAGCTGACGGTAAAAAGCGGAGGCAAAGCTATCTATTGGCGTGGTGGAGTGGAGCCTGTAGGAGATGTCGAACTGGAAACGGTGGAAGATGTCACCGAGGGCAATATTCGGGTTGTGACCCAGCGTTTCACTACTTCATTTACCGGGGTCGATGCGTTTAATCTGGATTTTCTTTTGTATCACTGGATGGGGATCGATCTTTCCAAAGCGTCGAAGGCGACCATCGAATCCTTGCGTCTGCCGCCGCGCTTGTTGCTGCCGTTTTTGGTGTTGATCCTGGTTAGTCTGGTCACACGACGGGATCGCGATGAAGTGTTGGATCGTTATTATGCCAAGATGCGCACCGAGGTGGATCCGGATCCTGTAGCGGATAAAAAGAAGCTCGAGGCGGCTTATGCCGATCCTAAAGCGTTGGAGCATTTGCGATTGTTTCCCGGTAGCGATTGGGAATTTGCCAGACCCCGGAGGAAAGATATCGTTGGTTTTTTGGTGTCGGTGTTGGTGTGTGTGTTGATGATTGGTTTGATGGTGTGGTTGGCGGGGATTGGGGGGTAGTTGAATTTAGGGTCGCTCTTTCTGGGCTAAATTGTTTTCTGCGGAAACCCAGGACGATGTCCTGGGCTGACATAGGGGTGTCCCTTTGGGACTAAAGGCGGAGTGGGGATTTTGGTCAGCTAAGGTGGTCTTCGTCGAAAAATTGTCGGCAGAGGTCGCTGGTGTAGCTGATGAGCAGTTTTTGGCCGGCTCGGGTGAGGGCCATGTAGATTTTTCGAGTATGGTCACGGATCATGTTTTCGCGCTCGTTGAGCTCAAGCCGTGGGTCGCCTTCTTGCTCGAAGAGTTCGTCGATTCCGGCCAAAAATACAATGGGGCGTTCGATTCCGGTAGTGGAGTTGAGCGTGGCGAGGGCGACGGACTGACGGGCGGTCTTTTCATGGTCGAGTAAACTGACCTGCTTTGCTCCTATCCGTTGCGCGATGGTTTGGTGCAACATTTCTAATTGTCGGCGACTGTGGTGGATCACTAACATGGCTTGCGGAGGCAGCCCGTTTTTGATGGCGTGGGCGACCTCATTGCTGATCCAGGTCAGGCTGTCCTGCGGGGTGGGATGGCGTATCATTTGCACTCCGCTGTTTGAATGATATCTGCTCGATTGGTGTAGCGCGCTTGCTTGTTTTTCTTCAGGCAGTTGGATTTCCTCGTGGAGGGATGGATCAGCTTGTCGTTGCAGGAAAAAACGTCGGGTGAAGCGTTGCAACTCGAGGGTATTGCGGTAGCAGTGCTGCAGTTTGGTGGTGCGTCCGCGCACATCCAGGCCAACGGATTTCCATGACTGGCGACGTTTCAGGAAGCCTTGGGTGGGGTCGGCAGCGACGATGAGTTCACCGCCGTCCGGGTTGAGGCAAAGTTTGAGAATAGAAAACCAGAGCGGGGCAAAAAATTGTCCTTCATCGACAAAAATGTGATCGTAATGTGGCAGGCGAAGTTGCCCTTTGTTGGCTTTTTCCCACCAGAACCGAACCAGTGAGTGCCAGTCTGCTTCACGATTTGACGCGAGCCGGGTTCGGTAACGACAATAAAGGGAATGCATCCGGTGGCGTTGGGCGGCATCGAGGGCCAAGCCTCGGCCAGTTCGGTCGAGATTCAGATAGGCCGATTCGGAGTCGTCGGGTTGATCGGCGATGAGGCCTATCTCGTCACTGAAAAAAGACGCGGGCCAGAGGCTGTCGGGAAACAATTGCGAGGCAAGTTCGGCGATGGTTTCTTTTCGTTGTGATTCGGAGACCATCTGCAATCCGTCCTGATGATGGATGTGGCCAAGCCAGCGAAAAAAATGAAAAAAATCGACTTTGGCAGTGCTTGATTTTTCTTCCGTCTGGTTGATTTCTTCATAGCGCCATTGCAAGTCTCCGATGAGGGGTTTGTTGTGGGTGATGAATAGGATTTTGAGTTGCGGATCCATCTTTGCCAGCAGCCGGGCGCGGTAGAGCAAGGTGAGGGACTTGCCACTTCCTGCGACTCCGGTGATGACGCGGCTGTGTTGACCGCTATTTTTTTCCGCAGAGGGGGGGTGTTTTTCATTGGTGAAAACCGAAGCTTTGGTGGGAATTTGCAGGTCGTTTTTGATCCAGCTTTCCTGGTCAAAATCCAGCAAGTAGTCAGTGAAGCGTTGGTTGCGATTGGGTTCACGTATTTTTGAGGAAGAAAGTCGGGGAATGAAAGAGGCGGGCACCCGGCACTCGGGAAGATAAATGGCTCGGAGCTGGTCGATTTCATCGCCTTGCAACTGACAGGGATGGATGCTGGTTAGACAGTCAGCGAGATCGCGTTTGCCCAATCCGAAGCAGTGAGTGTGATCGGGTAACTTGAGTTTATTGCTCAATAGTGAGCACTGGTTATCCGAGAGATCAGGACATATCAATAATCGCGGTATGTTTGAAAGAAAGCCGGGCTTTGTAAAACCAGCTGTCTCCGGGAATGCGGACAGCGCACGGCTAAGAGATAACAGGGACTGGGTTTTCGATTTGATTTCCGGTCGCAGTTCAAAAAGTCCGGGTTGCAAAAAATCATCAGCTTCATTGTTTTTCAAATCCCCCGCAGAGAGGAAATAAGCATGGCCGTGTGCATCGATTAAAAGAAAGTCCGGTGCGTCGGAGCCATCGTTGGCCAAGGTAAAAGACATCCAGGCTCGGGCTCCTTCCAGCGGAAGGTGACGTATTTGCAGAAACAGCCGTTTGAGCGCGGTGTGAGTCGGTCGCTGGCGGATGATGTGATCTGGCAGGATGGGAATCATTTCAGCAGAAGGTCACTTGCTGTCGGGCGAAGTTTCCTTGGAGTTTAGGCTGACGCACTGATCCAATAAGTCGCGAACCAGATAGGCGGCATCATCCAAATCGGGATCGACGGGGGTGTAGTTGAGCAGTAGGGTGCTACCCACTATGATGAGCTTGGAGCGGGCACGGGTGATGGCGACGTTCCAGCGTTCGGCTTGCAGGTAAAAGTCGGCGATTTTGTCGAGGAAAGATGAATCGGAAGTGGTGAGGGAGAGGATGACCAGTTCCCTTTCCTGTCCTTGGAATCGTTCGACGGTATCGATAACCACCTCATCAGCCGCGCCATCCGGCAGCAAGGAGGAACGGCGTAATTTTTGTTTGATCAGTTTGGCCTGACGGCGGTAGGGGGTGACCACCCCAATGTCTGCGGCCTTGAGTCCTGAGCGTAAGGCATCGACGATGATGGCGGATACTGCGCTGGCTTCCTCTTTGCTGGAGGTCTGCGATTTTTGGTGATGGACTTGCCAGAAAACCAAGCTGGAGCTGTCGGCTAAAGCGGCGTGGCCTGGTTTGCGGTTGGGTAGGGGGAGTTGGCGCTCGGCGATGGAGGGGTCGGATACCAGTTCATTGGCGTAGAAGGTTTTGCTTGGCCAGCGGGAGAGTTCACTGTTGAGGCGGTAGGTGGTTTTCAGGGTGCTGATTTCACTGTGCTTGATCAGGCTGCCAAAAACCGACCAGGAAGAGGCTTCTTGTTTGGGGACGGATTGCAATACCGGTGGCAATTGCCGGTGATCACCGAAAAATATAAACCGGCTGGCTTTCATCATCGCCAGAATGGCGAGCGGAACGGTCATCTGACTGGCTTCGTCGATGACGATGGTATCGAAGCGAGCTTCGGCGAGGCGACGGGAGGCGGCGGCAAAAGGGGTGGCTCCGACTACTAGGCCGCCGTGTTGATGGCGGATGCGTGATTTTTTCCAAGAGCCGTATTGAGCAATCGGGGCAAGGGATGGATCAAAAACGGGGACGCCGATTTTGGCGATGCGGTCGGGATCACGGATGACCTGGTGGCAGGTTTTCAGAGCGTGGTGGATTGCGCGGTGAGTGAAGGCGGTGAGCAGAACTCGTTCGCCACGTTCGACCAGAGTGGCGACGGTTTGCGCGAGTACGTAGGTTTTGCCGGTGCCGGGCGGTCCCTGGATGAGGTGGCAGTGATTGGTGGAGATGGCCAGAGCTAGCGCTTCGGTCTGGGAAAAATCGAGTCCGGCATCCTCGGCGTAAGCGTCGCCATCGTCCATGTCTTCCATGCCAAATTCCATCTCCTTCTGCGCAAAGCCGCCGAAGAGGGAAAGGATGCGTTCCCTACCGGTTTCGGATTTCATTGCCTGGTCGAGTCCAGCCAGCAGCATTTTTTCAGAGTCAAAAAAACCTTCGTCCAAAATCCAACCATGGGATTCGGTTTCTAATATAGCCGAAAGTTGGCCGACGCTGCTCTCGGGTCGAATCTCATCGCCTTTGTCCCATTCGCGTACCAGTACCACATCAAAGCTTTGTTCGGAGGGCTTGCCTCGGTGCAAGCATAAGCGGTCGCCTTCGCGGAAGCGGGCGGTGTTGCCAAAGCGGCTGGAACAGGTGAAATGGTAGCTGCGCTTTTCGGGATCCATGTCAGCACTGATCTGTAAATCGGCGAGGCAGCGCTCTTCAATGACCCGTTCTTCGATCGGTCGCTGGATGTGGCGTTGGTACTGGTCACGTTGAGCCTGTGCTTCGTTGTGAACAAAATCACCCAGAACCCGGCTGAGCGATTCCAGATCGCTGAATGTTTCAAATGGGGAGGGATCCATGGTTAGGGAAAAACTCTATTTCAAGGTGCTCAACCATTCCAGTACATCGGCGGCTTCCTGTTGGGTGAGGGTTTGCAATAGGCCTTCGGGCATCAGGCTGGTCGGCAGGGGGCTTTGTTTTTTGATGTCTGTTTTATTCAGTGTGTGAGTGCTGCCATCCACGAGTCGCAAGGTTAGGTCTGTTTTGTTTTGTTTCACAATGAAAGCGGTTTCGGTTTTTCCTGCTGCGGTTTCAAACGACCAGGCCTGGAATTCCGGTGCGATGGTTTTTGACGGAGAAACCAGGCTTTCGAGGATTTGTGTTTTGTTCAGACGACTGGCGACCTTGCTCAGATCGGGGCCGATTTTTCCGCCGGTTTCATTGATAGTGTGGCAGGCGTAGCAGGCCGCCCATTTTCCAGTGGGGGATAGCACTTGTTTGCCGTGTTTGGCATTGCCTCTCAATTTGAGTAGGGCGTCAGTATTGAGGTTCAGACCGAGGGTGCGGGGGCGTTTGTCGGGGGAGAGAAAACGCAGGAAGAGCGCGCTGATGTTAGCGTTGGAGGAAGCGAGGCCGGCAGCGATGGTGGTTTTTCGTTGAGCATCGGGGAGTTCCCCGGCATTAATTTTGGCAATCACATTCATCGCACTTGATGTGGAGCTTAGATTGGCCTCGATGTTATCATCAGTTGGCTTGGTCGCGTGAGGCAGTTCGTTGATCCATTTTGTGATCAAGGCTTCAGCGTGTTGATCGACTTCGCGTGGGCCGATCAGTGGCATGTGAGCACTGCCGGTGGAGGTGATGCGGTAGAGCAGGGTGGATTTAGAGGGGGCACCGGGAACGATGATCGATGCATCATCAAGGCCGAAGTCGCCTCGCGTTGGTTTTTCATAGAGTAAGGCGGCCTGCATCAGAGGGACTTCAAAATTCACCTCGAGCGGAGCGCTGCCGCCGCCGTGGCGGCGATGGCAAGCGGAGCAATTGGCGTGCAACCAGGAGCGGGCTTGTTGATTGGTGGAGCCGCGACCGTGACTGGATGTGAGCAAACCTCGGGTATTACGTTCGAAAAATTTAGAGTCCAGCAAACCGAGCGCGATGGCGCTTTCGCGGATGGATGGATTGTCTGAGTGAGGTAGGTTTTTTAACTGCCAGGGTTGGAAGCCGAGCACATATTTATTCCACGAATTATGGCAACGGCTGCATTGTGAGCGGCTGTGGATTTGATAGCGAGTGCCGCCTTTCCAACCCTGTTCGGGAACCGGGGCTTCTTCGCCCTTGGCGGCGACCAGATCCGCATCGCTGCCGTCTTTGTTCCAGCGATAGGAATACCCATTCCAGCTTTCACCGTCGTAGTGGAGGATTTGGGTTTCGATTTTGTGATGGGAGGGAGCGCCGGTGCTGATCGTTTTTGCCAGCACGGTATCGATGGGCCAGGTGACCGTGGATCGTCGAATGGTCTGGTTGGCGTGGTATTCGATGGCGGTGTCGATTTTACTTTTATCCGGCAGGGCGATGAATCGCTGACTGACGGCTCCATCCTGCCACATCGGTTCGATGATCTGGTATTGGTAAACGCCGGGAGCAGGCGTTTGCTTGGAGGTATCTGTAAACAATCCGGTTGCGCTCAGT
>JAJRVS010000266.1 GCA_024277195.1 Verrucomicrobiota bacterium | reverse complement strand
GGCGTACAGGACGGCACCGAGAAATTTGAAACCGTGCTGGAGATCGTGCGCCACGTAAGCACTCTGGGAATGGAAGTGTGCGTGACCCTCGGCGAACTCGGCGAAGTCGAAGCTCGCAAACTACGTGAAGCTGGTGTGACGGCCTACAACCACAACATCGACACCTCCCCTGAACATTATCCTGAGATCGTCACCAGTCATACTTTCCAAGACCGACTCGACACCATCCGCTGTGTGCAAGATGTAGGCATGTCCGTTTGCTGTGGCGGCATCCTCGGCATGGGCGAAAGCGAAACGGATCGCCTGCGCATGCTGGAAGTATTGAGCAACTTCAATCCACCACCGGAAAGTGTGCCGATCAATGCCTTGATGCCGATGCCCGGCACCCCGCTCGAAGATAAGCCGCCTATCGATTCTTTTGATCTGATCCGGATGATCGCCTTGGCACGCATCGCTGTGCCAAAATCACGGGTGCGTCTTTCTGCTGGCCGCACCGGTCTGAATGACGAGGCGCAAGCATTGTGCTTTTTTGCCGGAGCCAACTCTATCTTTTACGGTGACAAATTGCTCACCGCAGAGAATCCACAGTCGAGTAAGGATAAAGCGTTGCTGAGCAAATTGGGTCTCAGCTCGCAAAAACCAAACCCGGAATTGATGCCGCCGAGCGCGGTAGAAAACCTGCCGCTCGACCCAGCGCCGGTGGCTACGTGAAACACTCTCATCGTTCAGCTTGATGAGTGGCGTTGGAATAAATGGCTCACGCAGAGGCGCAGAGTTTTTATTGGAGTTGATGCGGAAGATTAAAGTCAACGCTATTTTCTGCGAGTCCCGCTGCTTACGGCCCTCGTCCTAAACCGCTTCCCCGTTTTTTCTTATTCATCTCTGCGCCTCTGCGTGAGACTGATCTGGGATTTTTCATTTTCAGCACAAGTAATGAGAATCATCAGTCTGATCGATTCAAAAAACAGTAATATCGATTTTTAAGAGGAGTAACCTGCGCTTATCAATATGTTATCAATATCTTTTCTAATCCTTTGACTCCGTCTATCTACATTACGCTTCGGTTGTGGTGATAAAAAAATGCCCGAATCAACTTCAGCTTACTTCCTGCAACATCCGCAGCCCTCGCGCATCGAGCCATCAAAATCACGGTTGTGGATGGCTGTGCTGCCGGCTTTGGTGGTGCCACTACTTGCATCGCTGATCTACTTTGTGTTTTTTCCCGGCACCTGGTTTGGCAAAGCTTGTTTTGCCCTGGTCAAAATTCACCTGATCGCCTGGCCAATCATCGCTACACTTTATATTTTACGGGAGTCCATCAGCCGACCCGCTCCGACCTGGAAAACCCGTTTCCAAACCCTCATTCCCGGAGTGTTGATCGGAGTCACGGTGGTCGCTAGTATGTTCGCACTGATGCTCACCCCGCTCGGTGACATCGTGCGCGCCTCGGGTGGCAGCATCAAAGACAAAGTCGAAGACCTCGGCATGTTGAAACACTACATTGAGTTCTCCATTTTCATCTCGCTGTTCAACTCCCTGATCGAGGAGTGTTACTGGCGTTGGTTCGCCTACGGCACCCTACGCCGCTTGATGCCCTTGACTTGGGCGCACATCGCCGCCGCGCTGGCTTTTTCTGCTCATCACATTGTAGTGGTTAGTCAGTTTTTCCCGCTCAGTTTTGCGCTGTTTGTCGGCTTCTCGGTCGGAGTCGGCGGTTTGATCTGGAGTTTGATGTATCAGAAATACAATACCATTCTCGGTCCCTGGGTCTGTCACATCATCATCGATGCGGGGTTTTTGTGGATCGTGTATGATTTGTTTTTTCGGGGTGTTTGATGGACGGGTCTTGTGTTGAACCCGCAGGTTTATCCTTACTCGATGTTTGAGCGTTATTGTGGTATTGGTTTACCCTTTGTCATCCTTTTGCATCATGCCTAGCGTCAATCAAAACCCTGAACAAGTTGCCCGCGATCATATCGACGGGCAGTTGCGTGATTCGGGTTGGGCGGTGCAGGATAAAAGCACTATCGATTTTAATGATCAGCAGGGTCAGGCAGTGCGCGAATACACCACCGATACCGGACCGGCGGACTACGTTCTTTTCATCGATAAAAAAACCAGTCGGCGTGATTGAGGCGAAAAAGGAAACTCTCGGCCAAAATCTCACCACCGCCGAAGATCAAACCAGCGAATACGCTGACGCTAAGCTCAAATGGGTACAAAACGCTGGCCCACTGCCCTTTCTCTACGAAGCCACTGGCATCATCACTCGTTTCACGGATCAGCGTGATCCCAAAGCGCGTTCACGCGAAGTGTTCACTTTCCACCGTCCTGAAACCCTGCGATCCTGGCTCGCTCAAGGGCGTTCCCTGCGTGACCGCTTACAGGACCTTCCCGCCCTCGATCCCACCGGTCTTCGTGATTGCCAGATCAATGCCATCACCAACTTGGAGAAATCCTTCAAAGCCGCCCGCCCGCGTGCGTTGGTTCAGATGGCGACCGGTTCGGGCAAGACCTTCACCGCTATTACCTCGATCTACCGCCTGCTCAAACACGCCAAGGGCAAACGCGTCCTTTTCCTAGTTGATACCAGTTGGTGGCTTAGAAATTTTTAACCACGGATAACACGGATGGACACGGATAAGAAAGAGGGGAGGGAATTGCCGGAGGGGTGGGAAGTTACAGCGCTAGGTAAACTTGGAACAGTTGGATCAAGTAGACGTGTTCGTAAAAATGACTGGAAATCAGAAGGCGTACCTTTCTATCGAGCTAGGGAAATTGCCAAATTATCACGAGAAGGATCTGTAAAGAATGATCTGTTTATTACAAACGAACTCTTTGAGGACTTATCAAAAAGTGGGCAAACGCCTGAAACTGGCGATCTTATGATCACAGGAGTAGGCACGATTGGCACCCCCTACATAGTTAAAAAAACAGACAAGTTTTACTTTAAGGATGCAAGTGTCCTCATCTTTAAGAAAGCTGAAAACTTACTTCCTGAATATCTATTTTGTTTTTTCATTTCAGAAAACTGCAGAAGAAAAATCATGAAGGGTAGTAAAGGAACTACCGTTGATACTCTTACAATATCCAGAGCCTCAATCCTTAGTATCCCTCTCCCGCCCCTCGCGGAGCAAAAGCGCATCGTTAGCAAAATTGAAGAGTTGTTCAGCGAGCTTGATGCCGGGGTGGAGAGTTTCAAGCAGGCGCGCAAGCAACTCGGCCTCTACCGCCAGTCGCTGCTGCAACAGGCCTTCGAGGGCAAGCTCACCAAAGTCTGGCGCGCCGCCAACCCCGACCTGCTCGAAGACCCGGAGGAATTGAATAATCTGATTCAAGAGCGAATGCCAAATGCTGAGTTTACCAGTAAATTAAAAGCTGATGTGAAGTCTTGGAGACAATTCACACTTGATCAATTAACCGAATATATAACTTCTGGTTCACGTGGGTGGGCAAAGTATTATTCAGATTTAGGAGATTTATTTATTCGCGCTCAAAACTTGAATCAAGATTTCCTTAATTTGGATAATGTTGCATATGTCAATCTTCCAACCAAGGCCGAAGGCCGGAGAACACTTGCAAAATTTGGTGATATATTAATTACAATCACTGGGGCAAACACCACTAAAACAGGATGGGTCAACAAAGAGCTAGGAGCTGCTTATGTTAGTCAGCATGTAGCTCTATGTCGTCCGGTGACCCCTCAAATAGCCCTGTTCATATACTTGTTTCTTATTACTCCAACACACGGGCGTAAAACTCTTGAGAAAGCTGCATATGGAGCAGGTAAGCCAGGATTGAATTTAACAAACATCAGGTCTCTAGAAATCCCTCTCCCCTCCCTCCCCGAACAAAAAGAAATCGTCCGCATCCTCGAATCCCAATTCGCCGTCATCGAGCAAAACGAGCGCGAGATCGACGCCGCTCTCAAACGCGCCGACGCGCTGCGCCAGTCCATTCTCAAAAAGGCCTTCTCCGGCCAACTGGTCCCCCAGGACCCCACCGACGAACCCGCCAGCGTTCTTTTCGAAAGGATTCGAGAAGAACGAAGAGTGGAAAGTGAATTGGGAAAAGTGAAAAAGAAGGCGGGCAAAATTAATAGCAGAGCTACAAAAAAACGTGCTAATCACAATATCTAATATAATCGTCATATGAACTTAATAAAATCCATCGAAATTGGCTACTTCCGTTCAATTTACAAAGAAAAGCTCGATAAGCTTAACGATATGACCATTTTATTTGGTAGGAACGATTCGGGGAAAAGTAATTTTCTGCGTGCATTGAATCTTTTCTTTAACGATGAGACTAATCCAGATTTAAAGTTTTTATTTGTTCGCGATTTCAACACTACTCGACTAATTGAAGCGGATTCTAAGAAAGACGCTCGCAAGTTTATTTATATCAAGATTGTATTTAATACCCCAAAAAACTGGCAAGCCTCCTTAGGTGAAAGTTTCTACGTGAAGAAATCATGGAGTATTACTCGGGGAGCCGAACCCAAACTAGATTCTTCAATACAAGGAAATAAGAAACAATTCTTAACTAGATTTCTTAACCAAATTAAGTTCCATTACATACCTGCAATCAAAGATAGATCAATTTTTGAACATCTGCTGGCCGAAGTATATAATGTGCTATCAACTCGCGAAGAATTTAGCTCATCGCTTTCAAGTTTCACTAAAGAATTGCAAGATAAGACAAAAGACATAAGCCGAGGGCTTCTCAACGAAATTGGAATCACGAGTTCAATTGCGCCTCCAGATGATCTCACGGATTTATTCAGATCACTCGATTTTGAAACAAAAGATTCTCATGGAAATCCATATTCGTTAACATTGCAACGTGGTGACGGCATTCAAGTGAGGCACATACCCGCAATTTTATCGTTTTTGTCGAATAACAGTGATTTAGATTATCACCTTTGGGGTTTTGAAGAACCTGAAAATTCCCTTGAGTTAGCTAAT
>JAJRVS010000265.1 GCA_024277195.1 Verrucomicrobiota bacterium | reverse complement strand
TTCTAAAAATGCTTAACTTTTCTAAAAATTCTAGCAATATTGATAGTTTTGTGTTTTAGTGGTAATTGTATTTAATTTTAACCACTCGAATTGTTATGAATACTTTGCCCCGTTTGTTGCCTTCTTTGCCGTTTTGTTATCAGGATGGTTCTTTTCAGGTTATTTTGCGCAATGCGGAATCAGTGGCGGTTTTTTGGGATTTGCCGGAAGATCCTTCACTGGCGGAGTCAGATGCCCGGCTTTGTTTACGTGTCGAAGCGGCTGATAGTGCAGGGGAAAGCCGGGTCAAATCTCCGGAGGTGCTGATTTTGCACCACGAAGCGGGGCATGCTTTTGTGCCCTTGGCACCGCTGACAGCTGGTTGTGAGACCTATCGTTTTACTTTGGGCTGGGATGATGGAGACGGATTTCAAGCGATCGCGGTGGATGAGGTGGAAATGCCGATGGTGGAGGCAGTGGCCAGTGATCGAGTGATGACCCGATTGCGTGAGGGTTGTGGTTTCCATCCTTTAGCCATGGCGTTGGCGAGATGACATGGCTGCGAGCCGGTCAGAATCGAGTGTGAGTTTACCTGTGGATGAAAGATCGGGCGACTGCCTGATTGATGAGTTCATTAAGTATTTGGAAGTTGAGCGCAATTCCTCTGTGCGCACTAGGGAAAATTATGCTCATGCCTTGAATCGCTTCCAGCAGAGCCAGGGGGAAGCATCGGTGGATTGGTTTGCTCTGACGGCGGATACTTTTAGACTTTATTTATTCGAGTGCATGAAGGCGGACTGGGCGCGCCCGACGATTCGGCTGCATTTTGCGGCGTTGCGCAGTTTTTATAAATTTCTGACTTACCGCAAGGGGCTGACGGTGAATCCTTTGGTCGAAGTGCAGTTGCCTAAGTTGGAGAAAAAACTGCCGGTGGTGCTATCGATCAAGCAGGTGGACGAGCTTCTAAGTTTGCCTTTTAAGATCAAACAGCCCAAGCAGGCACCGGAATGGATTGCGGCACGGGATGCGGCGATCATGGAGTTGTTTTATAGTTCGGGTATCAGGTTGCAGGAACTGGCTTCGCTGGATGTGGAGGATTTTGATTTTTTCAATGAAACCGTCAGGGTATTCGGCAAGGGACGCAAAGAGCGAGTTTGTCCATTGGGGTCGACAGCGGTGAAGGCGATTCAGCGTTATCGGCAAGAAGCCAAGGTCACTGAAGGCGCTCTGTTTATCAGTAAATTGAAGAAACGGATTTCATCACGCAGCATCGGCTCGATTGTAAAAAAATACCTCGAGCACTCGGATATCGCGATCAATGTCAGCCCGCACAAATTGCGGCATAGTTTTGCGACGCATTTGTTGAATAATGGGGCGGACTTGCGCGGAGTGCAGAGCTTGCTGGGGCATGCGAGTTTATCGACGACCCAGATTTACACTCATGTCACCACTGAGCGGATGAAAAAAGTTTACCAGGGAGCTCATCCGCGCGCTTGAGGCGGAAAAATTATTTCAGCGGATGAAAGAGCAAAAAAAAATCAAAACCGATGTGTTGGTTTGCGGTGGGGGATGCGCGGGAATCGCCGCGGCAATTGCGGCTTCGCGCAATAATGCCCGCACTCTTCTGGTCGAACGGGCACCGTTCTCAGGGGGCATTATCACCACCGTTGGCCTGCCGTTTTTTGATGGTATATCGGATAAGAAAACCGGACGGGTGGTAGTGCGCGGCATCCCCTTTGAGATGTTGATGAAAATGGGGCGAGTGAAACCTGGTGCGACAGTGATCAAACCGCACAACCCAACACTTCGATCCACGGAGGAATTCAAGGTGCTGGCCGACCGGATGCTGACCGCTCATGGGGAATCGATCAGGGTGTTATACAATAGCAGTGCCTGTGACGTGAGACGGGAAGGGGATCGCATATCGGCAGTGATGATAGCCAACAAGGATGGCCTGGTGGAGATCAATGCGTCGCAGGTGATCGACTGTACTGGAGATGGTGATATTGCCCATTGGGCAGAGGTGCCGGTAGAAAAAACGATGCCGTTGATGCCGATGACTTTACATTTTCGAGTTGGCAATGTGAAGCCGAATCCGGAACTACGTGCTCAAGCGCGTGAGTCTTTGAAACGTGCGTCCGAGGCAGGCAAGTTGCCGATGTTTTATGGCCCGGGGTTGATCTATGCTTTTGCCAAAGATGAAATTTATGTGCACGCTGTTCGGGTTCCGGGTGATGCGAGTGATGCGGAGGATTTGTCGCGCGCGGAGATTCAGGGGAGATCAGATGCCTGGACGATGTTTGAAGCTTGGAAAAAAGAAGTGCCGGGTTTTGAAGATAGCTATTTTGTCAGCAGTGGGCCTTATATTGGAATTCGTGAAACCCGGAGGTTGGTGGGACAGCATGTGTTGAGCGCGAAAGATATCAAACTGGGGCGTCGATTTGATGACGCGGTCGCCACGGGTTGTTGGTACATGGATCGTCATCCGAATCATACCACTATAGGGAGTGCCAATGACGGAGGTGGAGGTTATCAGCCTGATCCTTATGACATTCCTTACCGGGCATTGGTGGCAAAAAAGGTGGACAATTTGTTGGTGGCAGGACGTTGTCATTCGGCCAGTGCCGAAGCCGCGTCCTCGACACGAGTGACCGTCACCGCTATGGCGATGGGGCAGGCGGCCGGAACGGCGGCGGCGATGGCCATAAAAGAAAAAAAGGGAGTGGTGATGCTCGACGGAGTGAAGGTGCGCGAAGAATTGACAAGGCAGGGAGCCGGCCCGTTAACGGACGGTTAATAGGGGATGCGCGGATTACCCCGTCTTCGCCCCAAGGGCTACAGCGCGCTGAGCAATCCATGCCACGATGTGGAGGGGGGAGGCGTGGGACGCAATGGTATTGCGTGGGGTTGAGGGTTGGTTCGGGGGGAAACACAGCCGTAGCGTAGCGAAGACAGCTGGAGGAAACTACCCGAAGGCAAATTGCCAATCCATACCACGATGAGGAGAGGGGAGATGGAGTTTCCTTGCGCGATTTTTGTTCTTAATGAAATCGTCTCCATCTATTTTTCTCTATTCTTTTCCCGTATTTTTTGCCTTCGAGTAATAATCCCTCCGGCTGTTTGACTCCGTCTATCTCCGCTTTGCTCCGGTTCCCTTCAGTCGGCTGTGGTTAAAAAATATCAATCCAAGCCGCTTCTCACCAGTAGGGCCTCCAGTTCGGGGTCGCGGCCCATGAAGTTGCGGAACAGGATGGCGGCGTCATCAGAGTTGCCTTTGCTGAGAATTTTATCACGGAAGTCCTTGCCGACCTCCGGGTTGAGGATGCCTTCTTTTTGAAAACGAGTGAAGGCGTCGGCGTCGAGCACCTCGGCCCATTTGTAGGAATAATAAGCGGCGGCGTAACCGGTGGGGCCGGCGAAGAGGTGGGTGAAACGGCGCGCCATCGACGGAGGGCGGGTTTTCAGCGGGACTTGATAGTCAGCGAGTATCTTTTGGATCACTTCGTCGAGATCCTGGCCTTGGTATTTTTCGAAATTGATGTGCAATTCGAGATCCATTTTACCAAGTGATAACTGGCGCATGGTGATGGTGGCCGACATGTAATTTCTCGCAGCGACCATTTTTTGAAACAGGGCTTCGGGGATGGGTTCGTCGCTTTCATGGTGACGGGCAAAAAGGTCAAGGCTTTCGCGTTCCCAGCAGTAGTTCTCCATGATCTGCGACGGCAGCTCGACAAAATCCCACACCACGTTGACGCCGTTGAGCGATTTGTGTTCGACGTTGCCTAACAAGTGATGCAGCAGATGACCAAATTCGTGGAACACGGTTTCGACTTCGTTGTGGGTGAGCAGGGCAGGTTTGCCATCGATGGAGGGGGTCATGTTACCGCAGATCAGTCCGAGATGGGGCAGCCGCCCGTTGCCCTGTTCGGGAGGTAGGCCGGTTTTCAAGTAGTTCATCCACGCGCCGCCGCGTTTGCTCTCGCGCGGGTGCCAGTCTGCGTAGAAAGAGCCCAGGTGTTCGCCGCTCTGTTTGTCATGCAGTTCGTAAAATTTGACTTCAGGGTGCCAGACTTCGTTTTTGCCCGCGTCTGCCGAGGCCGGTGTTTGTCCAACTTGGTGGAACACACTTTCGATTTCGAGGATGCGGATGTCGTAGATGCGTTCGGCGATTTCAAACATGCCGGACAGCACCCGGTCGATGGAAAAGTAGGGGCGCAGATCTTCGTCATCGAAGTCGAATTTTTCTTTGCGCCGTTTTTCCGCCCAGTAGGAAATTTCCCAGGGTTCGAGTGCGTCGGCAGCTTCACCGGTTTTATTCGCTTTGTACTGCTGCAGTTCCTTGCATTCCCGTTGAAAGGGTTCGCTGATCTTCCGGTGCAGATCTTCGACAAATATCAGTGCGGTTTCACCACTCTCGGCCATGCGGCGTTTGAGAATATGGTTGGCAAAATGTTTTTCGCCCATCAATTGGGCTTTCTGGTGGCGCAAGTCGAGGATTTTCCAGATCAGATCCGTATTATCAAACTTGCCGTCTTTGCCAATGCCACAGCTGGCTTGCCAGATCGTTTTGCGCAGATCCTCGTCATCTGCGTATTCCATTACCGGGATCATCGATGGCGCGTGCAGGGTGAAACGCCAGCGCGGGGTGTTTTCTCCGCCGTGGCCTTTTTTCAAAGCATCGGCTTTGGCGCTTTCCAAAGCGGTTGCCGGTAGTCCGGAGAGTTTGGCCTCATCGTCGATGATCAACTCCCAGGCGTTGGTGGAATCGAGCACGTTCTCAGAAAATTTCTGGGTGATTTTGGCGAGCTGCATTTCGATCTCACGCAATTTCTCTTTGTCATCGTCGGCTAGATCAGCGCCACTTTCCTTGAAGTCAGAGAGGGTTTCTTCCAGTAGGCGTCGAGCGGTGCCGGTCAGATTTTTTGCTTCGTCGCCTACGGAATAGGCTTTGATGCGTTTCCACAAATCGTCATTGAGGGCAATGCCGGAAAGGAACTCCGATACTTTGGGCAGCATTTCATTGTAGGGCTCCCGCAGGGCTTCGCTATTACACACCGAGTCGAGATGCCCGACTTTACCCCAGCTTTCCGTCAGCTCTTCGGTCGCTTTTTCCAATGCGAGCAAGGTATTGTCAAAGCTCAGGCTGTTTTGCTGCCAGTCAGCGGCGGCGAGCTCATCGATGTTTTTTTTCGCTTGCTCAAGGGCGATACTGATATCTGGCGCGACACTATCAGTAGTGAGCGAGGACCAGGCGATGTGAAAGCTGTTATCGAGAAAGGGGTGGGCAGAAGGTGTGGTTGAATCCATGGGTTATTGAAACCACCATCGACGGTTAAGGCAACTCTTAGTTTGCCTTTATAAATTGGGTCATACTCTTGACAGTCGGCGCAATAAGGTATTGTATTTATAAATCAATATTATTTAACTACACATCTATATAGATATCTCAAATACCATGGCACACGAATCCATTATAAATCTCACGGCGGCAAATTTTGAAGAGGAAGTCGAAAAAGCGACGGTTCCAGTATTGGTCGATTTCTGGGCTGAATGGTGCGGCCCTTGCCGGATGATTGGTCCGGTTTTGGACGAAGTGGCTGTGGAAGTGGGCGATCGCGCTAAAATTTGCAAAGTGAATGTCGATGAAGAAACCGAATTGGCTGCCAAGTTCGGTGTTCGCTCGATTCCATTGCTTTTGTTCATCAAAGATGGTGACGTGAAAGACCAGGTGATCGGTGCTGGTACTTCCAAAGACGGGTTGATTCAGAAGTTGGACGATCTGGCCTGAGGTTTGACTGGCACGAAGCCGGTTTGAATGTTTTAAAGCCACTCGCTTCACGGCGGGTGGCTTTTTTTGTGGGCCGGTTAAGGGGTGAGAGGAGTCGCGGGCTGTTTTTTTAATAGGCTGAGATTTTATTGTTCTAGCTAGGAGTTTTTATGCCGGGGATGATAAGGATGGTAAAGCTGAGCAGAGCGTGATGGGCTTAGGGAAATAGGCACTGGTGTTTATTTGCAAGGACTGGAATGGGAATTGATTTCAAATTGCCTTTACAAATTTTGGTCTCCGGATTAAATTGGTTTTAACGTGCAGGTGACGAAGATTGGCCAAGTGGCTTAGCTTTGTTCCTGTTAGTCGGACTGTCCGGTATAATAGTTATTCAGGACAGTTCCGTATCATACTGTTCTCCAATGAATGTGAGTATTGACTCTGTTTCCGGACAAGCTAACGTCGTTACATGAGAGTCATTTTGGATACCAACGTGATCGTGGCCGCTTTGCGTTCTCGCCATGGTGCATCCAATGAGATCATTCGCCGCCTTGCGCTTGGCGAGTATAACGCGGCGGCTTCTACAGCTTTAATTCTTGAGTATGATGATGTTCTGTCCCGGCCCGGAATGATCCCGGGTTACAGTTTGAGTGAGATCGGCGAGTTCCTCGATTCTCTTTGTGCCGTATTGAATGAAGCTTACATATATTTCAGGTGGCGGCCTTTTCTGCCTGATCCTAAGGACGACATGATATTTGAATGTGCCTTGGCTGCGGGCGCATCTCACATAATAACCTTTAATTTACGTGATTTTTCAGATCTAAACTCATTTGGGATTTTAGTGATGACACCAGGAGATTTTCTAGGTATATTGAAACAATGAGCACCTTACAGGTTAATGTTCCAGATTCCATACGCCACCGCGTTGAGCATTTTGCTCAAGCGGACGGTGTCTCGGTAGATGATTTTGTGGCATCGATTCTCGCTCAGCGCATAGCGGCAGCCGATGCGGATTCTTATATACAGAAGCGGGCTGTTAGAGGTAGCGCAGGAAAATTGATCGATCTTCTGGCAAAAGCTCCTGACATGCCCCCTGAGCAGGCCGATCAAATCACCGAAACCGGAGAACAAGGCGCTGGTGGGAATCGCGAATAGCGCGGTTAGTCTCGCTTCGCTCGGTAACGATTGCTCCGAGATCCCACAGCTTGATCGCACATAAAAATTCAGTTCGCATATTGACGCCGCCCGTGATATCGTATATGATACCAATGTGATCTTGGCTGTGTTTGATACGAATGTCCTTATTGCTGCTTTGCGGTTTTCCTCTGGAGCCAGTTACCAGATTATATTGGCGGCAGATAGGGGGGATTTCAAAGTAGCGTTGTCCGTTCCTTTACTCGCAGAATATGATGATGTCACCAGTCGCCCAGATATAGGAATTAAGATCCCGATGTCTGCCGTTAATGACATTGTTAACAGGATTGCTCAGATTTCTCGCCAGCAGCAGATTTTTTACCTCTGGAGAAACATTCTTCCCGATCCAAAGGATGATATGGTTTTGGAGGTAGCTGTTGCTGCCGGAGCTTCTCACATTATCACCTTTAATAAAAAGGATCTCAAGCCAGCCTCGGAGTTTGGGATTTCTGTTGTTCAGCCATCCGAGTTTTCACCATTGATATTATGAGTACACTAAGCCTTAGGTTACCAGATTCGCTTCATCGCACATTAAAAACTGCTGCCGATCATGATGGGGTCTCCATCAATCAGTTTGTGAGCTTGGCTGTAGCCGAAAAATTATCAGCTTTGCAGACTTATGATTATATTAAGGATCGAGCCAAGGGCGCATCCCGGGACAAGTTTCTTGAGGCTATGTCTTTAGTTCCGTCAGGAGATATTATTGCTGGAGACGAATTGTCAAGATAACCAACCGGAGAACAAGACATCGATCCTAAGGCCTGACCCGCCGCGAGTCGAAATTTTTATGGCCATTCATTCATCAATCCTGAAGGATAAGTGCGTTCCCTTTTAACTATAAACTCCTTCGGTGAAGATGCCCCCTGCAGTGGGTGGGTGGCTTTTGATGTCGGATCAAAAATATGAGCTCTCGGATCGAGAAAAATCGCAAACATCTTTCCACGCTTGTGGCGTTTGTCTTCGTCGCACTGCTCTACTGCTTACTTGAGAGATTTGAGCGGATTGATCATCAGGCTCAGAAGTTTGTCTACATTCTTATTTTAGCAGTGTTGTTAGCACGGACGATCTTCATTGAGGCTGGGATTCGGAGGCGTGCATCTAAGTTTGAGAGGAAGCTTGGTCGGGGCGGAGAAAGTGTGATGAAAAGTATTTTGGCATAAGTTCGAAAGATCAAAAGAATGACAAAGATTAGGGTGGCTCGGCCGTCTCTCCTACGCAAAGCGGAGGCCTCACGGTTTGTAATTTTTATTCTGCTGTAGGTGCCTACAAAGGAGCGCCCCTGACTCGATTTGAGCGGATTCTATGGGGAAAACTCTTTGAACTGGGATTTTCTCATGAATTATATTGACTTTGTAACTACATTGTAAATATAGTCATAGCAAGTGAGTGATCTGGGAGGGAGCAGCTCATCATTTTATTAATTTCAAACCAGTAGTTATATGAAAATACAGAGAGACCTAAAAAAAGTGGAGAAAGGTTTCACCTTGATCGAACTTTTGGTGGTGATGACCATTATTCTTATTTTGGCAGGGGCGATGACTCCGGCGGCGTTAAAAGTGCTCGGCAAGGCCAAGGAGAAAAATGCCGAACAGACTGCTTTGGAATTGGTGAACAGTATCTCGACCTACCAGAGTGAGTATCGTCGTAATCCCGTGGAGTCCAAACAGCAGAGTGGAGCGGATGTACAGCTCGAGAGCGATGAGGGACTGATGAATATATTACTCGGCCAGGAAGGGAATCGTAACAATCCGTCGGGGCAAAGTTTTTTTAATGGTAAAAACGCCAAAGGCAATCCGCCGGTCAATGGAGTGGTTTTTAACTCGGATGGCGGCGGGCGTTTATACGATCCCTGGGGCAACCTTTACCGGGTGATGCTGGACACGGATAATAACAAACGCATGGTGCCGCCTTTTAAGAAGCTTGGTATGGCGGGAGCTAACATGGTGGGAAAAAACGTGATAGTCTGGAGTCTGGGGCCGGATGGCATAGAGGGAGGGGAGGGGGCGAAGGATAACATTGTTACTTGGTGAGCGCCCCATTGTTATTGTTTGCCGGGGGCTTTGCTGACTCGATCTAAATCGCGCACGCTGACGTAGGGAGTAAAGCCGATGGCTCTTTGTTGTTGGTAAGAGCTGAGGATGTTTTTCGTTTTTTTGGCATAATCTACGCCGAGTATTAATTTGCCGGCTTTTTGCAGAGCGATGGCGTTATTGCGGTTTTCCTGGCACCAGGGGGCTTTGGCTGCTTTGTCGTGGGAGAGGAAAAATACAGACTCTAGCCCTAGCCCGTCGATGGCGTTCAAGTAAGTGAGATTGGGTTTGTTTGACCAGTAAGACCAGGTGTAAAGTTCTGGGCAGTTTTGTGGTACGATTTTAAATTGAGGTTTTTTGGCCTTGGCATAAGCCGAAATCCTGGCGATCAAAGCCACCATTTTGTGAGCCATCTGCTCTGAACTGTCACCGTTTTTCGGCATTTCTTCATAAGCGGTGATCAGGTCGAGGTAGGCACCATCAAATCCAGCAGCGATGGCGCGGTCGATACGCCCTTGTACTATTGGCCACCAGCGTTCGTCCCAGAATTTCACGTATTGTTCTTTGGACCAGCCTTCGACTTCACCTGCTTTTAGGTCATTGGGCACGGCTTCCCATTCAGGACGGTAGTCCTCGATGGCGCCGATTTCAAAATAGGCAAGCACGATTTTTCCGTTGTTTTTGACCATTTGAATTTCGGTTTTGGTGAAATTGTGAGTATTGCCGTCACGCGCGAGGTCGATCACGGCGAGATCAAAAGGAGCGTCGGCGATTTCATCGAGTTTGTCATCGGTGTAATCGGTGAGCTGATAAACCCAGCTTTTGACGTCCTGCCATTTTTCATCAGCGAAGGCAGAGCAGGGAATGTTTATCAGGAAAAATGAGCTGATGAGGAAGAGGCGATACAATAAGGGCATGTGGTTTTGTCTCTCTATTTAGAGCAAAAGTCAAGATTTGAGGGGAGGTGGGGGAAGTGGGACGTAATGGCATTGCGTGGGGGTGGAGTGGTTCGGGGGAAACACGGATTTGCCAATCCATGCCACGATGTGGAGGGCGTGGGGAGATGTGGGACGTAATGGCATTGCGTGGGGGTGGCGGTGGTTCGGGGGAAACACAGCCGTAGCGAAGCGAAGACAACTGGAGGAAACTACCCGAAGGCAAATTACTCCGCCTTCGCCCTAAGGGCTACGGCGCGCCGAGCAATCCATGCCACGATGTGGGGACGATCGAGGTTAGTGTTTTTTTGCTTTGGGGGAGGTGCGTGGTGTGAGGAAGGAATCAATGAGAGTTTTGTTTGCCTGACAGTGGAAGCCTTCTTTGGGGACGGGAAGTTTGGCTGTCCATAGAATACTGTTCACGAGCAGCTGGGTCATGCCTGCATTTTCAAAAGCAGAGTGGGCGTCGAGGCCGCTGAAATTAAAGGAGCGGCCGCCTTTGGCACGGTCAAAGGTCCACGCAACCACATCTTTCTCGCCGCCTTGCGGAGAACCGACATGCGTTTTGCCCGACCAGACCAGCGGAGTGATGCCTTTCATGTCGTTCACAAAAGTGAATCCATTAAGCCAGCCATCGTTGATTTCCCACGGGCTTACTCCGCGGGATACGGGGTGATCAGGGAATTGATCATGGCGGCTGTCCCAATGACCGCGTCCGGCGCGCGGTTTTTTATAAACTGCACCGGTCCAATCAAGGGACAGTTCGGCGAGTTGTGGAGGGAACTCCACGGCTTGGTGGATACTGACGATGCCGACTCCGTCATCGACTAGTTTTTGGATAGTAGCGATGCGTTGTGGGTTTTTCAGGTAGGCTTGTTTGCCAGCACCGTCAGTGTAGAAGACGATGGATTTGGCTCCCTTAAAGATGCTTTCATCTACTGGCCAATCTTCTTTTATCAGTATCGCTTGGATACCCGAGCTCTGTTGCAGAAGGTTCTGCAGTAGTCGGCAGCCTGCCAAGTAGTCGTGGTGGCCGGGCCGATCCACTTTTTTGGTGGCTCCGGCGATGAGGATGATTTTGCTGGTATCGGCTGCGTGTAAAGCAGGCATTGCGAGCAGTAATATGGCGGCAAGAAAACGAAAAAAACGTAGTGGTTGATTCATTGGTGAAGCTTGAGTTTAAGGGGTTGTGAGTAGAGCTGATAGGCTATCGCTTTGAGTGTGATCTCACAAGGTTGTATTTTTGTAAAGTCAAGCGGCGTGATGGTGAGATTAAAAACATTCGCAATCCTGTTTTTAGATTTTATAATTTTCGACTTTATGAAAACCTCAATACTTTTAGCTCTGCTGTTGTTCTTGACTAGCTTTGTCACTGCTCAAGACGGATTCCGTCCGATCTTCAATGGCAAAGACCTATCGGGCTGGGATGGCAATCCTGATTTGTGGTCGGTGGAGGACGGGGTGATCACGGGTAAAACCAAAGGGCCACAGCAGCTGACTTATAACCAGTTTCTGATCTGGCGTGGTGGCAAGGTAAAAAATTTTGAGCTACGTTTGAAGATCAAGCAGTCGGGAAATAATACAGGGATTCAATACCGTAGCAAGGAGTTGGCAAAAATCGGTAAATGGTCGGTTGGAGGTTATCAGTGCGACGTGCATCCCAAAACGGAGAACAACGCGATGGTTTACGAAGAACGCGGGCGTGGCATTATTGTGAAAAATGGCCAAAGCGTGGTCATCGATCCGCAGGGTAGCAAATGGTTGGTGGCAGAGCGGGATGCGGTGAAGGTCGATGTGGCGCAGTGGAATGACTACAGCATCATCGCGGTGGGCAATCACTTGATCCACAAGCTCAATGGCAAGATCACGATTGATCTGGTTGATCATGAGGAAAAAGCCCGCTCGCTTGAAGGTTTGATTGCCCTGCAAATTCACCGAGGGCCTGCGATGAAGGTGCAGATCAAGGATGTGATGTTGAAGGAGCTGCCTGAGGGTGGAGTGATCCCTTTTGCTAAGTCGAATATTCCCAATGACGCTCAGAAAATAGAGAAACCGGCTCCCAGGAAGAAGAAGGCAGCTGGCGCAAAAGGCAAAGCCAAGATGAAAGCTGCGGGCAAGGGCAAAGGGAATAAAAAAGGTAAAACGGCCAGAAAAAAACGTCCGGCGGCGGTTGGGCCGGCTATCGGGCAGAACAAAGCGACGCCGGTGAAGCTGATCAAAGCGGCAAAGGGTTTCAAGGTGGAGCTGCTCTATTCGGTGCCGGGTGGGCAGCAGGGATCGTGGGTGGCGCTGTGCAGCGATGACAAAGGGCGCATTTATGCCAGCGACCAATATGGGGATTTGTACCGTTTTGCTCCGCCGGCAGCGGGGCAGGCGCTGAAAAAAGAAGCGGTCAAAAAAGTTTCGGTTAACATTCGTGCTATCAATGGAATGGTCTATGTGGACGGCGCTTTGTATGCGGGGGTGAATGATTACGAACGCAAAATGCAGAGCGGTCTGTATCGGATCAGTGACAGCGATGGCAATGATGAGTTGGACAAGGTGGAGTTGCTGCGGGGATTTGACTCGAAGAGTGATCACGGGGTTCATGCGGTGGTGCCGACGGCGGACGGTAAGTCGTTTTATCTGGTGACGGGGAACAACGCGGTGCTGACGGAAACCGAGCCCAGCTCTCCAGTGGCGAAGTTGTGGGCGGATGATCATTTGTTGCCGCGCATGCCGGATGGCCGTGGGCATAACCGTTCGGTACTGGCGCCGGGTGGCATTATCTACAAAGTCTCGCGGGATGGAAAAAAATTCGAGATCTACGCTTCGGGTTTTCGTAACATCTACGGAGCATCGCTTAACCATGAAGGTGAGTTGTTCACTTACGATGCAGACATGGAGTATGATTTTAATACCCCTTGGTATCGTCCGACACGGATCAATCATGTGGTCAGCGGGGCGGAGTTTGGTTGGCGTAATGGCGCGGGCAAATATCCAGAGTTTTATCCCGACACCCTACCCGCCATTCTAAACATTGGCCCGGGATCACCGACCGGCACGACTTTTGGTTATGGGGCAAAATTCCCCGCTAAGTACCAGCAGGCCCTGTATGTGTTGGACTGGAGCTGGGGCAAACTTTATGCGGTGCATCTGAAAGAAGATGGCGCGTCCTACACGGCTACCAAAGAGGATTTCATCACTGGAGCACCTTTGCCGATCACCGATGCGCTGATTCGGCCTGAAGACGGGGCGATGTATTTTGCGATTGGCGGGCGTCGGGTGCAATCGGGTTTGTATCGGGTGACTTATGTGGGTGATGAGGATACGTCGCCGATCTCGGCAGAGACAAAAGCAGCGCAAACGGAGGCGGGCGAGTTGCGCCAGCTGCGACATGAGCTGGAGTTTTATCATGGCAAACAGGATGCCAAGGCGGTTGCCAAAGCGTGGCCCTATCTCAATCACCAGGATCGTAATATTCGTTGGGCGGCGCGCATTGTGCTGGAGCATCAAGCGGCTGCAGAGTGGCAGGATCGGGCTTTCAATGAAAAAGATCCGGGACGTCAACTGCCGGCTTTGCTTTCATTGGCCCGAGTGAGAGGTAAAGGTCCGAGTCATCGCGAGAAGGATTATCAGGTGGATAGCGCGGTTCGCGACCAGATTTTGAAAGCTATGTTGAAATTGGATTGGGCGGGTCTTTCCCCTGACCAGCAGCTGACTTATGTGCGCTTGGTCGAAATCGTTTTGCACCGTTTTGGCAATCCTGACCAGGCGACGGTGGCGGCTTTGATTGCCAAACTGGATCCGGCATTTCCGGCAGCGAGCTTTGATCTGAACTGGTTGCTCTGTGAGACGCTGGTTTATTTGCAGGCTCCGAATGCCGCGGCCAAAGGCATGGCCTTGATCGAATCGGCATCGGGACAGGAGCAACAGCTCGAATACGCACGCAGTCTGCGCATGTTGAAAGCCGGTTGGACTCCGGAATTACGGCGCAGGCAACTGCAGTGGTTTTTGAAGGCTGCTAATTTCAAAGGAGGAGCGAGTTTTGATAAGTTCATCGAGTTCATTCGTAACGATAGTTTGGCGACTTTCACGGAGGCAGAGAAAAAACAACACGCGACGCTGATCGCTAAAAAGGCGGTGCGCAAATCGGCTATTGAAAATGCGGGCGCGATCTTCGTTGGACGCACGCCGAAGGTGTGGACTTTGGATGAGCTTAGCACTGCTGCAGCTAAGGGGATGGAAAATCGCAACTTTGAGAACGGGCGCAAGATGTTTGCCGCCAGTGCTTGTTTTGCCTGTCACCGTTTTGGCAATGCCGGCGGCATGACCGGGCCGGATCTCACCGGTGCGGGGGGTCGTTACAGCGCGCATGATTTGCTTGATCAGATTTTGAATCCAAGCAAGGAGATCAATGAGCAATTTGCGCCGATCGTGGTGACCAAAAACAATGGCGAAGTCGCCAGTGGTGTGGTGGTCAACCTCAGCGGTGACAACGTGACCTTGAATACGGATCTCTCCGATCCTAATCAACGGGTTAATATCGACCGCAAACAGGTCAAGAGCATCGAGGTGAGTAAGGTGTCACCGATGCCGCCGATGTTATTGTCGATGCTCAAGCAGGAAGAGATTCTCGATCTGATCGCTTATGTGTTGAGTGGTGGGGATCAAAAGAATGCGATGTTTAAGGGCACCGCCACTAAGAAGTGATTTTTTTGGAAGACAAAATTCAGCCCAATCCTGCTTAGTGCAGGGTTGGGCTTTTTATTGATCGGCAAGCTTAAGCTTGATTCATGGCTTCCTGGGCGCGCTTTTCCATTTCTTCAGGGGACACTTCTTCGGTTTTCTGGCTGAAATTCCAGCGGTAGCCAAAGGGATCTTTGACCATTGCTGAGCGCGCGCCCCAGAATTCATCCTTGGGTTGCTTGAGGGCAGTGGCTCCAGCGGCGATTGCATCAGCGAATGATTGATCGCAGTCTTCCGTATTGATGGCAAACAGGCAGGAGGCGGTGGTGCCTTCAGGCATCGCCACGGCGTGCCAATCGGGCGCTTCGTCGGAGATGTAGAGCAGAGAGTTTCCGATCATGAATTCGGCGTGGAAGAGGCCGCCGTCGGGTTTTGGCATGCGGTAAAGTTCTTTAGCTGCAAGGGCTTTGGTGTAAAAATCGAGTGCATCGGCGGTATTTTTTACAGTTAGGGATATGGAGACGGTAGGTTCTGGTGATTGATTCATGTTATTTGTTTTTTTGTTTTAGTGCTTTGTTTTTTTTGAGCACTTTGAACCTATAGCGCAGCTCACTGACAGCCCTATGTCAGGAGACTTGTGTTTTTTTCGGGTAGTTGGGAATATTTGGAATTGCGGGAGTTTGGAAGGTTCGATTAATAGGGCGGGTGGGGATACCCGCTCTACGGGCGTAGTTTTTTCCTCTTCACGCTTTTGAAGGGTTGAAAAGTTTTTTGATAGAACTTGCAAGTTTTCCAGGTGTGACCTTGGATACTCGGATATGCTGGCAGTTGTTGAATTTGGCAAAACGATGAACGGTTTTGGCGAAGTGAGACATGAAATGATCAAGATCGATTGCCTTGGCCTCAAGGTGCAAATGGATGAGTTCGAAGAGACCGGTTTTGCGGTGGGCTTTGCAATCGACTCGGCCGACCAAGTTATCCTGATAGAGGATGGGTAAGCAAAAATAACCAAACTGGCGTTTGGCTTTGGGGGTGTAACACTCCAAGCGGTAGTCGAAGGCAAATAATTGCTGCATGCGGTCCCGGTGAATGATGGCGTTATCGAAGGGGGACAAGAGGTAGGCATTGGCCGCGGGTCGTTTTATTTTCCGCTCGAAAATATCTGGAGCGGCATAAACGGGAGGCATGCCGTCTATGGTGTATTTGTTTATCGACCCGTCTTCGATTTGTTGCTCTAACACTGTAGTGAGCGCCTGTCGCAGTGCGCGACCGGTTCTTAAATGGGTGAGTTGCTTGAGGGTGGTGAAGCCATGGGCATTCAGCGAGGTGTTGATCAAGTATTCGGAAAATTCCTCCAGGGAGGGTTCGTGAGTGTTGGTATCAGCGGGCAAAACTCTTTCTCTAAGATCATACACTTTCTCCATGCCATCGCGACAGGAGATCATTAGATCGCCCTGCATGAACAGCTTTACTAGGGCCCTCTTGGCGGGTTTCCAGTCCCACCATTTGCCGTTTTTGCTGGTGCTTGATTCAAAATGCCGAGCTTTCATCGGCCCTTCGCTACGAATGCGCGCAATGGCGTGAGACATATATTTCGCATCGGCATCAGCGTAATAAGGCGACTCGCCCCGTCTGATCGAGGCCATTTGTCGTAAGGCAAAACGATAATCTCGCATCGGCAGATAGGAGGCCGCGTGAGACCAATACTCAAAAGCCTGCCGTTCGCGAACTAACTGGTGCAGATGATCGGGGTGATAGTCGGGGATCCGGGTCCAGAGGATGTGATGGTGGGCGCGTTCAACCACCGACAGAGTATCGATCTGAATATATCCAAGGCGTTCCAAGGCACGCTGGGTTGCTTGAGGCCCCTTGCCGAATGCTCGTGTGGTGTTAAGACCTTGATGAGATAGGGCGATACGGCG
>JAJRVS010000264.1 GCA_024277195.1 Verrucomicrobiota bacterium | reverse complement strand
GTGGGTGCATATCGAAAAACAGGGCATTCGTTATGTTCGCTCGCAGGATTGGATTTTGACCAATAAAGGGGATATGCGGCCAGTGGTTGAAATCGGGCAAGCCCCGGCAGCCGCCATTGATCTGCCGGGAACTCCGGAGCAGCAAAGGATTCGGCAGCAATTGAGCGCGGCGCTGAAAGCGGCGGTGAGTTTCGAGCAGGAGTAGTCTTCTCGTGGAACGCAATGGCATTGCGTGGTGGGGTGGGTGGGTGGAATATTGCGGCTAAGCTGCTTTATGAAGAACGGCGGGTAAGAAAAATGCCCTGATGAAATGGGGGTAGCGGCTATTACCTGTTGGAAACGGGTCCTATTCGTTATTTGAAATTAAAATTTTGTCCAAAAAAGACGATTCCTTGCCTAACATCTGTAGACACTTGCGAAAACCCCATGAAACAAGCGATTCAATTCAGAAGTTTTCAAGTGAGAGTCGCAACCAACAGAAGGTGCTGAGTCCTAGGGATACTTGGAGATGAAAGTGAAAAATAAAATATTATCCATGGCAGGCGTATATTTGATGGCGTTGCTGGGGGGAGTTTTGAGTGAGGCTAAATCAAAAGAGGTGGATCTCCCGAATATCATTTTCATTCTGGCTGATGATCTTGGGTATATGGATTTGGGGTGCCATGGCAGTAATTATTTTGAGACTCCGAATATTGATTCGTTTTCCAATGGGGCGATGGAATTTCAAGCCTACTATACTGCTCCGGTATGTAAGCCTACCCGGGCAGCTCTGATGACAGGAAAGAGTCCTGCCCGCTTACACATCACATGCGTAGGAAGAGTTCCCGGGCCACCATTGGCAAAAACCTTCCCTAAAACAGAATACAGTTTGCCTAAGATTCTCAAATCAGCAGGATATCAAACCGCAGTATTTGGTAAGTGGGGCATCCCGAGGCCAGTGGATAGTGGTTTTGATATTGAAAAAACGGGTGCTGGTGTGGTGCAGAGCCACTTTGCGCCTTGGTATACTGATGGCAGGAAGTCAACTTTGCCAGATGCTGAAAAAGAAGAGTATTTAGCGGATGTATTGACTTCCGCTGCCTGCGATTTCATGGAGTCAAAAAAGGACGAGCCTTTTTTCATGTTCGTTTCCTATTACGCGGTGCATACCCCTTTGCAAGCTCCCGAAGTGTTGCGGAAAAAGTATGAGAGCAAGTCTTCAGGGAGTAATTTGAACCCGCTTTATGGAGCTATGGTGGACAATCTTGACACTAATTTTGGAGTTTTACTGGCAAAAATAAAGCAGTTGGAGCTCTCGGAAAAAACGATAATTATTTTCACTTCTGATAACGGGGGATTAGAGCACTTTTGGGGAGTAGACGTGACTTCTAATGCACCTCTCCGGGGAGAAAAAGGGATGCTTTATGAGGGCGGGATCCGGGTTCCGTTTTTCATTCGCTGGCCGGGAGTCACAAAGCCGGGCAGTAAAAGTGAAACTCCTATTTCGATAGAAGATATATTGCCCACCTTGTCGGAGATAGCGAACTCCACCATCCCTGCTTCAGTCAAAAAGGATCTGGATGGGAAGAGCATGGTTCCTTTGTTAAAAGGAGAGCAGCTAGAGCACCGGGCTGATTTATTTTGGCATTACCCTCAGTATCACGACCGGTTTGCGGCGCGACCAGCTAGCGCTATTCGTTCAGGGGATTGGAAGCTGATTGATTTCATAACCGAGGAGAAGCTGGAGCTCTACCATCTGAAAGAGGATGTTGGCGAAAACAATGACTTAGCTCAAAAGTATCCAGAAAAAGCAAAAGAGCTGTATCAAAAATTGCAGGCATGGCGAGAGAAAGTCGGAGCTGATCCACCGCCTGGTCCGGACGAAGTGCTGCGCCAGTGGATGAAAGACGAACAGGGCGTTTATAGGAAAAAAAGGTCGTAACAGATCGGGTCTAAAAAATGAAAAACATGAAAACTGGAATAATAACAATAACAAGCGCATTGCTGATCACGTGTTTAACTGCGCTGTCTGTTGGTGCGCAAAGTGAAAAAAAAGGAGATAAGGAACAGGTCTCCGGCGGTGTAGAGTGCAAAGGGTTCAAAAGCCAATTGCCGCCTGGGAAGTCATGGAAACTCATTTGGAATGATGAGTTTGATGGCAAGCAGTTGGATTCCAGCAAGTGGGGCTACCGATTGCACCTGATGCAGACCCGTCACGAGACGTGGACTGAGGATGGAGCTGAACTTGACGGCAAGGGCAACTTGCTGTTGGGGCTTTATGAAAAGGACGGGCAGTTTTACTCTTCGCATTTACAGACCGGGCAGAATTACCTGGATCGCCCTGGAGACAAGTTCGGCAAAACAAAATTTGTCTGGCCTATCGCCGACATGGAACCAGCAAAATTCACCCATAAATACGGCTACTATGAGATCCGCTGCAAATTGCCTAGGCAAAAAGGATGGTGGGCTGCGTTCTGGCTTCAATCGCCTGTTATCGGATCAAGTCTGAATCCTGCGGAGGCAGGTGTGGAGATGGATATAATGGAGAATTTCACCCGCAATGGGGTTATCAGCCACAACTTGCATTGGAATGGTTACGGGAAGAATCATGAGCACGCAGGCTCGGGGAAATTGGAAATGAACGTTTCGGATGGCGAGTTCCACACCTATGGGTTGCATTGGAGCCGGGAAGGTTACGTTTTTTATGTGGATGGCAAAGTGTCATGGAAGGTAGACGGTCCGGTATCCGATCAAGAGCAGTTCATTCTGATTTCCACAGAAGTGATGGGTTATAGAAATGGAGCTGCTTCTCCTTTGCTTAAGAAAGCGCAACTACCCGATTATTTTGTAGTGGATTATGTCCGGGTGTTTGATGAAATCGGGGAGAATGATTAATCAATAAACGAGATTTCGGGATGCAGTGGTGGTTCGGGGATCGAAAGCGCGTGCGCGGTCTCGCAGAGCTCGCCCCTCCAAATAGAGGTTCTCTCGTGGAACGCAATGGCATTGCGTGGGTGGTGGTGGGTGGAAGATTGTGGCCAAGCTGCTTTATGAAGAATGACGGGTAAGAAAACCCGAGCTCCTGTGGGTGGGCATGAGAGCTGGCAAAGTTTCGTGAGGGATGTGCTTTGGCAGGGCGTTCGGTTATATTCTTTTTATTGAGGGATTGACAGCGGGCCTTGAAAGAGAATAATACAGCAGGTCTGCGGGAGAGCGGAGTTTTCATAAGTCACTTGTTGGCAAATCCATAGATATGTTTTCTAAAGTTTTACGTGATATTGCAAAACCGCAGTGGTTTCAGATTATTCACACCCTCAAGCGCTCCACCGGGATGTCGGTTACGGAGTTGTCGAAGGCCTTGAAGATGAGCTACATGGGAGTGAAGCAGCATTGTGTGGCGATGGAAAAAAAGGGTTATTTGGACACTTGGCGTCGACCTAAAGCTGTGGGGCGTCCGGAGAAGGCTTACCGTTTGACGGTCAAAGCGGATCCTTTATTTCCTACGGTCGGGCACGACATGGTGGTTCGTATTTTGAAAGTGACCGAGCGTCAAATCGGCCCGAATGAACCCGAACGGTTATTGTTTGGGTATTTTCAGGATTTGGGGGAGGATTTTGCCAAGCTGGTGAAGGGCAAGTCGGTGATCGAAAAGGCAACCTCCCTGGCTAAAGCGAGGGACAAGGCGGGTTATTTGTCGGAGTGTTTGTATGATCCCAAAGGTGGGTTGAGGGTGGTGGAATACCATAACCCGATGCAGCCGTTGTTTGAGCAATACCCTACGGCTGAACGGATGGAGGAAAGTATGTTTGAGAAGTTGCTGGGAACTTCGGTTGATCGCGAGATGGAAGAGGCTTCGGGGCTGAAGTGTTATGTTTTCCAGGTGACGACGCTTTGAGGGGAGCGGAGAGATCGTAAAACAAATTTCCATATTTGTTAGCACAGTGTTCCCGTAATCAGACAGAAACGGAGTTCTATCTTACAGTGTTCCCGTAATCAGACAGAAACGGAGTTCTATCCTACGGCGGTGTAGTAGGAGGACAGAAACGGAGTTCTATCTTACGGCGGTGTAGTAGGAGGACAGAAACGGAGTTCTATCCTACGATGGTGTAGTAAGAGGACAGAAACGGAGTTCTGTCCTACGATGGTGTAGTAGGAGGACAGAAACGGAGTTCTATCTTACGGCGGTGTAGTAGGAGGACAGAAACGGAGTTCTATCTTACGGCGGAGTTCTATTTTGCGAGGATGGTTGGCAGGCCGGCTAGGCAGATTTGGGACCAGCTTTCCAGGGCCTCGTGGCTGGATTGCAGTTCATCCGGGGTCAGGAACTGCAGATCTTCGATGATGGCTTCGTTGGGGGTGACGTCGGCTGAGTCGAGATCAAAGAGATGGACGACGCCGAGATGCACGGCGCCGACTTCGTTGGAGTCGTCATTGATCAGGGCGACGATGCGCTGGGTGTGAGATCCGGTGAGATTCACCTCTTCATTCACCTCGCGTTCGACGCCGATGCTGTAGGTGTCTTTGTCGAGCGAGGCTTGATCAGCGTCTTCGGAGTTGATATGACCGCCGATGCCGATGGATCCTTTGCTGGCCAGGCGCTTTTCACCGGAGCCTCCGCCGCGCACGTAGTGGAGAAATCGACCCTGGTGATGGAAAATCGCGTAGGGGATGATTTGTTTGTGGGAGGGGTCGTCTTCCGCATCATCGCGGGCGAGGAAAAAGTTATTTTTCGGATCGAGCAAGGCCGGCAGGTATTTCTGTGGCTCCAGGCAGAGCCCTTGAAAGCTGCCTATTTCATCAAACAGTGCGCGTGGCACGACCAGAACATTTTCATCAGCATATTTTCCCATGCCGATGTTTTACCCTAATTGAGGAAAATGGCAAGAGGGGAGTTTGAAGGGCGATGTTGGGGGATGTGGGACGTAATGGCATTGCGTGGGTTAGGGTGAAGGAATTTGTAGCAAAGGCTTAAAGTTAATTATTGTAATTATAAAGGTTGCCTTTCGTTTTTATAAAGTATACCTTTATAATTACAAAATAAAAAAACCGAGCGGCAGGGAGTGTCATGAAGCAGCTAAACCGTAAATTATCTCAGAAGATATTATTTTCTTTGAAAGGCAATCCTGTGGTGTTTGTTAATGGGCCGCGTCAGTGCGGTAAAAGTACACTGGTGCAAAAATTGGCAGAAAAAGAGTTTCCAGCAGAATATGCAAGCTTCGATAGCATAACTCAAATGGCGGCGGCGGCGGCTTCTCCACACAGCTTTCTTACAAATCGTCAGGGGGCGTTGATCATTGATGAAGTGCAGATGGTTCCTGAATTGTTCAGAGAGCTTAAGATGGTGGTTGATGAAATTCGTATGCAAGATAAAGCCAACTGCAATGGACGTTTTTTGCTGACTGGTTCTGCTAATATTATGGCTTTGCCGAAATTTTCTGATCCATTGGTGGGACGGATGAGCGTGAAAACCCTGCTTCCATTTAGTGCTAGTGAAGTTTTTGGAGGGAATGGCGATTTTTTAGAAAGCCTTCTAGCTAAAGATTTTTCTAATTTTAAGCTAAACAAATATAGTCTGATTGATGCCATTAGGCATGCCTCCTTCCCTGACATATCGGGAAAGCCGTTCGTTGAACGTGCGGATTGGTTTGATGGTTATTTGACCACGATCTTGCAACGTGATGTGCGAATGCTTTCTGAATTGGAGAAAATTGCCCAGTTACCAAACATGCTCCGTATTTTGGCAAACAGAGCAGGGGGATTGATGAACGATGCTGAAATTGCTCGCGATCTTGGGCTGAACCCCGTGACTAGCAAAAGTTATCGAAGTGTTTTGCAGGCTATGTTCTTGTGCTTTGATGTCCGCCCATGGTATCGAAACATTGGTAAGCGGCTGGTCAAATCACCTAAAGGATACCTGGTTGACACCTTGTTGCTTTGTCACCTATTAGATTGGCAGCTGGAGAATTTACAGGAGAAACAGCCGCAGCTTTACGGGCATGTGGTAGAAAATTTTGTGGCAACTGAACTGAGCAAATTACTTTCTTTTAGCGAGGTGCGAGCACAGCTGATGCATTTCAGGACGAGTGATGGTAAGGAAATAGATTTTATCTTGGAGCAAGCTGATGGGAAACTTGCAGCTATTGAGGTGAAAGCATCAGATCGGGTCAGTGGCTCTGATTTCAATGGGCTGCAGGTGCTTAAAAAAGCTGCCTCGAAGGACTTTCAATGCGGTATCGTTTTGTATAACGGCAAGGAAGTGGTGCCCTTTGGAGACGATTTATTTGCTGTTCCGATTCAGGCTTTGTGGGGGTGAAATGAATGGGGAACCTCCTTCGCCAAGGCTTCGGCGGTCAAGTTGGAGAGTGGGATCCTCCGTCGCCTGACAGGCTTTGGCGGACAAGCTGGGTAAAATGGCATTTGCGTGGGCTTGGGGTGGCGTGGAACGTAATGTCATTGCGTGGCTTGGGGGGCGTGGGACGTAATGGTATTGCGTGGGGGTGGGGGGCGAGAGAATGATGGATTGGAGATTTTTTGTGCTTGTCAGTATCGCTTGAGCCGTGCAGGTTCGGGCGACTAAACGCTGAAATAGCGGCTAGGCGTGGAAATAAAACTTGGATGAGTAAACACAGTGTGATCGTTGGAGCTAATGGGCGCTTGGGCAGTGCTCTGCGCACGGCTTGTGGGGCTGCCGGACATACCGTGACGGCTCTAGGCCGTCGGGAGATGGATTTGGCGGATGAGGCATCTATTAACGCGACTCTCGAAACGCTGGATTACGACACGCTGTGGTTGACGGCCGCATTGACGAATGTGGATTATTGTGAAAATCATCCGGATCAGACGGAAAAGGTCAATGCTCTTGCAGTCGAAACGATCGCGCGGATCAGTGCCCAGAAAGGGGCTCAGGTGATTTTTTTCAGTACGGACTACGTTTTTGATGGAGAAAAAAAAGAACTTTATCAGGAAGATGATCACACGCATCCGCTAAGTGTTTATGGCGCATCAAAAGCAAGAGCAGAAGAAAGGTTGCTTGGGCAATCGGCGACAAATTTGGTGATACGCTTATCCTGGTTATTTGGTGAGAATAAGCCCGGTTTTCCTGAATGGGTGATAGGGAAGGCAATGGGAGACGAAGCTTTTTCTGTTGTTGCCAACCGGTGGGCATCTCCGACCTATACGCATGACGTTATTTCTGCACTGCAACCGATGATTGATGGAGAGTTTGAGGTCTCGGGGATTTTACATTTATGCAATCAAGGGGTCTGCTCTTGGCAGGAGTGGGCGCAATATTGCGTCGATTGTGCGGTGGAAAGTGGGATTCCCATTCATACGTCGAATATTGAGAGTTGCTTGATGAGTGACATCAAAAGCTTTGTCGCTCGCCGTCCCGCCTACTCCGCCATGTCCAGTGAACGTTATCAAATCCTCAGTGGTCAGACCATGCCCTATTGGAAACAAGGTGTTAATCGTTATGTTAACGACTATCTCGCTCCTCAACTGAAAAAATAATTGCCGAGCGGGGCGCTCGCCCTTCGCTGGGGAGAGGTTAATTGGGAGACGTGCCGGTGAGGATGGTGTGTTGAAATGGAGGCAATGAAAAATGAATTATTAAAATGATTCTTTTTCTTTTGCTTATTTGCGGTTATTTGTCTTCGACCGTGGAGGGGGGAGGTAATTGGTTTTTTTTGCGCAAACATTTATAGTTTTTTATGTCATCACTACAGAATAAAATAACAGCTGGCGACGCGGTGGTGACCGTGGTGGGGATGGGTTATGTGGGCTTGCCTTTGGCGCTGAATTTTGCCAAAGCGGGTTTGCAGACTTTTGGCTTGGACATTGATGTGAACAAAGTAGAGACCTTGAACAAAGGGGAGAGCTACATTGAGCATATTGAGACCGGACGGATCGCTGCCGTTGTGGATGGGGGGAATTTCTCAGCGACTACGGATTTTGCTTGTGTGGCAAAAAGTGATGCCATTGTGATCTGCGTGCCTACTCCGTTGAGTAAGTACCACGAGCCTGATTTGAGTTACGTGGTCAGCACGGTGGAATCCATAGTTCCTCACCTGAAAGCCGGGCAACTGGTCAGCTTGGAGAGCACCACTTATCCCGGAACGACGGATGAAGAACTGTTGCCTCGGATTGAGGCCCAAGGATTGAAAGTGGGAGAAGATTGTTTTCTCGTCTTTTCTCCGGAACGCGAAGATCCGGGAAATCCTGATTTCACCAATACCACTATTCCTAAAGTGATCGGTGGAACGACTCCAGCTTGTTTGGTGGAAGGGGAAGCTCTTTACAATTTGGTATGCGACCAGGTAGTTCCTGTCAGTTCGACTCGTGCGGCAGAGTTCACCAAACTATTGGAGAATATTTACCGTTCGGTCAATATCGGCCTGGTGAATGAAATGAAGATCGTTGCGGAGGCGATGAATGTTGATATTTGGGAAGTGATTCAAGCGGCGGCGACCAAGCCGTTTGGCTTCACGCCTTTTTATCCCGGGCCGGGTCTGGGTGGGCATTGTATTCCCATTGATCCGTTTTATCTGACATGGAAAGCGAAGGAATATAATATTCACACTCGATTTATTGAACTGGCGGGGGAGATCAATGAATCGATGCCCCAGCATGTGGTGCACCGGGTTTCGGATAAGTTGAATGAGCAAAGTAAGGCGGTGCGCGGCAGTAAGGTGTTGGTGATGGGCCTAGCGTATAAATCCAATGTAGATGATGTGCGTGAGTCGGCCAGTTTCAAGTTGATGGATCTGCTTGCCGATAGTGGAGCCGAGGTGGATTATTTTGATCCACACGTGGATGAGGTGCCACCGACCCGTGAGCATGCTCGTTGGACGGGGCGGAAATCGATTGAGTGGAATCAGCAAAACGTGAGTTCCTATGACTGTGTGTTGATTGCCACTTCTCACGATAAATACAATCTGGATGAGCTAGTGGAATGGAGCGATACCATTGTTGACACCCGTAATTTATTAGGGACTCGCGAGACCAAGGCCGGGCAAGTGCTCAAAGCTTGAGGGGGAAAAGAAAATTGTCCACTAACCTCCTACGCCAAGGCTACGGCGGTCAAGAAGGACACTAAGTCACACGAAGGAAGAGAAGAGGGGACGACTTTGGTGATTTCAAATTTTAAATATTAGATTTCAATTTTTTTTAAAATGATCGCAGTTATTGGAGCAGGAAATTGGGGGCGGAATCTCGTCCGGACTTTATCGGGGTTAAATGTGCTTGCAGCGGTGGCCGAAGCGAGTGAGGGGCTCCGGACTAAGCTAGCCGAGGATTACCCTGATGTGGATCTGTATTCGGATTACAATGCCTTGTTGAATTCAGATGAGGTGAAAGCAGTAACGATTGCCACGCCGGCTCCGACTCATCACGCAGTGGCAAAAGCCTTTCTTGAAGCAGGTAAGGATGTGTTTGTTGAAAAGCCGATGACGATGACGGCTGATGAGGCCGAGGATTTGGTGAAGATAGCCGAAAATAATGATCGCATCTTGATGGTAGGGCACTTGTTGATGTATCAGCCAGCTATTGGCAGGATCAAGGCTTTGATTGAGGAAGGGGTCATTGGTGATGTGTTCACCATTCATCAGGAGCGCAAAAAATTGGGACGTGCCCGCAATGTTGAGAATGTATTGTGGAGTTTTGGAGTTCATGATGTGGCGGTGTTATTACACTTGGTAGGTTCGGCACCTACGGAGGTGAACGCTTTTGGGCACAGCGGATTGCAGCCTGAGTTGGGGATCGAGGATGATGTTTATTTGCATCTTGATTTTGCCAATGGTGTGCAGGCGCATTTGCACAATTCCTGGTTGTGGCCGGAAAACCGCCGCTGCCTGACGATTGTAGGATCAAAAGGAGTGCTGGTTTACAACGAAATCGAGCAGACGGTGAAATTGCATCGCCAGAGCATCGATAGCAAAACCTTGGATATCACCAATGAGGGGGAAGAGATCGTGCATGAGGGTGCGAAGCAACCTCTGGAGATCGAACTGAGCCATTTCGTGGATTGCATCGAAAATCGTAGCACTCCTATTTCAGATGGGCGCTCGGGTTTGGAGGTTATACGGGTTTTGGAAAAAGCTGCGATCAATAAATGAGGCACGAACCTCCTTCGCCAAGGCTTCGGCGGTCAAGAGGACGCGGAGACGCAAAGGTGGAAAAGGCGTAGAAGAGAAGAGTTGACCGCAGTGGAGATGAAGTCGAGACAGCTGGAGGATATTACCTGATGGCAAATAGCGAGGATAAGATAAGAGGGGGAGAAGAGGAGCAATTTACATGGATGAACGGGATGGACAGGATGGAGAGGGTTTTAATTTAGGGAAAGAGAAGAACAGGTTGAAAACCTGTGTCACATTATGTGGGACAGCTTTGTAAGCTGTGATATGGAGGGGAGAAGGCAATCGGAGCGCTTGCGCTACAATTGTGAGAAGGAGGAAGATGGCGGCTAGGGCGACTGCCCTGTTATGGAAAAAAAGGGCTTATCCGTTAAAAATTCTGTTCTCTTTATTAAAACTTAGTGTTCCTTAATGTCCTCTTGACCGCTGAAGCCTTGGCGTAGGAGGTTAGTGGACCAAAATAATTTATCTTATGTATTCACATCCAACAGCAGTGATTGACGAGGGCTCCGTTATTGGCGATGGCAGCAAAATATGGCATTTTGCTCATATTTGTGATGGAGCGGAGATCGGTAAGGGCTGTAATTTCGGCCAGAATACCATGGTGGCGGGAGGCGTTCGCATTGGCAGTAATGTCAAGGTTCAGAACAATGTGGCGATTTATACTGGCACGGTTATCGAAGATGATGTTTTCCTGGGGCCGTCCTGTGTACTGACCAATGTCACTAATCCTCGCTCGCAGGTGGTGCGGCGGGGGCTTTATGAGAAGACGCTTATTCGCCGTGGAGCAACGGTAGGAGCGAATGCCACGATCGTTTGTGGGATTACCTTGGGACGATATGCCTTTATCGCAGCGGGTGCGGTAGTGGCGAAGGATGTGCCGGATTACGGTTTGATCGTGGGAGTTCCTGGGCGCTTGGTCGGATACATGAGCCGTCATGGTCATCTCCTACGCTTTGAAGAAAATGGTCATGCCACGTGCCCTGAGTCGGGCTTTGTTTATGAGCAGGACGGGGAGGCGGTTCGCTGCTTGGATCTTGATGAGGAGCAGGCTTTGCCGGCTGATCTCAGTGAAGGGGCGAAGAGTTACGATGACTTTAAGAAGGGTATCCACGAAGGGCACTAAGCAGCACGAAGGAAGAGGGGGGAATAGTGAGGACTTTATTTTTTAAAAAACTTCGTGACCTTCGTGAACTTCGTGGACAGAAATGAAAAGAGGTGTCGAGATGGGGGGTGGTACTTGACTGCCCTCTGATGCAAGCTTACGCTAAAGTAAGGATTTTATAAATAGTAAGGAGATGACAAATGGCGGTGGCTACACTCACAAGTAAAGGGCAGGTGACTATCCCCAAGAGCGTCAGGGAGGCGTTGCAGTTGGAGAGTGGTGATAAGATTGAGATTTCTGTCACAGGAGAAGGAGAGGCGTTGATCAGGTCGATTTCTGAATCGCCGGAGGAGGTGTTTGGCAGTCTGCGCGCAATGAGTCAAGCGGGCAAAAAAGTGGTCTCAATAGAGGAAATGAACGAGGCTATTGCTGGGCGGATGAGGGGCAAATTCTGATGAAAGCGATTGATACTAACATTTTAGTTCGCTTTTTGATGAATGATGATGAGAATCAAGCAAAAAAGGTGTTAGCGCTTTTTAAGCGTGCAGAACGGAACAAAGATGAGCTGCTGGTCTCTATGCTGGTGGTGCTCGAAACCTTATGGGTATTAGCTTCAGTTTATAAAATCAAGAGGGCGGAAATCTTGAAGGCTTTTAGTGATTTATTATTGCTGCCGATGCTAAAATTTGAGAGCCAGGCGGTGTTGCAAGAATTCATTCGAATAGCGGCGGAGAATCAGTATGATTTATCAGATTTGCTGATTGCATATTCTGCAAAGGGGCAGGGGGCTGAGACGGTGATGACCTTCGACAAAAAAGCCTCGCATTTTGCTCTTTTTGAGTTGGTGAGGTAGGTAGAGAATGATGGTTAACTTTGAATGAAAAGAGGTTATCCACTAAGGACACGAAGAGACACGAAGGAAGAGAGGGGAATGGGGGAGGGCTTTATTTTAAAAAACTTAGTGGCCTTCGTGCACTTCGTGGACAGAAATGTTTTTAGAGTTTTTGCCACCATTTTTTAGAATGGTCTTTTTGCTTTCCTAGTTTTTCTTTAAGGGTTGAAATTTTTGCGTCGCGCTTGTGCAGCTTATCTTCTAATTGACTCACTCGCTTCTCTTGTTCGCGGAAGGCGTACATAATGCGGTGCATTTCTATGGTTTCATCAATCGGTAATTCGGGGCAGTGGGTGTGATGGGCGGTGCGCCAGATTTGTTGTAATTCACGACCGAGTTTGTAGGTGTGGCTGTAGTGGGAGAAAAAAGAAGCTGCCCAGCTAGTCATTTTCTCCATATCTGGATGTGAGGAATCCGTCCATTCTTGGCATACCTCTTGGTAGAGCGATTCAAGTTGATCTACCGCATGACCAAGAGATGCAGACTCTCTGGCTATATTGCTGGTAGCTGTGCTGCTTTTAGCATTCCATGCTTGCAGTCGAGCTTGCACCTTTTCCACGGTGATCTCATCCGTCATTGCATCGTAGGCAAAGCTGAGATTCCGCATCTGGGCAAAGTTTTCCGGGCTGATTAACGGCCCCAAGCCCTCGGCATCGCATACTACCAACCCGCAACCGCTTACCACCGCCTCCAGTGCAGCTTTGCCTTTGGCAAAAACCAAATCGCTTTCTTGCAGTGCGGGTCTCGGGTCGGCGAGCACTTCACCTACGCCTGCACCGACGGCACGACAAATCACGCCTTCTAGTTCGCAGGCCTTACGAATGTCAGCGAGGAAGTTGTCTTCCTTGGCGTAGTTGCTGAAAACCAGGACGCGGCCTAATTTTTCGGGCAAATCAGTTCGCTGGGAAAAGTGATCGAGATCCACGCCATTGAGAATGATTTGCACTCGATCTTTTTCGCAAGCGTAGATGGAAAGTAAAGAATTTTGGCACTCCACATCTACCGCTACCCAACGAAGCACGTTGGGAGCCAGGCAAGGAGCCTCTTGCCAGGGGATGGTGCCACGGTGGAACGAGATCACCGGCACTCGCGGAAAATGCAACGCCGCTAGACTCGTCTCCCATTCATGGTGACCATGGATGACATCAGGTTTCCACGGTGTTTTTTCCAGAGAATCGATTACGACCACCCCTTTATCCCTTAACCGATCTGCGACCTCACCTTGCTGACGGGAAAAAGCAGCCACTTCATGACCACGCCCTTTCAGTAAGCGAGCATAGTCAAAAACGGACAGCTCTGTGCCAGCCGGTTTGTCGAGGGTATTGTTGGTGAATAGGATCCGCATTTGGAGACAGGGTGAGCTTCGTGGAAGAAAAATAAATTGTCCACTAAGGAATCAAAAGAGAAGAGGCGATCCACTAACCTCCTACGCCAAAGCTACGGCGGTCAAGAGGGATACGAACCTCCTACGCCAAGGCTTCTGCGGTCAAGATGGGCACTAAGGAAGAGCGGGAAATGGGGATGAGGTGCGTGCCACCACCCTCACGGCACTTGTATTGAGGTTCATTTTCATTGGTTTATCGTAAGCGTCACGTGTAGTAATCCTTGCATCTCAAAGGAGGGAACGAGCGGTGCAAAGACAAAAAGGACGTCCATTTTGAGCTCGGCAACTGGTGACCGAAGAAACGGAGAAAATGAAGGAAAAGACTACTCGAAGGAATTGAAATAGAGTAAGCTTTCACTATGAACTACCAAGACCGAATCACTTTTGAAGCTGGGAAACGAAGCGGTCAGCCTTGCATCAGAGGAATGCGGATCACGGTTGTGG
>JAJRVS010000263.1 GCA_024277195.1 Verrucomicrobiota bacterium | reverse complement strand
AGTAGGTTTGAGTTATGGTATGATGATAAAGGGGCTATGTATGGTCACAAGTTTAAGGGATACATTGCATTCTTAGAGGACCCTACTGGCAAAATACTTGCTGAAGCGACGATTCCTGGCGCCGCGGCTAAGTATCTGGACGCGGCGAAAAAATTGGTAGCTGGGGATGTCATTGATAAGCGGTATAATTCTGTATATACCGTAACGCTTAGTAAATCAGTTAGAGGTCAGGGTCTTTGAGTGGGGTGGAAAACAGCGGGCTCGAAGTGGCTTTGAATCTGAGCTTGTCGGGGAATGTTAAATTGTGGTAATTTTTCAGATTGGCCTTTGTTTTTTTTGGCTCAGCGAAAAAAAATGAAAAAAGAGCGTTAGATTTTCCTGATTTCTGTAAAGAATACAGTGAGAGCTGTTATGTCGGGATCAAAATCAGAGGAGAATTTTTCATTGGAGCGGGATGGTAACGAACACTATGTGGTGTTGGTGACCGAGGCGCAGCTAGGATTGCGCGCATTGATTCGTAGTCTCTTGCCTCGTGAAGCTGATGTTAATGATGTTCTGCAGGAGACTAATATGGTGTTGTGGCGGAAGCGGGGGGAGTTTGATCAGGCGAAGAGGTTCATGCCTTGGGCGTGTGGCATCGCCGCCAACCTAGTGAAGGTTCATCTCAGGAAGCAGTATAAACAGCAATGGGTTCCTTTTGATGAAGAGCTGGTATCGCAGATAGCGGCGCAAGCGCAGTTGCGTAGTGAGAATTTTGATGAGCGTTTGGAAGTGCTCAATGAGTGCATTAAGAAATTACCGGAAGGCCAGCGTCGATTGGTGGACTTGCGTTACTCGGAAGGTGCATCGGTGACGGCGATTGCGAATTTGGTGGGGCGCACGGTCGATGCGATCTCGATGACTTTGTACCGGGCGCGTCAGGGCTTGGCAAAATGTGTGCAGCAGGGGGTGGAGGGGAACCACGAATGAACAGGCGTGGACACGAATGGGATGATGAGTGATGAAGAGTTTGACAGTTTGTTGAGAGGGGTTTTGGACGGGGATCGGTCTGAGCAGACCTTGCGGTTTTTGGGCGAGGGGATGAAGGGGGATGCGGATCGCATTGCCAGTTATCTGGATATGGTGGAGATGGACGAGATGTTATCCTGTGACCTCAATCTTCCGGGTAAGGGAAGGGTCGCCCGTGATCGGGTGATTGATTTTTCTAGGAATAAAAAGAGTAGGCGGTCGTCGATGTTCACTGGTGCGGGGTTGATGCTGGCTGCTTGCATGATTTTGTTATTGGGGGTGTTGGCGGTGATGAACCCAGATGATGGAAAAGAGGCCGAAGGCGTGGCAAAAGATATTGTTGCGGTGTTGATCGATAGTGAGGATTGCATTTGGCAGGCTAATGATGGCGAGGTGTATTCTTTTGGTCGACCTTTTGAGCGTGGAGCTGCTTTGTGGGTGAAATCGGGCATTGCGCGTCTGGCGATGAATGGCAATGCAGGCTTGGCATTAGAGGGGCCGGCAAGTGTGGAATTGGTATCCGAGCAGGAGGTGAGAGTGCTCCATGGCAAGGTGAGTGCCTATGCGCCGGAGGAGGCGATTGGTTTTAAACTGATCACTCCAGAGATTGAAATTGTCGATTTGGGAACACGTTTTGCGACTTCGGTGGATGGACAAGGGCACACTGATGTGCATGTGTTCGAGGGAGAAATTTCGGTGAGGGGGAAAGGTGAAAAGGGAGGGGAGTTATTAGTGGAAGGGCAGGCGCGGCGTTTTGTTGCGAATGCGGTTGCGGGCAGTAAGATAAAAAATGATCCTTCGTTGTTTGTCGAGCCTCCGGCTTTGGAGCAATTGTTGGCGATTGCGGGTAAGAATGACTTGGGGCTTTCATCTGGAAACTTAAAGCCGAAAGCTTCTTTTGATTATAAACCTGCAAGTGGTGAAGAAAAAATTGCCTGGCAGGATTTCACTTTAGGTCAAGGCGTCTTGGACGGAACTTTGTGGGGGATAGGGTTTGGCAAAAATCCGTGGATGATCGACCATGCTTTCACCCGGGTGATCCCGACGGTCACATCCCATTCCGGCAAGGAGAAGGCGGGGGGCTATTTATTGGTTAGAGGAAGAGCTAAAGCTGAACCTTCTGTAGCGAACCGGGTGAGGCGTCAGTTGGCGGTGGGGTTGCCTGACGATTATTATTTTGCCATTCGGGCGCGCTATCGAGGATTGGATGACAAGGATTTTTTTGCTCTGTGGATTGATGTGCATGGTCGCGAGGATGCTACCCATACGAATGTGCCTACGATTGGAATTCGAGAAGGTCGTTATTTTGCCCGACTGCACCGTGAGCATGTAGCGATAGCTGGACGTCCGGTGGATGGTGAGGAGTTTGTTTTGGCAGGCCACTATGGTTGGGATGAAAAACTGGGCAAAGCAAGGATTGCCCTGTGGGTGAATCCTGTAGTGGACGGAGGAAATGAGCCTGAACCAGATGCGAGCAGTGTGGGGCCAGCGAGAGCAAAGGGGGAGGTGCCTGAATTTCGTTATGTGGGGCTGCGCATGGGGCTTTATACCGAGGTGAGTGATGAGTTGTTGGTCTATGGCTTGAGTATAGCAAAAACCTTGCCAGCTGCATTGGAAGCGGTTGTGAATGAAAAATGATAATGATGAGTGTTGGGAATATTAGCGGGGTAAAAGCAGGGGCGAAGCTTAGGTTTTTGTTCACATTAGGGATTTTTTTTGCGGCATCGATTTGCTCGTTCGGGCAGGATAGGGTGGCGGGTGATTTTTTTGATGGTGAGGCGGGGGTTCCAGATAGGTCGGGTTATGGTTGGCGGGCACCGTGGAGATTATCGGCGCTGAATCCGGCGACTTTGGTGGAGGCCGAGGGCGAAGGTCGCGAGGTGTTGATCAGTGGAACGACGCAGCGCAACAATCCGATGAGGCGGGAATTGGCTGAAGCTTATCGAGAGAGGGAGTTGTTTGTGCGTTTTCAGTTTCGTTATGATCCTGATGAAAAGGCTGAAGATCAGAGTGAGTTTTTTGTGATGTGGTTGGATCGGCTTGACGGCGGAGACCGGGCGACACACGGGGAGCACGTGCCTAATATTGGCATACACGTGGCGGATCAGGGGCCGAAAAAGGGCAAGGTGGTGTTCATCGTTCGTATCGGGCCGAGTCACACCGCCTGGAGCACGGTGGAGTTGAAACGCGGGCGAAGCTACCAAGTCGTTGCGCGCTTGCGCAAAAGCGAGGACTCACCACGGGCAGATTATGATCAGCTGGCTTTGTGGGTGGATCCCGACTTGGAGGATTTGGATCAACCGGCGGCTTCGATCAAACACCCGCGCAGTGTGAGTTTTGTGAGGTGGGTGGGTTTTGCGACTGGTCGCAAAACGGAAAAAAATGATCAAATTTTTGCCAATGATCTGGTCTTGAGCCGTAGCTGGGAGGGGGTGTTGAAGCTAGCGTCAGCTGAGCGGGATGATCAAGTGACGAAGAGCCATTTGCGCCTGCCCAGCCGTGGCTGGGATCAGTCGGTGGATTTCGCAAAGGACGTTTTCCCCTTGTTGAAGAAGCGTTGTTTTGAGTGTCACAAGGGGAAAAACCCTGAGTCGGGCTATCGACTGGATGTGAAAAGCGAAGTGCTTGGTTTCAGCACGGGGGAGCCTTTGTTGGTTCCGGGGAAAAGTCTCTAGAGCAAGCTGATCGAACATGTGGCGGCCAAAGATGTCGAAAAACGGATGCCACCTGAGAGGGAAGGCGAAGCTTTGAGTGAGCGGGAAATCGCCTTGTTGATGGCTTGGATCGACCAAGGTTTCCAGTGGGATGACAAGCTGTTGCCCGAGCCGAACGGAAGGTCAGATCACTGGGCTTTTCAAGCAGTGTCGCGCCCGTTGGTGCCGGAGGTGAAAAACGCAGCCTGGGTGAAGACGGAGGTGGATGCTTTTATTGCGGCCAAACAGCAAGTGAAAGGGGTGGTAGCTGCCAATCAAGCTTCCCGGCGCACTTTGATTCGACGTCTATCTCTGGACTTGATCGGGCTACCACCGACGCCGCAGGAGATTGAGATTTTTGTCAATGATTCCTCTGCGAACGCTTACCGAAAACTGGTCGACCGATTGCTGGACTCGCCGCACTACGGTGAACGCTGGGGGCGTTACTGGCTGGATTTGGCGCGTTGGGCGGAGAGTCATGGTTACCAGCATGATATCCCGCGCCCTTTTGCCTGGCGCTATAGGGAGTATGTGATTGATAGTTTTAACCGAGATAAACCTTATGATCGTTTTTTGAAAGAGCAGATCGCCGGGGATGAAATGCAGCCTTATGCGGATGAAAATATCATCGCCACTGGCTTCCTCGCGGCGGCACGGATCAGCGGTAACAACATGGATAAAGCGGCGCAGCGCAATGATGTGTTGGTGGACATGGTCAATGCGACCGGCAGTGCGGTATTGGGGCTGACAATGGAGTGTGCCCAGTGTCATAATCACAAGTTTGACCCCTTGAGCCAGCGGGATTATTACCGATTGCAGGCCTTTTTTGTGAAGGGGCAGTTGGGAAACTTGTCATTGCAGAATGCAAAAGCTTATGAGCCACGGGATCTCGAGGCGTGGATGTCCAAGGGCGCTTATGCCTTTTATCAGCGTGAAGCGAATAAGTTGGTTAAAAGGGGATTGTTTGTTGAAAGTGAAAAAGCGCATACCTGGGGTTTTTATTCACCAGCGACAGGAGATGGTGGGGTGACCCGTATGCCGGTAGTGAACCGTGATCCGATTCACTACCAGTCGGAGCAATTGAAGCAGACACGTGCTCGGTTACTGATCCGAGGTGATGTTTCCAAACCCGGGCCTCAGCTTGATAGCGGCTGGCCGGTGGTATTGGGCAAGACTCCGGACTCTTTGGGGGAAAGGCCGCGTGTGGCCCTCGCTGATTGGATGGCGAGTCCGGATAATCCCTTGGTATCACGAGTATGGGTGAATCGCTTGTGGCAATATCATTTTGGAGAGGGCATCGTTTCGACGGCCAGTGATTTTGGCACCCTAGGAGCCAAGCCCAGTCATCCCAAATTATTGGATTGGTTGGCAGCTGAGTTGATGGATTACAAATGGAGCAGCAAGCATATTCACCGTTTGATTGTGATGTCGAATACCTATCAGCAAGTGCGCAAATATGATTCGAAAAATGCAGCCCTTGATCCTGAGAATCGGTTGTTGTGGAATTGGCCGAGGCGACGTTTGCAAGCGGAAGCGATTCGCGACTCGGTGTTGGTCGCGACGGGGGAGTTGGATGTCACGATTGGCGGACCGAGTGTTCCTGTGGAGCGAGAGGAGAGTGAATTGCGGCGCACGGTTTACCTCACCCAGCGGCGCAGTGAAATGCCGCCGGTGATGAAGATGTTTGATGGTCCGGAGAATGTGTCCAGTTGTTCGTCGCGTGGGGTGTCGACGGTGGCGCTGCAGCCGTTGTATTTATTGAACAGTGAATTCATGTCGCACCGGGCGCAGGCCTTGGCAGACAAAGTGAAGAGCCAGGCGGGTGCTGAGCTTGACTCGCAGGTTGAGATATTATTCCTCAGAACCTTGGGCAGGATGCCGGATGCAGAGGAGTTGAAGAACGGCAAGGCCATGCTGGATGTTGTAAAAGCAGAGCGTGAGGATGCTCTGGTTCGTCTTTGTCTGGCTTTATTGAACGTGAATGAATTTGTTTATATCCCATGAATATTATAAAAAACGATGTTGGTCATTATGCCGGTTCGATGCTCAAGCAGCAGCTGACTCGGCGCGCCATGTTGCAACAGGGCACGCTGGGATTTGGCTCGGTGGCATTGGCTGCGATGTTGGCTGATGACGGGCTGTTGTCTGCTGCAGAAAGTCCCCGGGCACTGCCGGGTGGGCCTCACCTTCCGGCGCGTGCGAAAAACATTATATTCCTTTATATGAGTGGAGGGCCTGGTCAAACGGACACCTGGGATCCCAGACCTTTGTTGCAAAAATTGGACGAACAGCCGGTGCCGCAGAGCATTGCGGTCAATGTTCCGAAAATTCCTCGTTCGGGAGTGAATTCTAAATTGATGGCATCTCCATTTCAGTTCAAAAAATACGGAGAGAGTGGCATTGAGGTGTCTGAATTGTTCTCTGAAACTGCCCGAATGGTGGATGATATATGCGTGATCCGCTCAATGAATCACCGCATCCCCGTGCATGGTCCGGGGGAGTGCATTGCTTTGACTGGTTCACCGATCGGCGACCGTCCGAGCATGGGGGCATGGATGACTTATGGTTTGGGCAGTGAAAGTCGTAATTTGCCCGGTTTTGTGGTGATGCTTTCAAATTCATCAGGACCGGCGCCGCAGCGACCCGGTTGGGGGCCGGGTTTTTTGCCTTCTCGTTATCAGGGAACTTTAGTGGACGGAAAAGTGGGCGTTCCTTATACTCGTATGCCTAAGAGTTACACTGGTGAGAAAAGGCAAGAGCAGTTGCAATTCATCAAATGGATGAATAAAAAAAATCTGGATAAAATCGGCCAGGATTCAGAGTTGGATGCGAGGATTGCTTCGTATGAATTGGGATACCGGATGCAATCCTCAGCACCTGAAGTTTTTGATTTGTCGGCAGAATCGAAGGCAACCCGTGAGCTTTATGGTTTGGATTACAAGGCTTGTGCTGAGTTTGGGCGGCAATGTTTGACTACACGGCGTTTGATAGAAAAAGGGGTGCGATGCATTCAGTTAAGAAATGGAGGATGGGATGCGCATGGCAGCTTGAAGAGCAACCATCTGGCACGGGCAAAAGCGACGGATCGTCCGATCGCGGCTTTGTTAAAGGATTTGAAACAGCGAGGTTTGCTGGAAGAAACACTGGTGGTATGGGGTGGGGAATTTGGCCGCACACCAACCACGGAAGGCAGTCCAGCACGTGATAAAAGAGGACGCGATCATTCGCCTGCCGGCTATACGATGTGGATGGCTGGAGGTGGAGTGAAGGGCGGACAGGTGATAGGGGCGACGGACGATTTGGGTTACGTTCCGGTTGAGCGTCCGGTCTCGCCTTCGGATTTACATGCAACGATGTTGCATGCGCTGGGATTGGATCAATACAAGTTGACCTACAAACACAATAACCGCGATGAAATTCCGACCAATTTCGGTGGGGAAGTGATTAAGGAGGTTTTTGGGTGAGGGGGGAAGGCTGTAGGGGGTTAGGCTATAGGCTGTAGGAATATGAATAGGAGGAAGGGGGCGGGGTTACTTCTTGGGTGGTTTTTTTGTGAACTGGGAGAGGCGGTGATAGAGTTTGTAGAAGGGGTAGGCGGGGCTGGGGCGAAGTTTGTTTTTGGCGAAGGCTTTCCAGCATTGGCGGTTGTTTTTGATGATGTTGGACAGGCTGCGGTTGGAGGCTCCGCCGGTGCGCATTTGGATCCAAAGTTCAGGCACGTATTGGGTGCGAATTTGATTGACTTCGATGAAGCGCAGCAGCAGATCCCAGTCGGCACCGATGGTGAATTGGGTGTCGAAGTTGCCGAGTTCTTGGTAAATGTTGCGACGAGCGAAAAAAGTCGGGTGGGGTAGCATCCAGCCTTTGAGGAAAAGGCTGGGACGGTAGGGTTCTGATTTCCAGTAGCGAATGATATGATCGAGACGGGTGGGGTCGACATAGGTCAGGTCGGCGTAGCAGGCATCGATTTTTTTATTCTGGAGGGTGCTTGCCACACTTTTTAAAACGTGAGGGTTGGCGTAGAGGTCATCGGCATGGAGAAAACCGATGATGTCACCTGTGGCGAGAGCGAGGCCTTTGTTCATCGCTTCGTATTGGCCACTGTCGCTTTCGCTGAGCAGGTATTCCGGTGGGTGTCCGCAGCTGCTGATTTGTTGGAGGGTTTGGTCATCGGACGCACCGTCGATGATCCAGTGCTCGACATCATCATGGCTTTGTTGTTGCACCGAACGAACGCAGTCAGCAATAGTGGCTGCGGCATTTTTGCAAACGGTGATGATGGTGATTTTCATGAGCTCGATAGGGTATCTCTTTTTTGGGGTGTGTGCCTCAAATTTGTGTTATTGTGATCGAATGAAAAAAACTCTGAGGAATAAAAATGTGGGCAAAGTAGGAGGATCCGTTCTAGCTGGTGCGGTTTTGTTGTTGGCCGTGGGGCTCGCGCAACTGTGGGCGGCGGATAAGGATGACGATGGTTTTGTGCCGATGTTTAATGGCAAGGATTTGAGTGGTTGGAAAACCGAGGGCAATTGGGTGGTGGAGAAGGATGGCACGGTGGCGCTGAAACCGAGAGAGGGAGAAAAGGGCTGGCAGAGATACCAATCGTATATCTGGTCGGAGAAGCAGTATGGGGATTTTGTCATCGATCTGGAATACAAATATGAGGCGACTGGGAACAGTGGTTTGTTTTTTCGGGTGGGGAGTTTGGATGAACCGGTGAAAACGGGTATGGAGGTGCAGATTCTGGATACTTATGGAAAGCCTGAAGCGATCACGCCTCATGATTCGGGTGGTTTGATTGGTGCGGTGGGGCCGACCAAAAACGTGACTAAACCTGCGGGGGAATGGAATCGACTGACCGTGACGGCTAAGGGGAATCGGCTGAAAGTGGTGTTGAACGGAGTGCAGGTGATCGATGCGGATTTATCGACAACCAAGGCGAAGGGGAAACCTGTGAAGGGTTACCTAGGGTTTCAGGATGAGGCGAAGAAACTTTGGTACCGTAATGTGAGGATCAAGGAACTTTGAGAGGAGAAGAGAACCGCTAACCGCCGTCGCTAAAGCTATGGAGTGTCAAGATGGACGCTAATGAACGCGAATAAAAGAGAAGGGGGGCAGGAGGAAGTTGAGGGGGAAGAGGGTGGAGAACCACTAATGGACACGAAGACACACGAATAAGAAAAGAGGAGAGAGCGGGGGAATATAATAAGATGAGGAAGGTGTTTGAGAGTTGGCGGCAAGAAAAGGTTGGGCATTTTCAGTCGATATTGGAGAGTAATGGGATCAGCACTTTGATTAAGAATGATTGTATTTCGGCGGTGGAGGGGACGACTCCGCTGGATGATGTTTTACCGGAACTTTGGGTGGTGAATGACGGGGATTATCAGATGGCGTTGAGTATTCTTGCGCAATTTAGTAAAGAGGGTCAAAGGTTGTAACCTAGATCGGTTAGTAAGGTGGCAGTTTGTGCTTCGATCTCCTTCGCTTGCTCTGGAGACAAGGTTTGTTGCCAGTTGAATGAGCGATCGGCTTGGATGATTTGATTGGCTAGGGTGGTGACTTCTTTGGACTGGCTGAGTTGAGCGAAGCTTAGTAGTTCGGGGAGGAATTTTTTGTGATTTTTTAGTAGGTCTTCGTAGCGGAGTTCTAGCCAGGAATCGGGGGGGAGTTGTTGCAGGTCGT
>JAJRVS010000262.1 GCA_024277195.1 Verrucomicrobiota bacterium | reverse complement strand
GGTGGCGATGTATCGGGAGAATGGCTGCGATCAGGAGATCAGTAAGATTGCGATGGGGGTGAAGGAGAGGTTGTTTGATCTGTCGATGTTCATGAAGGAGCTGAAGATGAAGATGACTTTGGCTTATAACAAGATGAATGATCGGGAAGGAGCCTTGTGGAATGGGCGTTTTAAGAGTGTGCTGTTGGAGAGCGGGGATGCGGTGAGGACGGTGGCGGCGTATATTGATTTGAATCCGATCCGAGCGGGGATTGTGAAGGTCCCGGAGGATTACCGTTGGTGTTCGTATGCGGCAGCGGTGGCGGGGGTGAAGGGCGCGCGTCAGGCGTTGACTTTTGCGGTGATGGGGAGGCAAAGGGTGGCTTGGCGGAAGGTGGAGGCGGAATATAGGTGTTTGTTGTATGGGACGGGGGAAGAACGGCTGGGAGGCGATACTGTGGATGGAGTGGATCGGCGTAAGGGGGGATTTACTCAGGAGGAGATTGGGGAGGTGTTTCAGGCGGGGGGCAAGTTGCCGTTGGCGGCGGCTTTGCGTTGTAGGGTGCGGTATTTTACCGATGGGGCGGTGTTGGGGAGTCAGGGGTTTGTGGATGAGTTTTTTGCGGGGCGGCGGGAATGTTTTGGGCAGCGTCGGAAGGATGGGGGCAGGAAGATGCGTGGGGCGCAGTGGGGGGAACTACGGGTGCTGAGGGATTTGGGAACAGGGGTGATTGCCGGTGGCTTGGGGGAATGAATAAAGTGAAGGGTGGGCAGCGGCTCTTGGGCGAATTTGTATTGAACATAAAGGATTGATTTGTTATGCCATTCAACCAAGGCCTAACAAGAAATCGAGGACTTGATTAATAATTTAAATGACATTTTCTGGGCAGAAGCCAATCAAGGAGCACGAGGTTGCTGCGTCTGATATAGAGGGGGCTACCAAGTCTCCCCGGCGTTGGCGAAAAAAAACGGCAGCAGTGTTGTTGATTGCCCATGTTCTGGGAGTCATTTCATCTTTCCATGCCTTGATGAGTACCCGAACCTCTCAGGGAGCTATCGCTTGGATTGTTTCACTTAATACGATGCCTTTGGTTTCCGTGCCGGCGTATTGGGTTTTTGGACGCAATAAATTTCAAGGGTATGTGACTTTACGTCAACGGTTGGCCCTTAAGTCAGAGGATGAGTTGGATGAAATCAGGTTGAGAATGGAGCCTTATGTGCGGGATTTTGACGATGAGCATGGTGGAGCCAGAGCGACGGAGCGATTGGCACAACTTCCTTATTTTGATCACAATGCAGTTGAATTGTTGATTGACGGGGAAGCGACTTTCGACAGTATTCTGTCAGGAATTGATGAAGCGGAGAATTACATCTTGGTGCAATTTTATATCGTAAGAGACGATGAGCTGGGACGTAAACTTAAGAATCGCCTCATTGCCAAGGTGAAACAGGGAGTGGAAGTCTGGTTTTTATACGATGAAATCGGCACACGTAAGATAGATGGCTATGTCAAAGATTTGCGGGAAGCGGGAGTGTTAGTGAGTCCTTTCCATTCGACTCAGGGGGGAGGAAATCGTTTTCAGCTTAATTTTCGTAATCATCGAAAGATTGTGGTGGTGGATGGAAAAGCGGGATGGGTGGGGGGACATAACGTGGGAAATGAATATTTGGGCAAGGATCCAAAGTTTCTCAATTGGAGGGATACTCACATGAAGATTGTCGGCCCATCGGTGTTGCAACTGCAACTTTCATTTGTGGAAGATTGGCGTTGGGCAAAGAATGAAGAACTCGCATTGGCGTGGGATCTGATACCCGCTGAAGAAGGTAATGCCAGTGTGCTCATTTTACCGACCGGTCCTGCTGACCGTTTGGAGAGCTGTAGTCTGATGTATCAACAGGCGATTCATTCTGCCCGCGAGCGGGTCTGGATTGCCAGTCCCTACTTTGTTCCCGATGAAGGGGTGATGGCTGCGTTGCATCTGGCCGAGTTGCGGGGTGTGGACGTCAGGGTCATCATTCCTGAAAAACCTGATAGTAAAATGGTTTATTTTTCCGCCTATGCTTTTGTGGGGGAATTGATCAAATCAGGCATTAAAATTTATCGCTACGAGCCCGGTTTTTTACACGAAAAGGTATTCCTGGTCGACGATCGTCTTGCGGGCGTGGGAACTGCCAATTTTGATAACCGTTCGTTTCGGCTTAATTTCGAAGTGACCGCGCTGGTCGTTGATGAAAAATTCGTATCCGAGGTCGAAGGAATGTTCAAGCAGGACTTCGCTAACTCACGTTTGATGACAAAAGAAGGCGTGGAAGAAAAACCGGGATGGTTCAAGGTGTTGTCACGGGCGTCTTATCTTGCGGCACCGGTGCAGTGAAGATTTGGATGACTATATCAAAGTGCGGAGAAAAGGAGCTGTGCGGGAGTTTTTGTTTTGTGTGACTTGTTCAGGAGTGCCGGAGGCGACGATCTGGCCACCATTAGGACCGGCTTCGGGACCGAGGTCGATGAGGTAGTCGGCTTCGGCGATGATGTCGAGGTTGTGCTCGATAACGATGACGGTGTGGCCGTCGTCGACGAGCCGGTGTAACAGTTTGATCAACTGGGTGACGTCGGCCATGTGCAGGCCGATGGAGGGTTCTTCGATGACGTAGAGATTACGCACACCGTGCTTGCCAGTAGCGGATTTCAGGCGGGCGGTTTCGGAGCGGTTGATGCCTCGGGTGAGTTGGGCAACGAGTTTGATGCGTTGGGCTTCACCGCCGGAGAGGCTGGGGCTGGGTTGGCCGAGGGTGAGGTAACCGAGCCCGGTATCGCACATCAGTTGCAGGGTTCGGTGGATGTTGGGATGGCCGGAGAAAAAATCAGTCGCCTGCTCGATGCTCAGGTTCATGACTTCGCCGATATTTTTGCCGTTGTATTCAACTTCGAGGGTGGCGGCGTTGTAACGGGCTTGTTGGCATTCTTCGCAGGGGATGTAGCTGGTGGGCAGGAAACTCATTTCGAGTTTGATACGGCCATTGCCTTTGCAGGTCTCGCAGCGTCCGCCTTCGGTATTGAATGAAAAACGGCTGGCGGTGTAGCCGCGTGCGCGGGAGTCGGGTAGTTGGGCAAAAAGTTTGCGGATGTGGTCGAAAAGTTTGACGTAGGTTGCCGGAGTGGATCGTGAGGTTTTGCCGATGGGCGATTGATCCACTTCGTAAACGGCGGTGATGTTATCTGTTATGCCGCTGATAGATTTGAGGTGCTTGTTTTTTTGTTTGCTTTTTTTGTCGAGTTGGTTTTTGACTGCAGGCAGGAGAATGCCTCGAATGAGTGTTGATTTGCCGGAACCTGAAATGCCGCTGACGACGGTGAGTCGCTGGAGGGGGATTTGGGCGTTTAAGTTGTGCAGATTGTGGCGGCTAGCGGATTTGATTTTGATCCAGGCGTTTTGTCGGTTCAGGGCGGGGAGTTTTCTCCGTGACCCGGACAGCGGGTGTTGGCTCGGATTGCGCAAGGCGATGGCGGTTGGTGACTGACTCAGGGCCTTTTTTTCTGCTGCGCTGAGGCGTTCTTTAGTGAGTTGATGGGCGGAGCCGGAAAAGACCACTTCGCCGCCAAATTGTCCGGCAGCGGGACCGAGGTCGATGATGTGGTCGGCGCGGCGCAGGGTTTCTTCGTCGTGTTCGACCACCAGCAGTGAATTGCCTTTGTCGCGCAGGGCGATGAGGGTATCGAGTAGGCGCTGGTTGTCACGCGGGTGCAGACCGATGGTGGGTTCGTCGAGGATGTAGAGCACTCCACGCAGGTTGGAGCCGAGTTGGGAGGCGAGACGGATGCGTTGGGATTCACCGCCGGAGAGGGTGTTGGCGGAGCGATTGAGTTGCAGGTAGCTGAGTCCTACTTCGGACATGAAGTGCAGCCGTTGACTGATCTCTGGCAGAATGTCGCGGGCGATAATGGCTTCTTGCCCTTTGAATTTGAGCGAGGCAAAAAGTAGCTGGGCGTCGGCGACGGAGAGGTCGGTGATGTCGCTGATGCTGTGCCCTTGGATTTTGACATGCAGAGAAACTTCGTTGAGGCGTCCGCCCTGACAATCCGAGCAGGTTTCGAACTCGGTGGCGTCGGCTTTTGAGCGTCGGGATTCTTCCCTGATTTCGGATTCGAGCACGGACTCCGCATTGGGATCGACATATTGGTCGGCTTGTTTTTTTGGCACGATCCCGTAACCACGGCACTTGGGGCAGTAGCCGTGTGGGGAGTTGAATGAGAACATGCGTGGGTCAGGCTCCTCGAAAGAGCGTCCGGTGTCAGGATCGCTGAGGGTGGTGGAGACGATGTGCATCCCGCCTTTGTGGTCACGAAAATGCGCGGTGTTTTTGCCGATACGAAGAGCGTCTTCGATCACGGATCGCAATTGAGCGGGGGAGGTTTTTTTCGACACTTCGTCGATCATGACATCGATGGTGTGCTCTTTGAAACGTTCGAGTTTTTGGAAACCTTTGACAGGCATCAGAGTGCCATCGACGAGCAGGGTGTGGTAACCTTTGCGCTCAGCCCAGAGGGCAACATCGGTATGGAAACCTTTGCGGGCTTTGATCACGGGAGCGAGGATGGTGACTTTGCCTTGGCACAGTCTTTTACGAATGCGGGTGAGGATGGCGGTGACGGATTGTTTGGTGACCGCTTTGCCACTGCCGGGTGAATGCTGGATGCCGGTTTTGGCAAACAGCAGGCGCAGAAAGTGGTAAACCTCGGTGACGGTGGCGACGGTGGATTTTCCGCCTCCTCGTGAGATGCGTTGTTCGATGGCGACGGTGGGTGGCAGGCCGGTGATGTGGTCGATGTCGGGGCGTTCGAGTTGTTCGACAAACTGGCGGGCGTAAGCCGACATGGAGTCGAGGAAACGGCGCTGGCCTTCGGCGAAAATGATATCAAAAGCGAGCGTTGATTTCCCTGATCCACTGAGGCCAGTGATCACGACTAATTGATCGCGCGGTAGGTCGAGGTCGATGTTTTTGAGGTTGTGTTCGCGGGCTCCGTGCAACTGGATAAAATGGTTTTCTTTGTTTTTGGTTACTTTGTAAACAAGTGGTTTTTCCGCGACTTTCAGTGCGAGCTGCATTTTCTGGTCGAGCAAGGGAGCTAGGTAGCGTCCGGTGAATGATTGGGGGACGCTGGCGATATGTTCAGGGGTTCCGGTGGCGACCAGGGTGCCGCCTTCACTGCCGGCTTCCGGGCCGAGGTCGATGATGTGATCGGCGCATTTGATGACTTCGAGGTGGTGTTCGATGACCAGCACGGTGTTGCCGGATTCGACCAGCCGATCAAAGACTTTCAGTAGCATGGCGATGTCATCAAAATGCAGGCCGGTGGTGGGTTCGTCAAAAATGAGCAGGGCGTTGGGTTGCTTGCCTTGTTTTTTCTGTTGGCTCTGTGATTCCAGTAGATGGGCGACGAGTTTGAGGCGTTGGGACTCACCGCCGGAAAGGGTGTTGAGAGCCTGGCCGAGGCGTAGGTATCCCAAGCCGACGTCGGCCAGCGTTTGCAGGCGGGCGACGATTTGTCCAGGGCGACGATCAGGGCGTTTGCGTTTGTTGTTAGCCTTTGAGCTCGTTTCCGCTTTCGTTTGAGACTCTCTGAGGGCGAAGAAAAACTGGATGGCTTGAGTGACGGTGAAGTTGAGAACTTGGGTGATGTTTTTCCCATTGAGTTGGTATTCCAGCGCTTCGGGGGTGTAACGACTGCCTTCACATTCCGGGCAGGTGACGTAGAGGTCACTGAGGAATTGCATTTCGACTTTTTCGAAGCCGTTGCCCCAGCAGCGTTCGCAGCGTCCGGCACCGGAGTTGAAGGAGAAATAACCAGGTGTCAGTTGGCGATCTTTGGCTTCGGGGGTGTCGGTGAAAAGCTTGCGGACGAGTTCGAAGACGCCGGTATAAACGGCGGGCGTTGAACGTGGGGTGCGGGCGAGCGGGGCTTGATCGACCATGATCACTTCGTCGATGTATTGATGGCCGCGGATTCCCTTGCAGCGTCCGGTTTCGCTGGCGGAAGAGTGTCCGAGTTTTTTCTGCAAGTTTTCGTAGAGCACGCTGTGGATGAGCGTGGATTTGCCTGAACCGGAAACGCCGGTGACACAGGTGAAAAGGTGCAGTGGGATCTCGACGTCGATTTTTTGTAGATTATGCTGACGGGCACCAAGAATTTTGATCTGTTGGCGCTTTTTGATTGCACGGCGTTTTTTTGGAATGGGGATGGTTTTTTTCCCAGTGAGGTAAGCGGCGGTCAGGGATTTTTTGTTAGATTGAGCTAGTTTGTCGGGCGCTCCGGTGAAAACCAGTTCGCCGCCATCTTCTCCGCGTCCGGGGCCGATGTCGATGAGGTGATCGGCGGCACGGATGACAGCTTCGTCGTGTTCGACCACGGCGAGGGTATTGCCTTTGTCACGCAGGTCGTGCATGACGTCGATCAGGCGGTCGGTGTCGCGCGGGTGCAGGCCGACGGTGGGTTCGTCGAGCACAAAGAGGGTGCTGGTGAGTGAGGCACCGAGGCAGGTGGTGAGACTGACACGTTCGGTTTCGCCGCCGGACAGGGTGCGGGTGGGGCGATCGAGATTGAGGTAGGAGAGCCCGACGTGTTCGAGGTAGCGTAGGCGATTGCAGACTTCGGCATGCAGCATCTCGGCGGTGCTGTCATTTTCGGGCAGGGAAAGGTTGTGGAAAAACGTGAGCGCTTCACTGATCGGGAGTTGCCAGATTTCCGGCAGCGTCTTTTGGTTGACCCGGTAGTTGAGCGCGGCGGCTTGCAGGCGGGTTCCGTCGCATTTTTGGCATTGGGTATAGGAGCGGAAGCGGCTGAGGAAGACACGCACGTGCATGCGATAGGTGCGGGATTCCAGCCAGTCGAAAAATCCCCGCACGCCGTACCATGAGCTTTCTTCCCATGCTTTTTCGGCATCACCGGGGCGGTCGCCTTGCAGGATCCATTTTTGATCTTTGGTGGATAGATCCTCGAAGGGGGTATCGAGGTCGAGGTCGCGGATTTTGGCATAACGCTCGAGGTCATCCTGGCACTCTTGATGGCGTTCACCCTGGAAAGCTTTGACGACGCCTTCGCGAATACTGAGCGAAGGGTCGGGCAGCGCTCGCTCGAGATCGATGCCGATCACCCGGCCAAAACCCCGGCATTCAGGACAGGCCCCGAGTGGATTGTTGAAGGTGAAAAGGTTGGGGCTGGGTGCTTGAAGGTCGAGGTCGCAGGGGGCGCAATGCCAGTGAGTGGAGAAATGAGTCGCTGCGTGTGTGTTGTCTGAATATTTGGATTCGCTGTTTGGAAAAACGGCGATTTTTCCTTTGCCGAGATGGAGGGCGTTTTCCAACGATTCGAGTAAGCGGGCGCTGGGTTTTTTCGAACTGGCCGGAATTTTGATGCGGTCTTGAATGACTGCAACCTCTGCGGGCAGGCTTTTTTTGGGGAAGCGTTCATCTGTCCGGTAGGTTGCGCCAAAGATGTAGAATCGCAGATAGCCCTGGGATTGCAGGAAGTCTAGAAAATCAGGGGGATGGGTGTTTTCGCCCACCGGAATGCCAAAAGTGATGAGGATGGATTGCCCGCTGAATTTTTTTATCAACTGTCGAGCGATGGAAGCCGCGGTGTCGGGTTGCACATTTTGTTGGCATTCGGGACAGGTGGCCTCTGCGATACGCGGGAAAAAAAGTTTCAGGTAGTCATTGATCTCGGTGATGGTGCCGACGGTCGAGCGGGTGGTTTTGACTTTGTTGGATTGTTCGATGGCGATAGCTGGGGGGATGCCATGAATGGCGTCCACCTGGGGTTTGTCCATGCGGTCGAAAAACTGCCGGGTATAAGGCGAGAAGGTTTCGATGTAACGGCGTTGCCCTTCGGCGTAGAGCGTTTGGAAAGCGAGACTTGATTTGCCGGATCCGCTGGGGCCGGTGATGACGTTGAGTTTGCCTAGTGGCAGGTCGAGATCGAAGTTCTTGAGGTTGTTTTGCCTCACGCCACGGATCTCGATGGAGTCCGAGGGGGGACGCTTTTTTATCTTGCGGCCAGAAGAGCTTTTGGCGGCGGAATTTGCAGAAGAGTGGCGGGGCATGGTAAGGCAGTGCTGGCTTTGAAAATCAAAGAGCTACACCATGCCGCGCCCCTAGGGTAGAGCAATGAAAATGGCAAAAAAGTATCGCGGGCGAGTTCCCTAGGCGGCGCCCATTTCCTGTGCCAGCTGGAACAAACGATGGACTTGTGCCAAGGGAATGTGGGCAATACTGAAATGTTTGTCCTGTTGGAAACTTCCAGAAAAGGTGCCCATGCCATTGCCTTCATCTTTCATCGAAATATCGCCGACACTGCTCCATTGGTGACCTTCCAGTTCCGAGCCGGCTTTTTTGATTCGCAGGATCAGCAAGCGGCTGTTGGTGAGAACGATACAGGTTTTGGTGCGACTGAGCAGGCCTGACTTTTTCTGCACCGCGATGTAATAAATGCTTTCATCAGCACCGAGCACAGGGTTGATTTCGCGGAAGGCTTGCGCTACAGCGGTTTGGTCCTGGTCATCATCGATGCAGTGATTGATTTCCTCATGGATATCAAAAACATCCTCGATCGCCGCCCAGTCGGCCATGCCATCGTAATAAACCAGATCGTGACGCTCAAGTGCGCCATTCTGTAACATCGATAAAATATCTTCCTGGGTATAGGGGCCGACGGGAGTTTGTTGGCCAAGTTTCACTACCGAGAATTGAATTTCGGCGCTTGTTTCGATGGCATTATATGGGTCACTCATGACAGGTCGTTAGTAAAAAATAAACTGGGAGTAATTTTGATGAGGCTGATGAAATAAGAAGAAAAAAATCTCCTGTAGTTAGAGTATTTACTTTGTAAACAAAGTCGAGAAAAATTTAAGTCTTTTACTTGCTGGGTTCTTAGCTGATCAGGAAGAAATATTTACGCCTTAAGGTGGCTTGTCAATTCAGGATATTGGATAAACCATTCTTTGGGCAGGCGACGAGGGCGCCCCTCGGGCATTTGCACCAAGGCTAGGGATTGTTTGCAAGTGATCATCAGCGCTTCGTCCTTTGCTCTGAGAATGCGGAAGCTGCATGAGAAGCGAACCCGTTCGAGGTATTCGACGGATGCTTCTGTAATGAGCCAATCGCCTAGCACGGCGGGTTTGCGGTAGTCGATTTCTGTTCGAGTTACGGCAGGGAAGAGTTGGCTGCGTGAAATTTGTTTGAGATCCAGCCCTAGCTTGGCTAACAAGCGGGTTCGAGCGGTTTCGATGAACCTCAGGTAGGCGATGTTATGAACGACACCGCCACAATCGGTGTCAAAGAACATGATTTCCTCTTCCGTTACAATTGATGGCATATTGTAAATAATACGATATTAAAAGAAAAGGGTAGTTTTTTTAGTGGAAATTTGAGAGAGAATGCTAAGTGTTTAGGATATTGGTGGGAAGTGATAAGTTTCGAGCTAAAATGGCAAGTGTGAGATTAGAGCATTTTGGATATGGGTGGCGACGGTCTTTGATGCGTGCGGGGAGCACTGGTATCAGAAACTGGGCCTTGGTGTGTTTGCTTTTCTGGCAAGGGCTAGGAGCCGACTTGATGGCGCAGGCTTATCAAGATCCGGACTTTGAAATTGAGGTTTTTGATCAAGATGCGCTTTCTTTACAGGGGAGTGATCGCACGGCAGTGGTTGAAGCGTTGGCGGCTCTGGCCAGTAATTTCCCCAAAAATGGCCTGGTGGACATGGATTTGCAGGAAAAAGCCTTGGCGCTCGCTTTGCGACTGGATCCTTTGAATCCTTCGGCAAGGGCGGCTCGCGCAGCTTTGTTGGCGGGGGGGGAGCCGGTTAAAACGGGTTTTTTCAAAGAATTGCCCTCGATTAACAAAGCTTTGTGGACACCGGCGATGGCGATGAGGGAAGGGCGGGAGCCCGAAGATAAACGCCTTTACCCTTTATTAATGGAGTTGGCGCTGGTGATCGATCTCAAGGCGGCGGCGGATCTTGCCTCGGTTTATGCGGAAATTGTCGATGAGCTGGGGAGTGAAATGCCTGGATGGAAGGGCTTCGTGCAATCAGAGCAAGCGGTCAATTCATCTTCAGCGCGGATAGCAGCGATGTTGAAACGAGGCCGGATAGAGGAAAAAAAGCTGTTGAAAAAAGAGGCGGCCAGGGAAAAGGAAATGGCCAAAGTCAAGGCCATGGAGTTAGCTCAACAGTCACAGATGGCGGCAGCGGCTAAAGGCGCCGCCGTGGCGGCTGATAGAGCCAAGGGGGTAAAATTGCCCAGTACGGAAGTGAGTGTCATTTTTTGGCAGGGCAGGGGGCGGGGTGAGGCTGAAAGTTACATGGGTAAAGTGAGTTTGAATATTCGAACGGCGGAGGACGCGGATGCTTACTTGTTTCAAAATGAAAAAGGTCACTTGACGGAAGCGATGGGGATGCGGTTTAGGTATTTGCCGGATCCTGAGGGAGTGCCTGCGTGGGTGAGTATGTTATTTCGCGTGGTGCAGCCCCGGGTTGGTGCAGATTGGCCACGCGGCAAGGTGGGGGAATTGACCCATGTTTTTTCCGGAGACGCAGGGCCATCTGGACCGATGGGGAGAGATCCACGCAATTTTGGGGGGATGGGAGCGGGGGCATTGTTGGCGCTGGAATCGGCGATCAAAGGGGTGCCTATGGATCCTGCGATGGTGGTTTACACCAGAGTCATGACCGACCAAAGTTTGATAGAGCCGCCTGCGGGGGATTTTCTCACTGCGGTGAAGGCTGCGAAGCAAGGGAAGTTTCGTGCCTTGGTGGTGGCGGAAGAGTCTGCGACGGCGATGAAGGACTGGGTAGCTTTGGGGGACTTGGATCTTTTGATTCGCCCCCAGATTGTGGCGGCGGCTAATTTCGATGAACTGATCGGCGTGGTGCGCAACGATCGGGCTGCGCAGTTGGAGGAATCGATTGAATTGTTTGCTGAAATAGAGGAGTTAACGGCAAAAATGACCCTGAAAGAAGCGGCGAAGAACGAGGTGGTTCAGCAGCGCTTGCAAGCGATCTTGGAGCAATTTCCACAGCATTTGTCAGCTAAAATGCTGTTAGCCTATGGTAAGGGCGGTGGCCAGATAAAGGCCTCTTTGACGGGATCGGTGAAAGCCATACTAGGTGTGCTTGAGCCTTTGAAAAAACGTTACAGCACTTCGATGGACGGGGGGGGCTCGGTCGAGGGGGAATTGGAGGAATTGGGGGATCAGGCTGAAGTGCAGTTGAGAGCTTTGCGGGTCAAGGTCAATGATGAGGCAAAAGAGTTGCTTAATATGAGTGAGGACGTGGTGGAATCGTTGGTTGCTTTTTTACGTTTGAAAAACAAGACTACATCAACCGGCATGCAAAAACGTGAAGCGGTTGAAGAAGCGCTGGTTTATTTTAATGAAGAATTCAGGAGGTTGAAGGATAAAGCCGGTGAAAGATGAGGGTGTGCTGTGCTCGAGTGGCGATGGAAAAGAATTGCAGTTGGTATTTGTTATTTGAACGAGTAGAATCGCAGTTATCATGACAGAACTCGGGCTCTCAAGCCGTTTGGCTTATCTGTATTCCCGTTATCCGGTGGTATCGCAGACTTTCTGTGACTCGGAGATGTTGGCTTTGGAATCGCGGGGTTTTGAGCTGGATATTGCTTCGATCAATCCGCCGCCGGGCACGATCAGGCATGAGCGTTTTGCGTCACTCAAAGCGGATGTGTTTTACCCGCCGCCGCCGAAGGTGATGGCGGCTTTGCAGAAACGACGGGAGCAGGACGGCAGTTGGGGTGAGCGTTTTGGTGAAATGATCGCTCGTCATGACCGGGAATATGGTGAGAGTTTCAAAGCGGCGACGCGGGCGCGCAATGCGCTGTATTTTGCCGAGTTGTTTGAGCGGCGTGGGGTGCAGCATGTGCATGTGCATTTTGCCAATAGGGCGACTCACACGGCGTTGTTTATCAAGCAGTGGGCGGGCATTCCGTTTAGTTTCACTCCGCATGCGCAGGATTTCATGATCGATCTGGGCAGTGATGATCTGTTGCGTGAGTTGTGCCGTGAGGCTGAGTTTGTGGTGGCGGTGAGTGATTTCAGTCGGGATATTTTGCGGCAGACTTGTCCGGAGTCAGCGGACAAAATCGAGCGGGTTTATAACGGGCTGACGATGGTGGATTTTCCGCAGGCGGCGATTTCATTCGAGGGGCCTTTGAAAATTATTACGATTGGTCGTCTGATTGAGTTCAAGGGCTTTCATCATTTGATGGCAGCTTGTGCCAAGCTGGCGGCGGAGGAAGTTGATTATGAATGTTGCATCATCGGAGAGGGGCCGTGGAGGCAGCGGCTGGAGGATTTGGCGAAGGATTTGGGAGTGAGTGATCAGGTGGAGTTTGCCGGGGTGCAGACCCAGGAAGAGGTGAAGCGGCGTTTGAAAGCGAGTGATGTGTTTGCCCTGCCTTGCATCGTAGATAACAAAGGGGCGTCTGATATTTTGCCGACCGTGATCACGGAATCGATGGCTTGTTGTTTGCCGATTGTATCGACGAAGTTGGTGGGTGTGCCGGAGATGGTGGATGATGGGAGGACCGGGATATTGGTTGATCCGGGGGATGAAGAGGCTTTTGCGGATGCCTTGAAGCGGCTGGCGGAGGATCGTGATTTGGCGCGGACGATGGGTAAAGCGGGCAGGGAGAAAGCACTGCAGGTGTTTGAGTTGCAGATCACATCAGGGCAGTTGGCGGAGAAGTTTGAGCAGGCTTTAGCGACGGGTGGGCGCAAAGTGAGAAAGAAACCGCAAGCGGAGATTTTTTATTTGCTGGATTCGTGGCCGGGGGAAGATGCTGTTTTAGCTGAGGAAGTGCTTCAGGTGGCCGGCTCAGATGAAGACAGGGTTCAATTGGTGGTCGCGCGAGTATCGCCAACAGCCAAAATCCCGGAGCAAAAGGGCTTGTTGGATGAGCTTGATTTTTTTCCGGACGGAATGGTTTTGGAGGCGGAGTGGCTGTTCTCTTCACCGGATGTGGAGAAGGTGATGGCTTGGCGCAAGGAACTGGGCAATGGGGTGACGACAGAGGATTTTATGATTCAAGCTCGGCGGGCCTTGCATTTGAATCGGGTGATTGCCAAACGCGGTATTTGTCATTTACACGCGATGCGTTCGGACATGGTTTTGTGTGCGTGGATGGCACATCGCTTGAGCGGGGTGGGTTTCTCCCTGGCGACTGAAGCCAAGCCGGATATTGGGCGTGCAGCCCTGGATAAAATGGCGGCCGATGCGGTATTGGTGAGCCGAGGGGATTTTGAGGGAGGGGATGACGCATTGATGTTGAGGCCGCCCAAAGCTACTCATTTGAAGCTGGGGCCATTAAAGATCCGCCAGCCGCAGGTGACAAAAAATACCGGGCAGCAATACGAGAAGTGGCTCGAACAACTTTTAAAAATCATTTCAAAATGAATAAGAGCCGTCTAGCTGTCATTATCCCTTGTTACAATCATGCGCACTATGTGGGTAAGGCGATCGAGTCGGTGTTGGATCAGACGCGGCCGCCGGATCGTTTCCTGGTCATTGATGATGGGTCGAAGGATAAGTCGGTGGAGGTGATTCGTGCTTACGAAGAACGTGGGGTGGAGTTGGTCGTGCAGGAAAATGCAGGTGCGCATAATACGCTCAATCGTCTGGCTAAAACGGTTGCTGAAGATTGTGACTTGATCAGTATTTTGAATTCAGATGATTATTACGAGCCTGATCGTTTTGAAAAATGTTTGCCGTTGTTCGAAGGTGCAGGAAGTGATGGGGTCGAGGTGGTGGTCACCGGCCTGACGATGATTGATCCGGATAATGCGCCGCTGCAGGCCGATGAGTCGCGAGCTAAATGGCTGCGCGCGGTGTGGTCGATGGCGGATGATGAGAGTCTGGCGATCTGGGAGTGGATGGGCATGGCCAACTTCCCTGTGACCAGCAGCAATATCATTGCCCAGGCAGACTACCTGTGTGCTAATCCTTTTCGACCTTATCGTTTCAATCACGATTATTTTTTTCTCAGTGGCGCGGCGATCCGGGGAGGCATTCGTTTGCTGAAAGAATCCTTGTTGAACTACCGGGTGCATCCCGAGAATAACATCAACAGCGCGCCGGCTCCATTGTTGAAGGAGATGCTGCGCATGCATGTTGATCTCTACCATGACTATGCCGATGAACTCGAATCCGACCCACAGGTGCGGCGGCGTTTTTACCAATACATGGCAGCGACGCAGAGCAGCATTTCGAGTTTTCATCCAGGTTTGTTTCAACTGGCTCTGGCTAAGTTGGCGGCTCGTTCGAGTGAGGATGATTTGGGGAGCTTGATTGATTCGCTGGATGAAGACAAATTGACGGAGCTGAACGATTATCCGAACAAAGCCCTAGTGAACACCTGGGATGAACAAACACCGGTTTTCCACGGTGCGGCTTTGGCGGAAAAGTTCGAGTTGTTGAAACGCGAGCGTAATGAATTGAAGGCGGAATTGCGAGCAAGTCAGGATTTGGCCAAGTTGCGCAATGATCTGCTTAAGAATAAAAGCCGGGCTCTGTCTGCCTTGTTGGGAGGTAATTCAAAG
>JAJRVS010000261.1 GCA_024277195.1 Verrucomicrobiota bacterium | reverse complement strand
CAAACCGTGCTCAGCATTATAAGCCTGCCAGTCATCATAGGGTCGGATCGCCAGCGGGCCTCTGCCCAACATATTACGAAACTTATAGTCGTATTTTTTCTGCCACCGCACCTTGCCCGTCCGCTCATCCAGAGCTGATATAATCGAAGGGAAAGTCTCCGGCACCTTGCCGCGCCGCTCCATCTGTCCCGCGACCGAAGGGGAAATCGAATCCGATGCATACACCAAACCTCCTCCCATCGCGATGGAATGTAGATTAAAACGCTGCCGTGCGCTGGTCGTCCACAACTGCTTGCCACTCTTGCGATCCAAGGCCACCAAAACTTTTGCATCCCACAAGCCATGATCCATCGCGCCATGGCTGTGCTCGTCCTCCGGCAGATCATACCCCACCCCAATTAACAAAATATCCTCATTGGCGCGCACCGCGACCACTCCTGCCTTTTTCCCCTTGGGCACATCCACCTGCAAGGCCAGGCTCTCCCTCACCTCACCCGTCACCGGGTCGAGCACATCGCACTTCAGATCGCTCGCCACGTACACCGCATCACCAAAAGTCACGTAACGCACCAGCGAGGTATCCAGCTGACGTTTCCAAAACATACGACCCGTATAAATATCAATCGCCCGTAGTTCTTTTTTACCATCGTCAAAGGCAATCAAACGCCCATCCGCCACCTGTGGCTTCACTCCTCGCCCGTAGTCTTTGTGTTTTTCAAAGCCGTAATCCGCGCCGTCCCCATACCACAAAATGCCCAACGGAGCTTGCACCCGTTTGTCTGACGAAAAATACACCCGCGACGCATCGCCCGTTTCGTGGGTCCAGTCCGCCGAACCTTCTAGTGCCCCCATGCGTTGAACCAGCACCTGCTCCCCTTTTCTGCTCAAATTTACTCCCGCCAATTTAGCCGCAGCATAACGAACCTCATCCTTCTCACCATTCTCGGAAATCAAGGTGCCTCCATAAGGGCGGAGAAGTTCATACAAATCGACAGGCTTCATTCCCATCAACGGACTGCTAGCCCCACTGCGTTCCGAAACGATCAAATTCGCCAAATACGGAGGCCACTTGATCGACAAGGGATCGGCAAAAAACACCTCTGCACGATCCGCATACACACCCGCTTGGGTCAGTCTCTCGCGCAAGGCATCCACCTTTGCCCGATCAGAATCAACGGCAATCACTTTCATCTTCGACTGATTAAGCAATTCCTCAACCAGCGCCCCATCTTGCAAACCCATCACCACGACATAACCCTGATCCGTCCCCGCTGCCGCCAATGCTCCAGCTGCCTTTTTTGCCCAAACATCATCCTTGCCACGCTGCGCCAAAACCTTGCTTGGCAGCTCGTATTTTTTCACCACCTCCACCAATTTGTCCGCAAAACAAAGAATCTGCCCTTCCTCCAAAACCACAAACAACTTCCCATCCGCCACCAGCATACTGCTCGGCACCCCTTGCAACTCCTTCTTCCACGCCAGCTTCGTCGTGCCCTCCTTGTCCGGCACATCCACTGCAAACAAAGTTTTATTCACGTGAGTGTAAACCCGCTTACCCGATTTGATCGTCACTTGGGTTGAACCCTTCTGCGCTTTAGCCAAAACAAACCGTTTCCACAAAGGTGGTGCGTCCCAGCGCGCCGGATGAATCACATGAGCCCCATCCTTTTTTTCGTAAAGAGAGACCTCCGCCTGATGCACTCCCCATCCCAGCAAAGACCCCTTACTCACTCCATAAGCCTTACCTCCATCCAAAGCCGAACGGAAATCACAGGCAGCCATGAACTTGTAACCATGAAAAGGTCCCTCGAACAAATCTCGTTTTTTTCCCGAAAAACCTTCCGGCGCATCTTTACCCGCCGACGCCCAACGGTCGCCCACCTCACGTCCGTCTTTCAAACTCACCACCCCCTGGTCTCCAACAAACAAATAACGATCGGTCGCGATCACCCGTGAATCCCCATGCCGGTAACCCTGCACAAAATACATCAACTCGCCCGTCTTCGGCTCAAAACGCGCAGGCATCGAACGCCCGTTCGGCACCACCACCTTGCCATCTGCAAACAGACAATACCCCTGCGGAGACAAAGCCGCCTCTTCCAACAGATTGTGATCGATTCTCACCCGTGACAAATAATTGATATCCCCGTTTGACCACAGAACCTCACCGCTTTTGGCATCCACCGCTTTCACAAACACCCCCATCGACGGCCAGATGCCCGCACCAAAATAAACCACACCCTTTTCGATCACCGGCCCACCGCGTATTGGCCACAAAGAGATCAAGCGACTGTTGCCCATCTGTCGATAATCCGCCCGGTCATCCGGCGCCCCGCGCACTTTCCACCGCATTTTTCCCGTCGCCGCATCCAAATGATAAAGAAACCCATCATCCGACCCAAAGTACAAGCTGTCCTGCCAAGCCACCGGCGCAAAACGAATCGGCCCTTCACTGTAAAACTTCCACAACTGCTCCCCCGAATCCGTATCATAAGCCCGCACACTGCCATCCAAAGGTGATCCGACAAATAGGCGTTTGCCCGCCACCACTGGCTCGATCGAAGCGTCAAAATGCAAACGCGGTTCATTCGGCCAAGCCAAACGCGCCGGGGCAACCGCACGCGACCAATTGAGATACAAATTATCAGCCAAGGCTTCCGAACTCACTCCACTGCGCTTCGCATCATGCCTCCACATTGGCCAGTCCCCGGCATGGACGACAGGCAATAAATTCAGAGCCAATAGCCCACCAAATAAAAAACATCGAAACAGGGATTTCATGACAGTAACTTT
>JAJRVS010000260.1 GCA_024277195.1 Verrucomicrobiota bacterium | reverse complement strand
CGAACCCCTGTCCTAATAACCGTCTGCACGAGCGTCTACATGAATATTCGGTCTTTTAATCTAGGAGAGCCGACTTCGGCCGACAGAATGCGAACCCTCCGATTGCCCTGTAACCTCTCGTTAGTTGGCCCGGACACCCGGCCTTCTAACCAGTCTGCTACTTTTGCACCATTTACCTCAGCAGACGTCGGGTATTTGGTGGGCCGCTTAATTAAGCTGCCAATGCAAGTTCAGGTTCTTCGTTTGCTTTTATTTGTTTTAATCGGCTTTTTACGAGGCCAACCGATTAACCTCGACATGCAACCCGTGTTTCAAACTATCAGTCGAAACCAAGACACCCCCGGTCGCCCGGAGCCAGCAGGAATCATACAATTCCTTAGCACGTTTTTACTGTAAGGGCTTTCTGAAATAAATCAAGCCCTCTGAGTGCCTTGATATATCAGGAAATTCACCACTATCAGAATCGACCCCCAGCCCTCACATGAATCGCCAACCACAGAGCGTCCTGCGACACCCTATCAACCCGGTGACGCAATTTGGCTGGCAATTCCACACAATCCCCCGCTTTCATTTCCAGCCCATCCTCCCTGCCCGCGATCAACAAACTTGCCTGCCCACGCAGCAACAACACCCATTCATCTTCATCCTGTTCATACCAATAATCAGCAGCGGAAGCATGCCCTCCCGACAAAATCCGCTCGATCCTCACTGCGCCCTGGCCAAATTGCGCGATTTTTTCAATCACTTCCCCCGCATGGGTCTCTGGCAAATTCTCAAAAATATTCATCATCATATCAAAAACCTCTACCAACCCCACTGATCCTCAAATGAATATTTGCTAGGTTGGCTGCAAGAAATGCGCACTAGATTCGGTCGACTTTTTGCAACATCTGCACGGCCACCACGTCAAGCACGGCTAAGTTGTCTATCGTTAGCAGGTTATTTTAACATACCCAAACTATTCACCCCCATAACAACCCCTTCTCTGAACATTCACCCCCAAACAAACCCATGAAAAAAATATTCCACATTAAAACCCAACGATCAGGTCTCTGGACTCTGGCTCTTGCCTTGGCCACATGCGTCGGCCTCGGCATGGCAGCACAGCCACTGGAGGAAATTGCCAAAACAAAAATCGCAGCCGCCAAGGTAGCGACTGACAAAACAGAAGCCGCCAACAAAAAAGTCCGCGAACTGATTGTCACCCAGGCTAATGCCGCCCGTTCCTACTCTGACACTTCACGCGAACTGGCTGCGGCAAAAAAAATCCTGGCAAAATCTGAAGCCAGTGCCAAACCTGCCGCTGAGAAAAAGATCAAGGACATCGAAACAAAAATCGCAGCGATCAAAAAGAACAAAGCGAACATCGATAACCAATTAAAAGCTGCTCGTGAACAATACACCGGAATCCGCCGGGCTTCTTACCCTGTCGTAGCGGCAAAAGCCGTCGCCGAAAAAGCACTTGCTGAAAAACGGCTTACCGACAGCAAGAACCATGCAAAAAATACTACCAAAAAAGCCAGCGCAGCGCAAGCCGCACTGAAAACTGCCAAAGCTAATAAAATTGTCGCGGACAAATCCTGTAAAGATTGCGCCGCCAAAGCCGCGCTTAGCAAAAAAGCCATAGTGGGGAAAAAGGACGCCGCCAAAGTAGCTGCCGATAAAAGTGCAAAAGAGGCCGAGGCCAAACTCGCCGCTGCAAAAAAAGTGATCGCAGAAAAGAACAACGCGGTCAAAAAGGCGGAGAAAGATCTGCTTGCAGCAAATGCCGCTGCCAAAAAAGCCAAGGATCAAGCTAGCGCGGCAGCGAAAAACTTCTCAGCGAAAAACTCGGCGGCAAAAATTGCCGAAGACACGGTTAAAGGTTCCAATCTTTATATCGCGGTTAGAGCTGTTGATGATGCGGTGAAAGATAAAACCAGCGCCCAAAAAGCCGCTGATAAAACCAGTCGTGCAGAAGCCAAAGCCGGAAAAATTTATGCCGCCGCAAAAAAAGTAGCTGACAAAACTAGTGACGAAAAAGCCAAAGCTAAAGCCGTCGCCAAAGCCACAGCAGCTAAAAGCGCTTGGGACAAAACCGTCGCCGCAAATAAATCCGCCCAGAGCGCCATCGCACAAAAAGGCAAACTCATCACCACCTTGCAGGATCAACTGGCCAATGAGCTGGTCAAAGTGGAAGGCGGATTGAAACCGATGGCAAGCAGCGCATGGAACTATGCCAAGGCCCGTCACCTGATGGTGCGTGCCGGTTTCGGCGGAACCCCTGCTGAAGTCCAGGCTCTTTATGAAATGGGGCTGCACAAAGCAGTTGCCCATTTTGTCGAAATCTATCAACAGCCCGTAGCCGGAATCGAATTTGATCCAGCCCGACTGAGACGCAGCGAACGGTGGGCCGCACGCCTCCCCTGGGACGAACGTCAGTATATAACGGTCAAACACCGCAACCCCGAAAGACGCCAACAGGCTGAAATGAGACGCTGGTGGTTGCAACGCATGGCCGAATCCCCTCGCCCCCTGCAAGAGAAACTCACCCTCTTCTGGCACGACCATTTCGCAGTGCAGTATCAAAAACGCTACCGCACCTACATGCTGTTCAAACAGAACCAACTCTTCCGCACTTATGGAGTTGATAACTACGGAGCCATGTTGCGTGGCGTCGTGCATGACCCCGCGACCATTTCCTACCTCGACAACAACGTCAATTACAAAGGCAATGGCAACGAAAACCTCGGCCGTGAAATCCTCGAACTCTTTTCGATGGGTGAAGGCGGGGGTTACAGCGAGGATGATCTGCGTGAAGCTTCCCGCTCACTCACCGGATACAACTACGACTCGTGGACCGGGCAGTTCCGTTTCATAGCCTCTCGTCACGATAACGAAAGCAAAAAAATCCTCGGTTCTACCGGTAACTGGAGTGGCGATGACCTGGTTGACATCATCCTGCGTCAACCGGCCACAGCCAAATACATCTCAGGGAAACTCTTCAAGTTCCTCGCCCATGATGCTCCCTACGATGAAACGATGGAAAAAATGGCCGAGGTGATGCGTTACAACAGCTACGATCTACGTCCGGTATTAAAAAACCTTTTCCTCTCGGAAGAGTTCTACAATGACAAATCGATGGGATCGCATATCAAAGGCCCCGTGGAGCTGGCCATTGGCGCCATTCGAGATCTGGGAATCAAAGAAGTGAACTACGCCAGTATCGATGCTGCGGTTAATCAAATGGGACAAATGTTATTTGAGCCACCCAATGTCGCCGGTTGGAATGAAGGACGCACTTGGATCAACGCCGAACGCATTTTGATTCGCTATAACCAAATGGCTAAAATTCTGGAGCAGAACAACGTCGATCTGGTGGACTTACTCAAAAACGAAAAAGTCGATAGTTCGGATAAAGTGGTCTCCCAGTTGGTCAAAGCTTGTCTCGTTGTCAAACCTGATCCGGACAAGTGCAAGGCGCTTGCAGAATTCCTTGGCAAACTCCCCCCTCAATCCGAATGGGAAGCCAAGAAAAATGAAATCAACGCCAAACTCAGAGCCGTTCTGGTTCTACTTATGAGCAGCCCGGATTCACAACTTGGTTAACCAACTGCTTCAACTCAAACCTCAAGATTAACCCCCAAACCTCAAATCAAAATGTCAAAACTCACCATCAATACCCGCAGAGAGTTCCTAACTCAAGGACTCGGCCTCATCGGCGTAGGAGCTGCATTGCCCTACGGACTCATTAACACGGCTATGGCAGGATCCAAAGCGGAACCCGGCCAACGGGTCACCGTCATCCTGCAACTAGCAGGAGGCCATGACGCACTCAGTGCTCTGGTTCCCTATGGAGATCCAGAATACAACAAACTGCGCATTGAAACGCGGATCAATGAAAAAGAGGTACACAAACTCGATGATTATGCAGGGCTACACCCCAATATGAAAGGCATCAAAGCCATGCACGACGAAGGCCGTTTTGCCGCCATTCCCGGAGTAGGTTATCCCGAAACCAATTTCAGTCACTTCACCGCGACTGACATCTGGGAAACCGCCGAACACAACCCCACCCGGGCCATGTTTGGTTGGGTGGGTAAAACCTGTGACTCCGCCTTCAAAGGCAATCGCGATCCTAAATTGGCGATTGCTGTGGGGGCAGGAAAAACCCCGCGAGCTCTGGTTGGCAAAGAGCACCCCGGCCTCAGCTTCAGCAATCCCGACTCTTACCGCTACACCGGTGATCGTGGACAAGAAGCCCGCAACAAGGTTTTTCGCAAGTTAAACATGGCAGGCAAAGGCGGGTTTTCCAGTAATGCAGATTTCATCAAAATGACCGCAGGCAACGCTAACGCGAGTAGTGACCAAATACGGAAAATGGCCAAGGAATATAAACCCAAGGTTGATTACCCCAACACCCCATTAGGCAGAAACCTCAAGACCATCGCAGCACTGATCGCAAGTGGCTTGAGCACTCGTATCTACCACACCCAACTGGGAGGATTTGACACCCACTCGGGTCAGCGGCTCAATCACGACCGATTGATGTTGCAGTTGGATGAAGCCATCACCGCTTTTTACCAAGACCTGAAAGCGCAAAAACAAGATCACCGCGTGCTCACCATGACGATGAGTGAGTTCGGGCGACGGGTAAAAGAAAATGGCAGTCGCGGCACCGATCACGGAGCCGCCTCCGCCCTCTTTCTATTCGGTGCCGGAGTGAAATCTGGAATTCATGGTAAACACCCCAGCTTAACCGACCTGCAAGGCGGTGGTGGTGGTAGCCTTAAACACACGGTCGATTTCCGTAGCGTTTACGCCTCGGTGATAGATAAATGGATCGGCGGCAAAAGCGAAACCGCACTGGGGGGGAAATACCCCCACATCGATTGCATTGCTTAAACCATAGAGTCTCCGTGACATCCTTGGCGAATAGCTTTCCAAGGATGTCGCTCGGCCTCTTTATAAAACCAAACACTGCCGGATGTTCACAAAATTCTTTCCATTTCAGCTGCCCGCTCTTTTGCTATTTTTCACGCTGACTGGATCACAACCACTCACAGCGGAAGAACTCATCGAACCTGAAATCGGTGATCCCTACCCTCTTGAAATATGTATTTTATCAGGAGAAACACTGGAAGAAGATTACGAACTCATTGAACACCAGGGGCAAGAGATTCGAGTCTGTTGCAGTGACTGCAAAAGCAAGTTCACCGCAGAAAGCTATATCAGAGTCGATGAACTCAACGCCTTGCTGATCAAAGAGCAGACGCCCCTTTACCCCCTTGAGAAATGCATCGTTACGGGTAAAGCGCTGGAGCAAAGCCCGATTGACTTCATCTTCCGCAACCGGCTGTTTCGACTTTCATCCGAAGCGGCCAAAGACAAAATCAAACAGCAGCCCACCAAATATTTTGATATGTTGGACGCTGCGGTGATCGCCAAACAATCAAAAAATTACCCACTCAAAACCTGTCTGGTCTCTGGCAAAACTTTAACCGACGGGGCCATCGATCACGTGATCGCCAATCAACTCGTTCGCCTCGCCGATTTCGAACAATTGGCCGCCTTTGAGGAAAACCCAGGCAAATACCTGAGAATACTGCACGAGGCCAAATAGCCCCATCTCTCCCCCCTGCCTCCTGCAATTTCGCCACACTAATCACTGGCACTTGCTGGAAATGCGTTTATCGGTTGGCCGACACCTAGCACCACGGCCATTGAGCGATAAAGTGAAAAAACCAGGCACCCGCAGAGAAGCGCGGGAAGCGACGATCCAATTTCTGTTCAGTCACGACCTGAACGATGATACGCTGCCGGATCAATGTGATCATTTCTGGGAACTGCGCACCGCCCGCCCTAAAGTACGCGATTTTGCCAAACAGCTCATTGCAGGCATTTTTGAGCACAAAGAGCAAATTGATCAAACCATCGAGGGTGCCAGCAAAAACTACAGCCTCACACAACTGACCGCCGTGGATCGCTGCCTGCTGCGTCTGGCCACCTACGAGATCCTTTTCCGCGACGACATCCCCGCAGCGGTGACCATCAACGAAGCGATCGAGATCGCCAAGCGTTTTGGCTCCAACGAATCCGCTGGATTTGTCAACGGCGTGATTGACCGCATCGAAAAGGAACACCGAGGCAATCACCCATAACACTTCCTGAAAAGCCCCTCCAACCTCTAGCGATACCCGCCTTTCCCATGAGCTTGTTCAAATCGATCATCAGCCGCTTCACCTCCCGCACCGAGATTGACTGGGATGACTTGGAAGCCACTCTGATCGGCGGTGATCTGGGCATTCGCCTGACAACAAAAATCGTCGACAGTTTACGTGCCCAGGGACGAAAAATCAGCGGGGACGACATCGTCGAAGCTTGCCACAAAGAAATCACCTCCATCCTCGGAGACGAGACTCCCCCACTGCCGCAAAAACGTGAGAGCATGCCAACCGTCATTCTGGTCGCCGGAGTCAACGGCACCGGCAAAACCACCTCGACCGCCAAATTGGCCTACTTGCTGAAAAAACAAGGCAACAGCGTGCTGCTCGCCGCCGCCGATACTTTCCGCGCCGCCGCCATCGAGCAGCTCGAAGTCTGGTCTCAGCGCCTCGACATTCCCATCATCAAAACCCAATACCAGGCCGACCCCTCGGCGGTCTGTTTTGACGCTCACCGCTCGGCCATCCAGAATAACGTAGATTTTCTCATCTGCGACACCGCCGGACGCTTGCACACCCGTGACAACCTGATGGAAGAGCTGAAAAAAATCCAGCGCACCCTGAAAAAACAAGACGAAAGCGCCCCACACGAACGCCTGCTGGTGGTGGACGCCACTACCGGTTCCAATGCCCTGTCTCAAGCAAAAGAATTCCAAAAAGCCCTCGACCTCACCGGCCTCATCGTCACCAAACTCGACGGCTCAGGCAAAGGCGGCAGCGCCGTGGTGATCAAAAACGAGCTCAACATCCCCACCCGCTTCATCGGCACTGGTGAGAGCGAAAACGACTTCAAAGCCTTCTCCCCCCAGTCGTTTGTTGAAAACATCCTCTGATTTAATCATCCCCTGATATGCTACGCATCTTTATATATTTTTTCATCCTGACCGGGACAAGCTTGATCTCTCTCCAATCCGGTTCAGCCCAGGTAGTGGTCTATAAAATCGACTTTGAACAAGAAGGTTCCTCGATCAATTACAACTTTTACGAAGACGGCTGGGTCGTCGCCGATGCCACCGGTGGTCCCGCCTCCTGGATCCTGACTTTTTTCGAAGGCCCTCTGCGTCGCTACATCACCATCACTGATTTCGGCAGTTTGTTTTACGCCAACAAAGGTAATAGCGTCAAAGCCGTGCTTTCCGCAGCCGCATCAAACGGCACCCCACAAACCACCTTCCTCGCCATAGGCACGCCCTCGCAAACCGTCAAACAACAAAACATCAAAGTCGAAGTTGCCAACCAACTGGAAGGCGTCACCTCCTCCGCTGATGATGAAAGCGAACTGCCTTTCGATGTCAAAGAAGGTGACAAAGGTTTTGCCGGTTTCAGCAAAATGAAAGCCAGCCTGCAACGCAGCCGAACCGATGACGCCAATTCAAACAACCTAAGTGTCGAAGAAACCTTCGCCGAACTGATCCTCTCGCTCGAACGCCGGGGTTACACCCCCTTTGTCGTCGCCGAACCCGCCACGAGTGAGGATATTACTAATTAAAACATCAGCATGGAATGGTTAATCGCAACTAAATGGGGTTCTCTCTTTTTATCCTAAAAAATAATTTCGGCTCACAACACTCGACAAAGCATTTCTTTTCATTAAGGTTTTCGACATGAATTCCTACCCTCAGTCCTCCCGTCGCTCTTTCATCAAGTCTTCCGCGCTGACCGCTCTCGGCCTGTCAGCTATCGCGCCAGCTCTGCACGCTGCCGCAAAAGGCCAAACCAAGGTTGGATTAGTCACCTACCAATGGGGCAAGGACTGGGATCTACCAACTCTGATCAAAAACTGCGAAACCTCCGGCCTGCTCGGAGTCGAACCCCGCACCACCCATGCCCACTCAATTGAAATCCCCTTGAACAAAAACCAACGCGCCGAAGTCAAAAAACGCTTTGCTAACAGCCCGGTCACTTGTGTGGGCCTGGGCTCCGACGAGCGTTTTGACAACCCGGATTCCGCCACTCTGAAAAAAGCCGTCACGCAGACCAAGGCCTTTCTCGATCTCAGTCGCGACATCGGAGCCAGTGGGGTCAAAGTGAAACCCAACAGCTTTCACAAAGGCGTCGACAAGGAAAAAACCCTCGAACAGATCGGCAAAACTTTTCGCGAAGTCGCTCAATATGGCGCTGACATCGGCCAAGAGGTGCGCATGGAAGTCCACGGTCAATGTGCGGCCCCTGCCATCATGGCGCAAATTGTGCAAATCGCCGACCACCCGAATGCCAAAATCTGCTGGAACTGCAATCCTCAGGACATGGAAGGTGACGGTTTTGATCACAACCTCAAACTGCTACGCAAGGCTTTTGGTGCCACTTGTCACATCCACGAGCTCGATGGCACTTACAAAGAATACCCCTACGACAAACTGTTCAAAAACTTCGCCAACACCGGCTACAACGGCTGGTGTCTTTTTGAGACCAGCACCAAACCCGAGGATCGTATCAAAGCGATGACCAAAAACCGCCAACTGTTCGACAAAATGATAGCCTCCTAAATTTCATATTTGCCTTCAGCTAGTATCCTCCGGCAGCCTACACTAGACTCCGGCGCAAATCTCACATCTCAAATCCCTCCATGTCCACCCGTCGAAACACTTTAAAAGCGGCGGCCGCCGCTATCGCTTTTCCCGCGATCACCGGACTCTCACAGAGCTCCCGCCCCAAACTCAAGATCATCCAGGTCGGCACTGGCCATCCCCACGCCGGAGGCAAGATGAATGTTTACCGTAACGCACCGGACTTCGAAGTGGTCGGCGTGGTGGAAGACAATGCCCAACTCCGAGCGGCTGCGGAAAAAAGCCCGGTTTACAAAGACCTGCCCTTCATCAGCCTCGACCAAGCGCTCAATACGCCCCAACTCAAAGCACTGGCCATCGAAACCGAAGTCAAGGACTTGCTCGACTACGCCCAAAAGGCCATCAATGCCGGTTTCCCCATTCACCTCGACAAACCCGCTGGCTCAGATTTTTCCCACTACCAACGCATCGTAAAACAAGCCGAACAGAAAAAGCTAACCATCCAGATGGGCTATATGTATCGCTACAATCCAGCAGTGTTGTTGCTGCGTAATTTCCTGGAAAAAGGTTGGCTCGGCGATCCCTTTGATGTGCAGACCACCATGTCCAAAGAGCTCAACGCAGAGTCCCGCAAAAAAATCGCCTTCTATCCGGGCGGTATCATGTTCGAACTCGCCTGCCACATCATCGATCTGGTAGTCGGCGTGCTCGGAGCACCTGACAAAATAAATGCCTTCCCACGCCAAAGCCTGAAAGCAGCTCCCGACAACCTGATCGATAACATGTTGGCTGTTTTTGAATACCCACGTGCCACCGCCACCGTTCGCTCGACCGCACTCGAAGTGGATGGTTTTGCCCGCCGTCATTTTGCCGTCGCCGGAACCGCCGGAACCTGCCACATCCAACCCCTCGATCGCCCGACGATGAAAGTCACTTTTTCAAAAACACACGGCAAGTATAAAAAAGGCTATCAAACCATCGAGTTTGCCCCGCCCTATCAACGCTACATCGGTGATGCCGAGGATTTTGCCAAAATCATCCGCGGTGAAAAGGAATCGGACTTCTCCCCCCAACATGACTTGGCCGTGCAAAAAGCCGTGCTGCAAGCCTCTGCCCAGTCAATTTAACTACACCTTCGCCCCTCCCTTCTTGACTCAGCTCTCAAGTAAGTGTTTATAAACTAATCAAATAACCACACGCCGACTTACCATGATCAAACGCCACCTTTTTGCCACCCTCACTGCCAGTCTGATCATTTCTGCCGGCCACCCATCTGCTCAAGCTCAGGACGCCAAGGAAAAAGAGGAAACCAAAGCCCTGCCCACTGCTGCGGATCAAATCAAAGATCTGCCCTCCCTGCCTGATTTCACCAAACAGTTACAGCAGACCATCGACCAGAGCGGCGGCAATCTGGCTTTTGTCAAATCCGGCATCTACCGCATCACCGAACCCCTGGTATTCGACCTCACCAAACACGGAGCGGCCAAAGTCACCGGATCGGCGGGAGTCACTCTCATCATGGACGGTCCCGGCCCCGCGCTCAAGTTTGTCGGTAGCCATCAAGGCACCGCCTCACCAAAATCTTTCGAAACCAAAACCTGGAACGAACGCATGCCCATCGTCAGTGGCATCGAAATCATTGGCAACCACCCTGAAGCCGTAGGCATCGAACTGTTCCAAACCATGGAGCCCATCATCTCCCGGGTATCCATCCGCTGGTGCCTGCATGGCATCCGCCTAGCCACCCGTAACCGCAACGTCACCATATCCGACTGCCACCTTTACGAAAACTCCGGCGTCGGCATCTACCTGGATGACGTCAATCTTCACCAGATCAATGTATCCAACTGCCACATCAGTTACAACCGTCAGGGCGGCATCGTGGTCAGGGATGGCAATGTGCGTAATCTGCAGATCACCGGATGTGACATCGAGGGCAACATGCCCGGCGAACACGTTCCCACCAAAGCCGCCAACATCCTGCTCGACGTCTCCGGCACCGCCGGTGACAAAAAACACTCGATCGCCGAAGTCGCCATCACCAGTTGCACCATCCAGCACAGTGCCAACTACTCGGATATCAAAGGCCAATACTCTGCCGTCGGCGGTGCCAATATCCGCATCCTCGGCAAAGAAAGCTGGCCGATCAATTCAGTCACCATCACCGGCAACGTGATCAGTGATACCGAAAACAACATCGACATCATCCACGCCTACGACGTGACCATCGCTTCGAATGCCCTTTTTGCTCCCAGCTCAAACCACCTGTTAGTCAAAAACAGCGAACGCATCGTGGTCACTGGTAATTCTTTCAACCCACGTCAGTTCGAACGCCCGGCAGCTTTGATCTTCACCAATTCCAAAGATTGCGTGATCAGCAGCTCTACCATTCATGCCGCCAAAAATCCGGCAGGAGCCCTGCAGTTGAACCAATGCTCAAACATGCTGGTCAACGCCATCAACCTGACCGGAAGTGCCAGCGGTATCAGTTTGGATAAAACCACTGACAGCTCGATCACCAACTGCCGAGTCTCCAGCACCCTCGAAGGCGGCAGCGACATCAGCATCACCGATTCCAGCAAAAACATCACCCTCTCAGGCAACTCCTTTGCAGGCAAAAGCAACATCTCCCCCGCCAGCAAAAAGAAGTAAATCTCACCTGCCGGCAAGCACCCTATTGAAGGGCGAGCGATCCGCTTGCCCCAATAACAATTCTTGCCCCATCCTCGCCATCCGTGGAATCAGCGGT
>JAJRVS010000259.1 GCA_024277195.1 Verrucomicrobiota bacterium | reverse complement strand
CCTCGACCGCTGCCTGCAGTTCCCAGGCGCTGAAAGGTTTGCGCAAAAAAACCGCCGGTCGCACCGCCTTGGCTCGGTCAAAGCTCTCTTCGCTGGAAAACCCCGTCATGAAAACCACCGGAGCCGCACATTTTTCACGTAACTGTTGCGCTGCTTCAACCCCATTATCCCGTGACCCCATGCGCAAATCGATCAACATCAAATCCGGTTGACGCTCCCCCATCAATGACAAAGCCCGCTCAACATTATCCGCCAGCCCCAACACGCTGTAACCACGCCGCGTCAAGGTATCACTCAAATCCCCGCCGACAATGGCGTCGCTTTCTAGAATCAAGATCTGCAGTCGCTCACTCATTCGTTACCGCCTTCATCTTCACTTGAGCGGAAATCGAAGCAAAAATTCCGTATTCTCTCCAGGCCTGATTTCCAAACGCGCTCCCAGTTGTGTCGTCAGACTTTTCACCACCCGGAAGCCCAGGGTATCCACTCGATCCAAATCAAATCCAGACGGCAGTCCCGCTCCATTGTCCCCTACCAACAAAACCCCTTCCCTATCACTGCGGCGCAAGCGCACATACACCCGCCCTCCAGGCATTTCCGCCAAACCATGTTCAATCGCATTGCTCACCAACTCCGTCACATACAAACCCAAAGCAAACGCCTTGCGTGCAGACAGTCCCAAACTCACACAATCCACTTCTGCTTCGAGATCCAGCTCCGCAGCCATAGCCGAACTTTGCAGTAATTCCTCGATCAAGGTTTTCAAATAATTCGCTGCCGATACCTGCACCCTGTCCCCGTTGGCCGACGGCAGTTTCGCCGCGCTCAAACAGGCAATCGCCCGAATGCGCCCCTGATGTTTTTGCAACACACTGCGTTGCTCTTTTTCCGTATCCACCGGCATCGCATCGATCTCCAGATTCAACAAGCTGGTTAAAGTCTGCAACTGATCCGCCCATTCCCCCGCCGCCAGATCTTCAGGATCACCCTCAAACTGAAAGTGCTGCGGCTCGGGTTTTTGCTGCAAAACAATCGCTTCGTCGGCAGGACGAATCAACGCCATGTAATTCCCCTGACTGCAACCCGCCACATGAGCACAGCAGCTTGTGCCTCCAGACAAAGAAAATTCCAACATCAGCCCTCCGTTGGAATGAAACTCAGGCTCACCCAAGCCGGCTTTTACACAGGCCTCCCAAAAAGTAGGCAGACGGTCACTCAGAAACCTCCCCTTCAGATCAAGCGCATCGAGATCCAGCACACATCCCTTTCCGGCCGGGCTCACATCAGTCACTTTGCCACAGTGATCAAACATCAACACCAAATCCGGTACCACCTCCAGCAGCGCCCGATTCTGCAACAAGCTCTCCTTCAAAGAACTCGGCATTGTCGCCAAGTCCTGCTGCTTATTCTCGCGCACCAGATAAGCGGTAAAAGGGCCTCCCGCCTCCTCCATAAAGGAGATCCCGATAAAAACAGACAACATCTCCCCACCGTTTTTTCGTAAGCGCAAACTCACTTCCTCGACCGCCAGGGACGGTTCTTTTTTTGCCAAATCTTCAAACTCACATTTTTCTATGCGGTCCGCAGCCAATACAAAATCATCAAAGGCCATCGCCCGCAATTCCGTCGCGGTATAATCCAACATTTTCTGCAGCGCCGCATTCACGATGCAAATCCGGCCAGTGCGATCCACCAAAGCCATACCCAATCCCTTGCTGCCAAAAAGTGTGCGGAATTTCACATCACTCAACAGCCAGGCCTCCTCCGAACGACAACGCTCCGAGACATTATTCATCGTCAGCAGCAGGCTGCCATCACTCATCAGCTTCGGTCGAAATTCAATGTCCACAACCGTCCCGTTGCCCGCCCGCAGCGCATAGGTTCGCACCAGTTGTTTGCGCCAGACATGCTTGCGCCAAGATGCGATCACCTCTCGGCAATGCTCCTCCCCCGGACTGACTCTACGCAGCCAATCCTCCACACTGTCGGCTTCGTCAATGCCCAGGCCCAGCAAATCCGCATGACGGGCATTGCCATAAACAAATTTTTCATCCCTGCCCAAAACCACCAAACCATAAGGAACGCTCTCTGCCATCTCACGAAACAATTCAGAGTCTAGCGATCCCCCAGAGGCAGCTAAAGGCCCAGCTCCCGTCATTTCACTCAACCCTTCAATACGCGACGGCGAAAGCTCCGCCTTCGATACCTGGGATTCTGCCGAACGCTGGGGCAATCCCCCCGTATGCTCGGTTTGAGCTGTCGTTTCTTCAGCTAATTCAAAAGGACTCAGCAAATCAAGATTTTGCGGAGCTCCCTGCAAGTCGTTAAAACGAGAACCGAAGCGCTCGAAACACTTGCACAAACGATCCACCTCATCCGGCATACGCAATACCTCATCCCAAAGTTGCCCGTTAAAATGATTACCAGCATCGATTTCGATGCCCGTCAGCAAAGCGATCACATGTGCTTGCTGCCCCCCCTCCACTTGCTGCCCTCTGATCCACAGCAAAAATTCCCGCACATCGTCTTGCAAAGACCTCACATCCACTACCACCAAAGGCTCCCCCGCGTATTCATCCTGCCCGAACAGCGGCGATTCACACTCACTCACCCCAAACCCGCAGCGCTGTAAGCTGCGAGATACCAGCCGCCGAGCCTGCTCATCGCGATTGATAACAAAAGCGCGAACCATAGTCGTTTGACCGTAACTCTGCAAAACCACCTGAGAATCAAATTTGAGAAAATTCTAAAACTTGATATTTAAGATCTCTGAAGCATTTCGGCAAGCTTAAAAACTTAAATCTTCACATCTTGCTGCGTATCCCGCTTATTCGCATCCCCTCCGCTTCAATCAACGTAGTTAATAATAAATAGAAAGACTATGGAAAAACACGATCTGATTCACGAATTCCCTGAACTAAAGGACAAAATCCACCAGCTCAAAACGAGTAATACCCATTTTCGAAATTTATTCGAAGACTACCATGAAACCGATCACGAAGTGCATCGCATAGAAACTGGAGCAGAGAACACCACCGATGAAATCCTCAACGCTTTGCGAAAAAAACGCCTGCATTTGAAAGACCAACTTTTCAGCCTGCTCCAGCAAGTCTAGGCGGACATATAGCGGATACGGAAACTTATTTCCGATCAGCCTTCTGCGCTCAATCGCCACAGCCACCGCAGCCGCCATCCCCACAACCACCATCGCTGTCGCCGCAGCCTCCGGAGCCCCACCTCCTTTTACTTCGTTTACCCCCAAGGCTCCATTTGATATTCACTGCCAAAATCAACAGCAGCCCAACCACCAGCACAATCGCTAGTCCGTTTTCCACCAACCAGCTCTTCATCGAACTCTCCGCGCTGATCAAACCTGCCTTGATGCGAAAAATCAAAAAAGTCATCAAAGCCAAACCCAGAAACACCAGGGCTGCTTTCCAGAATACCCTGCTCTTTGACAGCACCCACATCCGCCGAGTATTTACACGCTCAAAATTCAGCCCATAACGAAAACGCACGGAGCTTTTTGGCCAGAGATCTTTACGCGCAGCCTTGGAAAAAAATGTTTTATAGGAGTCGAGCGTGTTTTGATACTGCTCACGGAATTTTGCCGACTCAGCCTCACCTCCCTCGGTCGGATGGTGATGCAATTCACGCAGCAACACCCCCTTGCAAAAACGATCCCAATAGGACTTGGTATAAACCAAATGCAAGTGCCAGACCTGATCCACCTGATCCGAAGGCGTCACCGGATGTCCAGCTTCCATCGCCAGGAATACAAATTTTTTGTATTCAGCCATAGCTGCCTGGGCAAATTCCGCCGTCCAACCGTTCTCCAATGCCAGACGATCTGCAAAGCTCATACCCACCTCTCCTTCATCAAAAGAGAAATCTGAAATACGCTGATATAGAGCATCTTGCTGCTCCGTCATTTTTTGCTCACTCATCCCGCCCACCCTACACCTTATTACCCCCTTGCACTTTAAGCACCCACAAGTTAAGAACTGCGGCAGCTTCAAGCCACTATCTCGTGCTCCACTTTACCGTGCACATCCGTAAGGCGGAAATCCCGCCCCGCATAGCGGTAGGTCAGACGTTCATGGTCGATGCCTAACCAATGTAGAATCGTGGCGTGAATGTCATGCACATGCATGCGTTTGTGTTCCGCCTTGAAACCAAATTCGTCAGTCGCTCCGTGGGCATACCCGCCACGCACACCACCACCCGCCATCCACATCAGAAATCCGTGCGGGTTATGATCACGCCCCCCTTTGTTTTCACTCACTGGAGTACGCCCAAATTCCCCTCCCCATACGATCAGCGTATCTTCCAACATGCCTCGTTGTTTCAAATCTGCGAGCAAAGCCGCGATCGGTTGATCGATATCTTGCGCCAGCTTGCGGGTCTTTTCGTCGTGCTTGCTGTGTGTATCCCAAGGCTGACCGTTACCATAATACACCTGGGTGAATCGCACCCCACGCTCAGCCAAGCGCCTCGCCATCAAACAACCATTGGCAAAATGCCCTTCCCCATAAGCTTCGCGAACCTTCTTCGGCTCCAGACTGATATCAAAAGCCTCACTGGCTGACGTTTGCATCCGGTAAGCCGATTCAAGCGCGGCAATGCGCCCCTCGAGTTGCTCATCACGGGCGCCGCGCTGCTTGGCATGCTCACGATTAAGAGCACGGAAAAGCTCGACCCGCTTCGCCTGCTCCTCCGGCTTGGATTGCGCATCGTTCAACCACGGAATCATCGATTTGGGATCGATGTTGGAATGATTGATATATAAGCCTGCGTGATGCGCAGGTAAAAAAGCGCTGTTCCAAAGAATGGAGAAGCGCACCGGCTTTCCCGGACAAAGGACCACATAACCAGGGAGATCATCACTTTCATTGCCAAGCCCGTATGAGGTCCACGCTCCCATGCTCGGCACCCGCGGTGTCATCGTGCCATTGTTCATCAAAAGCAATGCCGGACCGTGATTAGGATTGTCCGTATAACATGAGCGCAGAACACAGATATCATCGGCGTGTTGCGACAACTGTGGAAGCAAATCACTGACCGGCAAACCACTGGCACCACAGTTTCGATATTTGTAAGGCACTTCAAGCAAACCGCCAGTCGGACGTTCGGTTCTCAAATCCGCCCCCTTGGGGCGTTGACCTGCGTATTTGGTCAAGGCCGGTTTGGGATCAAAAAAATCCGGCCCAAAAGGACCTCCGTTCATGAACAAATGGATGACCCGTTTCGCCCGCGGGGCAAAATGCGTGCGCGGACCATCGGCGGCCCCAAGGGCACTGATCATGCCCAAAGTGCCCAGACCTCCTCCAATAGATGCCATGGCGGCGCGACGGGACACAACTTGCTGGTTATTTAAATGATCCATCAGTCAATGTAGAGAAATTCATTGCCGGCAAACAGCACCCGGGCGTACTCCGCCAAAGGTGCCGTCTCAAGGAAAACCTCGGCGAGCTCCACTTCGGTTTTATTAGGTTCTCGCTGAAACATCAGATCATAGGTGCGCGTGACCCGCTCACTATTGGTGACACCCTTTTCCGACTCGATGCGTTTAGCGAATTCGGTCGCCTGTTTTTTCAAAAGCGGCCCATTCAAAGCAAATAACATCTGCAGCGGGGTGATCGTATTGGCACGTGCCGGACTGTGCGCTGCGGGATCTGGGAAATCATGAACTTGCAACATTTTGTTCAGATCACGACGATGGATTTTCCCATACAGAGTGCGCCTCACATTGGACGCATCATTCAGGTCAACCGGCTTGCCTCCGAGTTCCTCGTTCAGCACCGCCGACACCGATAACATCGCATCACGCCAAGCTTCGACATCGAGACGCTGGCGGGACATGCGCGAATAATAAATATTACCCGGGTCCGCCGCGGCTGAATCACTGGCAAACGAACTCTGCTGCCAAGTCGCCGAGTTGAGAATTTCCCGATGCAACCACTTGAACGACCAACCATTGTCAACGAAGCGCGCGGCGAGATCGTCGAGCAGTTCCGGATGAGACGGCCGAGCGCCCGTATTGCCAAAATCACTCGGAGTTTCCACCAGCCCACGGCCAAAATGTTGCCGCCAAATACGGTTTACAATCACCCGCGCCAGCAAAGGTTTGGAATCTTTGACCAACGACTCACCGAGCTCCAACCGCCCACTGCCATTCTTGAACTGCCTGGGCTCTCCTTTCTCCGCAGGGAACGCGCTAAGGAATCGGCGCGGCACCACTTCACCGGTATCGTTGGGATTACCTCGAATCTGTATCTCCAGATCACGCGCCTTGCCGTCTTGATAATCCAACAGCGTGCCGTAGCCCTTTTTCTTCGGCAAAACATGCAAGGCCGAATCCTTAACCCCCACGATCGTCGCCATATTGTAATGCGGCGTTCCCGTCTTGATAACTTTGATTTTTTTGCTCAACTCGGCCAATTGCTGCTTCAATTCCTCAGGTTTGGGCTTTTTCTTTTTCAGATCCGCTTGCTTTTTCACCAGCACCGCTACCTCGCCGCGAGCTTTTTTCACCGGCAGCCAAAGTTCCTCCGCCATCATCGGCCGATCGCTCATCTTGATACTGGCAAACACTCCGGCCAGAGCGTAATAATCCGCCGTGCTGATCGGATTGGCTTTATGATCATGGCAACGCGCGCAAGCCACGGTCAACCCCAGAAAAGTCCTTCCCAGAGTATCGATCCGTTCCTCCCATTCGTCTGCCACGGTGGCTTTGATAATCTCCGGAGGCAACTGCAGCTCCTTCCAGTAGGTGGGGCTGAGCCCCAGAAAACCCAATGCCGCATTTTCTTCAGGACCGACTTCAGGCATCTGATCAGCAGCTAACTGACGTTTAATAAAATCCGGATAACTGAGGTCCTGATTGAAACTTCTCACCACCCAATCTCGATACAACTAGGCTGAGCCGGTCGACTTCAGCCAAGACGACGTGGTATCCGTATAGCGCACCAAATCGAGCCAATGCCTCCCCCAACGTTCGCCATAATGTGGTGATGCCAGCAGCTCATCGATTTTCCCCTCACTAGCGCAATCACAAAAATCCGCGACTTCCGCGGGGGTGGGAGGCAAGCCAGTGAGATCAAAATGCAAACGCCGCAAAAGTGTCCTCCCGTCAGCCCGTTTTGACGGCTTTAAGCCCTTGGCTTCCATCTTCGCCAACACAAAATAGTCGATGCGCGCCTTCGGCCACGAATCATCGCTGACTACAGGCAGCTCATCTTTTTGCTGCAACGGCGCAAACGACCACGGGGTCTCGACTTTTTTTGTCCTGTCCGCAGCAAAACCCATCCCGATACCCGCAATAACTACGAGACAAGGGATCATCCATCTCAAGCGCGGGGGACGGGGAATCATCAAAATCAGTTTACCCGTAAATCTGCATTTTCAAACCTTATTTAATAAGCAACTCACCTGCCCCTGCTATCACTACAAGCCTTGCCCAAAGAGCCATTCTGCCATATAGTAGCGCGCAATCAGGGCACTCTATCCATCAATGCCCGTTTGATTCAAAGGCCTACTGCCTGAACGCATTACCGTTTGTCTGCCATCATGTTATATCCAAATACAGAATTGCTGTCGCCAGCTGGTTGTTATCCATCCTTGAGAGCCGCGATCAGCAACGGGGCTGATTCTGTGTATTTCGGGCTCGCTCAACTGAACATGCGCGCCAAAGCTCGACGCAGCTTTCACCTTAAGGATCTAGCGGAAATCATACGCATTTGCAACGAGAGCAATGTCAATAGCTGCCTGACCCTCAATACCCTGCTCTACGAACACGATCTAAAACTGGCCCGTAATCTGCTCGAAACCGCCCACGACCATGGGGTGACCGCCGTCATCGCCTCCGACATGGCCGCCATTCAGATCGCCAACGAAATTGGCCTCGAGGTTCACATCTCCACCCAACTCTCGATCTCCAACTACGAATCGCTCAAATTTTACAGCCAATTCTGCGACCGCATCGTGCTCGCCCGTGAGCTCAACCTCAAAATGATCCGCAGCATCTTTGACAAGATGCAACAAAACGATCTGCGCGGAAAAGCCGGACGCCCGATGGAACTCGAAGCTTTCGCCCACGGCGCACTCTGCATCGCCGTCTCCGGACGCTGCGGCATGTCGCTCTACACCGATAACTCATCTGCTAATCGAGGCGCCTGCATCCAGAACTGTCGCAAGGAATACACCGTCAAGGATACGGAATCCGGCAAGGAGCTCAAAATCGACAACAACCTCATCATGTCGCCCAACGACATTAAGACCATCGAGTTCCTTGACGAAGTGCTCGGTGCCGGCATCCGTATTCTCAAAATCGAAGGCCGCGGACGCGCACCGGAATACGTCGGAGCCGTCACCAAAGCTTACCGCCTGGCCATGGATGCTGTGCAAGACGGAACTTATTCACAAGAACTGGTGGCATCACTGATGCCCGCAGTTGAAAAAGTTTACAACCGTGGTTTTTCCGACGGTTATTACCTTGGTCGCCAGCAAGGCTGGTCCGGCACCGCCGGCAGTAAAGCGAGCCATCGCAAAGTGTTTGTCGGCACCATTCAAAACCATTTCAAAAAAGCCGGCGTTATCGAAGTCCTCGCCGAAGCCACCGGTCTGCAAGTCGGAGATGACTACCTCATCATCGGCGATACCACGGGCGTCGTGGAAGGCAAAATCGAATCCATGCGAGTCCTAAGCGACAAAGAAATGATCGAACAATCTTTCGCTGACCGGGGAGCCACCCTCACCCTCAAAGAGTCCGGCACCATTCGCCGGGGTGATAAATTTTACAAGCTCGAAGCCGTCAAAAACGCCGCAATCGCGAAAAGCGCAAAGGCATGATCGCGCAATGAAAATCCGCCACAAAAAAAACGAGTGCATCGGTTGCGCCCTATGTGAGCAAGAGGCACCCGAATATTTCACCATGGACGAAGAAGGCATGGCCACCTTGCACAAGTTCACCCAAATCGGCGTTTTCCAACACGGCCAAGGACTGGAAATCGATCGCCCTGCCCTCAAACGCGCCGCCGAAGGCTGCCCGGTGAACATCATCCACGTGGATTAAGGCCTCCGCCTGTCTTCGCTGCGCTTCGACTCGCGTCCATCTTGACTCGCCATAGCTCTTTAGCGATGGTGGCTCGCCCTTCCTCCTCTTTAAATTTCCCCGATAAAACGCTTTTCCCCGCCAACATCCCCCGCTACTTTCCCCGCATGGATAAAGACACACACCAATTCCTCTTCGACCTGCTCAACACCCCCAGCCCCACCGGATTCGAAGTGCGCGGGCAGCGCAAATGGGCCGCTTATGTTCGTCAATTTGCCGACTCGGTTGAAAGCGATGCTTACGGCAACGCCTGGGGCACAGTCAAAGGCAGCGCCACCGCCCCCACCATCATGATCGAAGCCCACGCCGACGAGATCGGCTACATGGTCAAACACATCACCAAAGAAGGTTACCTGCAAGTCGATCGGGTCGGCGGCAGTGACTGGGCCACTGCCCGCGGTCGCCGCCTGACCATTCTCGGCGACGACGGCGATGTCACCGGTATTTTTGGCAATACCGCCATTCACCTGCGCAAACGCACCCTCGGCAGCGAAAAAACTCCTGAGATGCACGAACTGTTCATCGACGTCGGAGCCTGCAGCCCACAAGAAGTCGCCGAACTGGGCATCCGCGTCGGTCACCCGGCAGTGTATTCCGACCAAGCCGAGCTGCTCGGCAAAAACCGCATCGTCAGCCGTGCTCTCGACAACCGCATTGGTGGCTTCATCATCGCCCAGGTATTAAAACAACTCAGCGAATCAGATGACAAAATCCCCGCCACCATCATCGCTGCTAACGCCGTACAGGAAGAAATCGGCGGTCACGGCGCCAAAATGATCACCCATCGCTTGCACCCGGACATCTGTATCGTGCTCGACGTCACCCACGCCACCGACAGCCCCGGCATCGAAAAAGCCGAACACGGCGATGTTGAGCTCGGCGGAGGCCCCTCTCTGACCCACGGCTCCGCCAATCACCCGGAACTGGTCAAACACATCATCGAAGTAGCCGCCAAAAACGACATCCCGATCCAACATGAAGCCTCCTCGCGTGCCACCGGCACCGACACCGACTCCATCTTCCACCAAAACGGCGGCGTGCCCTCGGCCTTGATCTCACTACCTCTGCGCTACATGCACTCAGTGGTCGAAGTCGCCCATTTTGATGATATCGAAAAGACCATCCGTCTATTTGTCGAAGTCCTGCGCTCAATCCAAGCCGACGAACAGTTCGCAGTCGAGATATAAGAGCCTTTCACTAGCAAAAACACAGAGACCCAATTCAATTACAAACAGGAGGGCTGACATTGACTCCCGTCAGTCTTCGACTCCTGTCCGGCGAAAGCCCAGAGACATGGAGGGTTAAAAACCCGTACTCCTTTGTTTTCTCTGCGATTGAACTCATATTCCCTACGTAAACACGCCAAGGATTGCAACTTGCAGGGCTGGCTGAGCCTTGTTAGATTTTGCATCTTCCATAAAAAACTTTCACCCTCTCCTTTTAAACTCAAATTCATGAAACCACTCGCATCCCTCCTCCTTGTCCTCACCCTCTGTCTCAGCCATGCGCTTGCCGACGACTCAGGCTTCACCTCCATCTTCGACGGCAAAACCCTCACCGGTTGGGAAGGCAATCCCAAACTGTGGAGCGTGCAGGACGGCACCATCACCGGCACCACCACCGATGAAGCCCCTATCCAATACAACCAATTCCTGATTTGGTCGCAGGGCGAAGTAGATGACTTCGAGCTGAAACTGGAATACAAAATCAAAAAAGGCAACTCCGGCATCCAATACCGTAGTTTCCGCCTGCCAAAAGATTATTCCGTCGGTGGTTACCAGGCTGACTTCGAAGCCGGCACCACCTACTCCGGCATCAACTACGGTGAGCACTTTCGAGGTATCCTCGCCAAGCGCGGAGAAAAAACCGAGATCGGAGAAGATAGCAAACCCAAAGTGATCGAAACCTTTGCCAAAACCGAAGACCTACAGAAAAAAATCAATCAAGGCGAATGGAACACCTACCACATCATCGCCAAAGGTAATCGCATGATTCACAAAATCAACGGCGTCACCATGTCAGACGTCACCGACAACGACACTGACAAACGCCGTTTCTCCGGCGTGCTCGCTTTCCAGGTGCATAAAGGTCCCGCGATGAAAGTTCAGTTCCGCAACATCCGGCTCAAACGTCTCCCTCTGAGTGACAGCCGCAAAAAAATCGTCTTCACCGCCGGCAAACCCTCCCACGGCCCACGCCAGCACGAGCACAACGCCGGCAGCCTGCTGCTAGCTCGCTTGCTCAATGAAAACTACGGCGACAAAGTGCTCGCCACGGTTTACCGCAATGGATGGCCGACCGACCCCACTGCATTTCAAAATGCCGACAGCCTGGTGATGTTCAGCGACGGGCAAAAAAATCACGTCGCTTTTGATCACCGCGACGAAGTCAGCGAACTCGCCTCCAAAGGCATCGGCATCGGCGCTATGCACTACGCCGTGGAAATGCTCAAAGATGAATCCAACCAGGATCTCATTTCATGGATCGGAGGCGCCTTTGAAATCGACCATTCCGTCAATCCCCACTGGACCGCTCACTTTGATAAAATGCCCAAACACCCTGTCGCCAACGGAGTCGCCCCCTTTGAAGTCGAAGACGAGTGGTATTTCAACATGCGCTTTGCTCCCGGCATGAAAGGCGTGACCCCTATTCTAAGCGCCATCCCCGATGACTCAACTATGTCACGCCCCGACGGGGCACACTCCGGCAATGCCGCAGTGCGCAAAATGGTCGCATCCAAAACTCCGCAACACGTATGCTGGGTCTATGACCGCGCAGACGGCGGACGTGGATTTGGTTTCACCGGAACTCACTTCCACGACAACCTCGCCAACGATTCTTTTCGCAAAACCTTGCTCAATGCCATCTGCTGGATCAGCAAAGCCGAAGTTCCTGAAAAAGGCATTGCAACCACCACGCCGAGCAAAGCGGAGTTCGACGCCAACCTCGACCCCAAACCCGCTAAAAAGAAAAAGAAATAAACCGCACGCAAATTTCAACCTCACAACATTTATGAAAAACGAAACTAAAGAAAAACCCACCAGTGAACCTGCAAGCCAGACTTCACGCCGTAAATTCATCGCAGGCACCGCAGCCGCTACTGCTGCCGCCTCGGCCCTACCCATCCAATCCTACGCCCAAGTCGCCGGCAGCGACATGATCAAAGTAGGGATGATCGGTTGTGGCGGACGTGGATCTGGAGCCATTGTCCAAGATCTCACCGCCAGTGATAACGCCCAGCTTTACGCCATGGGCGATGCCTTCCAAGACAAAATCGACGGCACCGGGGTTCGCGCCACCGGCCTGCCTGTGATCCAGAAAAATCTCGAAAAAAGCGGCAAAGGCAAACAAGTGGATGTGCCTGCCAGCCGTCAGTTTTCCGGTTTTGATGCTTACAAAAAAGTCATCGACACCTGCGACCTCGTGGTCATCGCCACGCCTCCGGGTTTTCGCCCCTACCACTTCGAAGCTGCCGTCGAAGCTGGCAAACATATCTTCATGGAAAAACCCGTCTGCGTTGATGCAGCCGGTTACAACAAAGTGATCAAAGCCGCTGAAATCGCCGACCAGAAAAAACTCAAAGTCGTAGTGGGTTTGCAACGTCACTACCAAGACAGCTATCTGAAAGCACTGGAAAAAGTTCGCGCTGGAGAAATCGGCGAACTCATTTCCGGTCAATGCTGGTGGAACAGTGGTGGAGTGTGGACCGTCGAACGCCAACCCGGTTGGTCAGAAATGGAATACCAAATGCGTAACTGGTATTATTTCAACTGGCTCTGCGGTGACCACATCTGCGAGCAGCACATCCACAACATCGACGTGCTCAACTGGTTCTTCAGTGATAACTCGGAAACTGGCGGCAACCCCATCTCTGCACAAGGTATGGGTGGACGCGAAGTGCGGGTCGGACCGAATACTGGTGAAATCTTTGATCACCACTACGTCGAATTCCGCTACGAAGGCGATAAAGTTGGCAACAGCCAGTGCCGTCACCAGAAAAACTGCCTGAACAAAGTGGAAGAAGAAATCCACGGCAGTGAAGGCATTCTTTATACCAGCAGTGGCAAAGCCCGCATCGTCGACCACAAAGGCAAGGAGGTTTGGAACTACCGCAACCGCAAAGCAAAAAACCCTTATCAGATCGAACATGACGTTCTGCACCAACACATCCGTGATAACAAACCGATCAACAACGCGCACTACGCTGCCAAAAGTTCGTTCACAACCGTGCTTGGGCGCCTCGCCACCTACAGTGGCAAAAACGTCACTTGGGACGAAGCTGTAAAATCAGACTTCAGCATCATGCCGAAAGAATTCGCCTTCGACGCCGCCCCGCTGCCCGTGCCAGACAAGGACGGCCTCTACCCCACCGCCAAACCCGGCCAGTGGCCATTGCCTTGGGCAAAAAAATAAACTGACTGTTACAGGATACCCTTTTAAGTGAGCCTAAAACAATTAAAAAGCCTGCGCGAAAGCGCAGGCTTTTTTACGGCTAGAAATCAGCTTTTCATATTGCCACTACGCTTTGCTCTGACCACATTACTCAAGCCCTACCTTAATCGCATCAGGATCCTGCCGTCCATCCAATACTCGCCAAACCTCCACCACATCCTCAACTATGAATAATAAATCGCATAGGGAAACCGTTTAGAGAGCATACGGTAAAATCTATCATCCTGTGAGTCCCCGCGTAGAGCGTGAGCGAATCGATACCAGAGAAAAGCGTATTAAAAAAAATATTCGCCTAGTGCCTTGCCTCCCTGCATTCCATAGAATACACGCCCCTCCGCAAGATCATCTAATGCTGATGGAAGGATTCTTAAATTCATTCAAACCGTTCCCGAAGCATTTTTTTGCAATTTCCCAATCCATCGGTTTTTCCTAGCCATTTCGGGAACGTTTTTCCGTTTCCAAAAGCGCTCGCCTGTGCCATTCAGGAATCGGAATATCCCCATCATTGCGGCAAAGATCGTCCCACAAAATTTCAATCGCCCGGAGCTTTTCCTGTACATTCATCTGTTCAAGTGGCAAGGTCGCATCCATGTTCATACTCTCCATTCTTTGCGATAAAAAATCAAGCAAATAGAAACCACCTTGTCCTCACAAAGAGTTTCTGACAATATCATAGTAAGCACCAGATTCTCCATGACCAGACGGCTCATCAACATTGTATTTATTTCTGCCGCTGGATTCATCACCAATCACCAATAGGTCCACCCCAGCCATCCCTATGTTCAAACCAATCATCCTCGTCACTCTTTCCCTGCTCTTGCTGGTTTTCACCAGATCTTCATTCTGTGCTTCTCCCACCACCACCCCACCCAATATCATCCTGATCATGACGGACGACCAGGGCTGGGGACAAACGGGTTATTACAATCACCCTGTCCTAAAGACTCCCAACCTCGACGCCATGGCCGCCAACGGCCTGCGCTTTGACCGCTTTTACGCCGGCGCCCCAGTCTGCTCGCCCACCCGCGCCAGCGTTCTCACCGGCCGAGCCCATCATCGAACCGGCGTCCCCTCACACGGGCACGCCTTGCGCCTGCAGGAAAAAACCCTGCCCGCCGCCCTAAAAGCCGCCGGTTATGCCACCGCACATTTTGGCAAATGGCATCTCAACGCCTTGCGTGGGCCGGGGGTTCCTGTGCTAGGAAACGATTCCCATAACCCCGGGGCATTCGGTTTCGATCAGTGGCTGACGGTCACTAATTTTTTTGACATTAACCCCATCATGAGCCGCAATGGAGAGTTCGAAGAATTTAAAGGTGACAGCTCGGCCATCATTGTCAGCGAAGCGCTGAAATTCATCCGCTCTGCCAAGGAAAAAACATTCTAAGAAAAAACCAGCCAAACGCAAATGATACGAATCACGCTGTTATTTACCAAATAAGCCGTAGATTCCCCACAACCCATGCAAAACACTCAAGAAATATTGAATACCTTTGTGCTGCTCTGGGCGGTCATCGATCCCATCGGCACGGTTCCAGTATTCATCGCAGCTACTCGCAACCGGTCTGATGCCGAGCGCAAAAAAATCGCACTGATCGCAGCCGCGTCTGCCGCTGGCATTTTGTTATTCTTTGTTCTAGTCGGCGAAATCCTACTTCAGGCGGTCGGCGTCCCCCTGCTTGCATTCAAGATTGCAGGCGGCCTGGTTTTATTCCTCTTTGCCCTAACCATGATATTTGGAGAAAGCAAACCTGACAGCGAATTGAAAATGATGCGCTCCATCAGCGATACCGCCATCTTCCCACTTGCCACTCCGTCCATCGCTTCCCCAGGCGCCATGATGGCGGTAGTTCTACTAACGGAAAACCACACCTATTCGATTTTTCACCAAGCCATCACCGCTCTCATAATGTTATCAGTGATGCTCATCGTTTACCTACTGATGCTCAGTGCAGGAAAAATCTCAACGATTATAGGCAGCGGTGGCGCTAGTATCATCAGTCGCGTCATGGGACTGATCCTCGCCTCAATCGCCGCGACCAATGTGCTCGAAGGGCTCAAAGAATATTTTCAGTAATGCAACAAACCCATACGATGAAAAGCAACCTCCATCTCCTCTCCCTACTGCTGACACTATGCTCCATGCTGCTGCTCTGCCAATGTTCCTCCGTCACCACGACGCACCCACTCACATCAAAACCCGAATCCCTCGATAAAGAAAAATTCGAAGGCACTTGGCTCGTTGACGGCAAAGGCAATACTTTACAGGTCAAATTTGATGATAGCAACACTGCTCAAATTGCTGCTTTAGAATGGAAAAGGGATCACTTCGAATTAGAGACTATGGAGATGACCTTGGTAAAAAAAGGAGAACACAAGTTCATCAGTTTACGCGCCAAGGAAAAAGGTCAATGGATGAAAAACTACTTTTTCGCCCAATACAAGTTTACCGAGCAAGGAGATTTGATCGCCTGGATTCCTGATTCCAAAGCCTTCGAAAATGCCATCAAGGAAAAATTGATACAAGGAAAAGTCGAACCCGGCAAATACAGCACTGGTATCAACATCAGCAGTGATGCCAACAGCTTACTAAAGCTAATCAGTGGTTCCAAAAATTCAGAACTGTTTGATTCTAAAAACCCTATCATCCTAAGAAAAATCGCCAGTCCAAAAAAAGACAAATAACTCAAAACTCATCCACCTATTCCACAGTGTGTCACAGGTTTTCAACCTGTCTCCGCTTCCGCCCTTTCCCCACAGCTTACAAAGCTGTTTTACATTCTCACTCAGGCATGGAAAGCCACTGCCCCACAAATCCCTATCCCTCCCCCTTCATTTTCGAGCCGCGCTATTTGACTCCGCCTATCTCCACCCGCGGACGCGGGATACGGTTGCGGTTACCCTCCTGTCTCCCCCGCTTCAAAACTCCGCCCAGCCCGGCACTCTCGGAAAGGGAATCACATCACGTATATTTGCCACCCCCGTGACAAACATCAGCATGCGCTCAAAACCCAGCCCAAATCCAGCGTGCGGAACCGTGCCGTAACGCCGCAAATCGACATACCACCAATACTCCTCCTCCGCCAATCCCTCCCGCTCCATATTACCACGCAAAATTTCCAACCGCTCCTCCCGCTGACTACCACCGACAATCTCACCAATACCCGGCACCAGCAGATCCATCGCCGCCACCGTCTTGTCATCATCGTTGAGCCGCATATAAAAAGGCTTAATCTCCTTCGGGTAATTATAAACCGTGACCGGGCACTTAAAATGCTGCTCGGTCAAATAACGTTCATGCTCGGATTGCAAGTTCGCTCCATACTCTACCGGAAATTCAAACTTCTGTTCCGAGGCCAGCAACAAGTCCACCGCCTCGGTATAAGTCACCCGCTCGAAACTGCGATCACGAACAAAGTGCAGGCGCTCCATCAATCCTTTGTCCACAAACTTGCCAAACAATTCCAAATCCTCGGCGCAATTTTCCAACACATCGCAGACCAGGTATTTCACCAACTCCTCTGCCAGACTCATGTCAGCCTCCAGATCACAAAACGCCATCTCCGGTTCGATCATCCAGAACTCACTCGCATGCCGCGTAGTATGTGAATTCTCCGCACGGAAGGTCGGTCCGAAGGTGTAGATGTTCGATAGCGCACAGGCAAAGGTCTCGCCCTCCAACTGACCACTCACCGTCAAAAAAGCCGGTTTGCCAAAAAACTCTTCTTCACCATTTTTAGCCTGGCCCTCCTGCCCCGACTCACCGGAAACCGTCTTCACTTGGAACATCTCCCCCGCGCCCTCACAGTCACTCGCGGTGATGATCGGCGTGTGCACATTGACAAAATCCCGCTGTTGGAAAAACTGATGCACCGCATAAGCCAAACGACTGCGCACCCGGAACACACAGCCAAACAAGTTCGAGCGTGGCCGCAAATGCGCAATCGAACGCAAAAACTCCGCTTTGTGCCCTTTTTTCTGCAGTGGGTAATCCTCATCCGCCTGGCCATGAACGATCACCGACTTCGCCACCATCTCCCACTTCTGCCCCTTGCCCTGCGATTCCACCAGCCCACCCTCGACCTCGAGCGAAGCCCCGGTTCTCAGCGGCAAAATCGACGCTTCATAACCCGGCACCGTGGCATCGACGATCACCTGGATATTTGCCAGACAAGAGCCGTCGTTAATTTCCACAAAAGAAAAAGCCTTCGAGTCGCGCTTGGTTCGCACCCAGCCCTGCACCCTTACCTGCGAAGAAGCCTCTTCAGCCGCCAGCAATGATTTCACCATCGATCGTTTTGTAGTCATTTGTTTTTCAAAAAAAATTGCACTTTGCCCATATCAGGAACGAGACGGCAAAGATAGGACATAGGGATAATTGAGAATACGCTTATCCGAAGTCAATAACGTGAGATTATGAATACGTGCAGTAGCCACAATAACACGATCAGCAGGATCCGCATGGAAGCTCCCTGGCAAAGCATACGCCTCAATGGCAATTTGTCGTGTTATACTCAGATTCTTTATATGATCCGCAGGCAAAGCCAATTCTAACCACTGCCCAATGGGGGTCGATATCGTAAGCTTTCCAGACGACACCTTCCGGCTGACCTCTATCATACTCATTGTGGCAATAAACAATGGCGATGCTTCACTGATCAATTCCTTCACTTCTTTACTAAGAAGATTAGGCGCCAAGTTGAAATCCAGCCAAGCGCAGGTATCGAGAATGTATTGTGTTTTCATCGAGGAAATCAATCCTTATTCATTTCCCATTCATCATCCGCCCACGCAGGCTCGTGAGGGTCGTAGTCATCTGCGAAAATCACGGTGCCTCGTAAGCTACCCATGTAATCCATGATGGACTTCTTATTTTCAGACTCCTCCGCAACAGGTTTCTGCACCGTTGCCACCACCTTTCCATGACGAGTGATCTGCAAAGCCACATCTTCCGTTTCAACTTTGCGCAACTGCTCCGCACAGTGAGCTTTGAACTCCGAAACGGATATCTGTTGGGTCGTCATAGCCACAGTTTAATATTGACCTAAAAAAAGGTCAATATGTGTTTTAGCCAATATCAAACCTCAAAACTTAAACTCGCGCTTCCTCGGACGCTTGGTCGTCTTCCTCCCCCCGGCCGCCTCCCGCAAGGAGGCAAACACCTCGCCAGCTCCGGCACTCTTCACGTGATAAACAAACTCCATCAACTCCCCCAAACGCCCTTTTGGAAAACCGCCGCCACGCTCAAGAAACCAATGCAGATAGTCCAAGGGCACATCATAGAGCGGCATGCCCTTGGGAGGACACGCCCCCGGCCCGTATTTGCCAAAAGGCATGCGGAAGCTCGCCAAGTCCTTCAAGTTATCCGCGAGTTGGCGGCGAAAAATATCCTCGGGATCCTCCATCATCAAAACAATCAATAACCAAACACCAAATCCGCCGGCACTCGGCCGCGTCCATCCAGATCCACCCCTTCTTGCTGCAGCATCTTTTTCTTACGAACGATCTCCCTGCCCTCGGTCTGCCCATAAAAGCCACCAATAGTCAGATCCGTGCGCACCACTCGGTGACACGGCACCTCGGGAGCAAAAGGGTTGCGCTTCAAAGCCTGCCCCACCGCCTGATTCGATCCGCAGCCCAGTTCAGTCGCCAACAGCTTGTAGGTCGTCACCTTACCTTTGGGAATCCGTCGGGTTGCGTCATAGACACGCTGCTCAAATTCGCTAGGTTCACGCTTTTTCATTCTTTTACAATATGGCACCTTAACAGAAAAATGCGGGGAAATTACAATCTAAAACAAAACGCCTATTTCAGCTTCCCTTATTTGCCTTCGAGAAATAACCTCCGACTATCCGCGGGTCAGCTGTATCATCCGCAATTCCATTTCCTAATTCATCTTCTCTTATCCGTGTACATTTGCCTTCGCATAGTTTCCTCCGGCTGTCTCGCTACGCTCGGCTGCGCTATCCGTGGTTCCTTTTCTTAATTGCCAGCAAGCATGATCGACTTCATCCAGCCACTATTTCCTACCCTCAACCTTCCCGTCATCGCCGTCTGCCTGCTGCTGGTCTTCGTCGTGCTCGGTTTTTTCCGCGAGTGGGCGCCACCCGAAGTGGTCGCCCTGTCCGCCCTCGGTGCCATCCTCATCCTCGGCCTGCTGCCGCTGACCGATGTGCTCGAGCGCCAGCTCATCGACGGTGAGAGCGTGCGACTGCTACGCCACCGAGGTTTGCTCAGCGTGTTCTCCAACGGCGCCCCGATCACCATCGCCTGCATGTTTGTACTCAGCGCCGGCCTCGAACGCACCGGCACCATCGATGTCATGGGGCGTTTTTTCACCAAAATCGCCGGCAAAAGCGAGCTGCGCGTCATGCTCATCCTGATGCTAATGGCCGCGGTGCTCTCTGCTTTTGTCAACAACACCCCCATCGTTGTCGTTTTCCTGCCCATCGTACTCTCCCACGCCCGCGCCACCGGCCTGAAGGCCTCGCGCCTACTCATCCCTCTTTCCTTTGCTTCCATCCTCGGCGGCACCTGTACCCTCACCGGCACTTCGACCAATCTCATCATCGACGGCGTCGCCCAGGACTACGGCCTGGAACCCTTCACCATGTTCGAAGTCAGCAAACTCGGCCTGATCTATGCCGCTATTGGTTTCATCTACCTGATCTTCATCGGACGCAAACTGCTGCCCCAGCGCTCCTCCCTCGCCGAACTGATCGAACCCGCCGAGGTACGCAGCTTCCTCACCCAGTTTTCGGTCGAAAAAGACTCGCCCTTGATCGATAAAGTTCTCACCGACACTTTATTAAAAGAAATACCCAGCGCCCAGATTCTCGAAGTCCGACGACGCGGCAAAACCCTCGACATCCCGCTCAACCAACTCACCGTGCGCCAAGGCGATCGCCTCTTGCTCACCCTACACGGCACCAGTTTCAAGGAACTTTACGAAGCCGAAGGGGTTCGTTTTGCCGAGCAAAAGAACCTCAACCTCAAGGAACTCGAAACCCGCGAACTGCAACTCATCGAAGGCATCGTCGGCCCACGCTCCTCTTTTGTCGGCAAAACCCTGCGCCAAATCGGCTTCCGTCGCAGCCATCGCATCCACGTACTCGCCATTCACCGTCAGGGACAGAACATCAACAAAGACTTCGACACCGTACGCCTCCAGTTCGGCGACACCCTCCTGATGGAAGGCCCAGCTGAAGCGATCAACCGCATCCAAAAATCCAACGACTTCGTCACCATCACCGAAGCCCCCGAAGTCACCATCCGCCCAGCAAAACTCTGGACAGGAATCGCCGTCACCGCCGCCTTTGTAATCGGTGCCGCCCTGCAACTACCGATGTTACCCATCCCTGCAGTTGCCATCATCGCCGCCATCGCCATGATCCTGACCCAGTGCCTAACCCCGCAGCAAGCTTATGACGCCGTGCAGTGGAACATCGTCTTCCTCATCTTCGGCATGCTCGCCCTCGGTCTAGCGATGGATCAAACCGGCGCCGCCAGACTGATGGTCAGCGGGGTGATGAGCGTCGTCGGCTCCTACAGCCCCGTCATCATTCTGAGCGTCATCTACCTGCTCAGCTCCGTCCTCACCGAGCTGATCAGCAACAACGCCGTCGCCGCCCTGCTCACCCCCGTCATCATCGGTATCGCAGCCACCCTCGAAGTCGATGCCCGCCCCTTCATCGTCGCCCTGATGTTCGGTTGCAGTGCCAGTTTCGCCACCCCCATCGGGTACCAAACCAATACCTACGTTTACGGAGCCGGCGGTTACAAATTCACCGACTTCCCCAAAATCGGCGTCCCCCTCAACCTCATCCTCTGGATCGCCGCCACCTTCCTCATCCCCTGGCTCTGGCCGTTTAGCTCTTAACTCAACTTCACCATATCCTTCACAAACTGTCCCCATAAAAAAAACAACCCGCGCCAAGAATAACGAAAAGTCCCCTCCCCTGCCAGTGCAATCAGGCCACTATCCAAATTATGCCGCACCTGCAAGCGCAACTCTTCCTCCATCGCCTGCTCAAAACTCTTTTCATCCTCGACCAAAATCTCATCAGGACTCACTTGATTCTTAACCAAAAACTCACGCTGCGAGGCGATCAACCCCTCAAAACCATCGACGTTTGGCACTGCGTTCATCATCACCCCTGGCGCGGTTTTCATCGTATACGAAAAAGGATAATTCCAAGTCCGGTAAGTCTGGCCATATTTAGTGCGACAAACAATACTGACAAAAGCAAACGACATCTCCTCCTGTTCATTCAAACAAATCACCGCTTGTTGTTTTTCCTCAGAATTATAAAAAAGCCGGAAATACTGTTTGCTGTCGTCCCACTGCCACCCCTTGTCAGCCACATATTCAAAGCCAGCCGCTTCAATTTCATCGGTGAACTCGCTGAGTGTCGGAAAACGGTTCACACTCGGCGGCGTGCATTTTTCCAAAGTTTTCTCCACCGGCAGTCGCATCTGCCGCACCCGGGTCAATAAGGGAAACAAAGGCAGCACAAACCAAATCAAAATACCCGCACCGCCACCATAATGACTGTCCGTGAGAAAGTAACCCGCCAGATAACTCGCCACTAGAATCAATAAAGCACCAGCTTTCCGCACCGCAGTAGGCTGAAAAGTCTTCAAAGCAAACGCCGCCACCAATACCGCCACTACCGTCAAAATCTCAAATACCCAATCGCTCATCTTGAACAGAATTAACCCATCTGCCGCTCTTGTGCGAGCAGTAAAAGCACAAAAGCTCTCGGTTGCCGCTGAGCCAGTTTCAGTTTATGATCTGCGCAAAGCTATCGATTCCCATTTTACCAAAAAAATATCATGATCATCAAACCTAAAATCCGTGGATTCATTTGCACCACTGCCCACCCTGACGGTTGCGAGGCCAATATGCGCGAGCAAATCAAATACATCAAAGGCCAACCCGCGCTGAGCGACAAAGCACCTAAAAAAGTTTTAGTGCTCGGCTCCTCGACCGGTTATGGTCTGTCTTCACGTCTGGTGCCTGCGTTTGCTGGAGGTGCCGCCACCCTCGGTATCTTTTTCGAAAAACCCCCTACTGACAACAAAACCGGCAGTGCTGGGTGGTATAATACCGCTGCTTTTGAAAAAATTGCCCATGAAGAAGGCCTTTACGCTTCCAGCTTGAATGGTGACGCTTTTTCCAATGAGCTCAAAGATCAGGCGATCCAGCGAATCAAAGATGATCTCGGACAAGTTGATATGGTGATTTACAGCCTCGCCTCGCCTCGCCGTCAAGACCCCGAAACGGGTGAAGTTTATCGATCGGTCTTAAAACCCATCGGTGAGAGTTATACCAACAAAACCGTCAATACCGACAAAGCGGAAGTTTACGACATCACCATCGAGCCCGCCAGCGATGACGAGATCGAGCAAACGGTCAAAGTCATGGGCGGAGAAGATTGGGAGCTATGGATGAAAGCACTCGGCGATGCCGGAGTGCTCGCCGATGGATGCCGCACCGTAGCATACTCCTACATCGGACCCGAACTAACCTGGCCGATCTACTGGGACGGCACCATCGGCCAAGCCAAAGTTAATCTCGAAGAAAGTTGTTCACGAATCAACGCCCTGGACGGCATCGCCTCCGCCCACGTCTCCGTCAACAAAGCCGTCGTCACCCAAGCTAGTTCCGCTATCCCTGTGGTTCCGCTTTACATCGCATTGCTTTTCAAAGCCATGAAAGAGGCTGGCACCCACGAAGACTGCACCGAGCAAATCTATCGTTTATTTTCGGACCAACTCTACAGCGAAAACGGACCACAGACCGATGACAAAGGCCGCATCCGCATCGATGACTGGGAAATGCGCGATGAAATCCAAGCAGCCGTAGCCGAAGTCTGGAAACAAGTAAACACCGAAAACCTCTCTTCCGTCTCTGACTTCGAAGGCTATCAAAAAGGTTTCCTCAAACTGTTCGGTTTTGGCATCGACGGCGTGAACTACGACGCCGAGACCGATCCTCTACGTGAAGTGAATCTCGGAGGCTGAGCTTTTTGCAATTTCTGCAGAGCCAAAGCCCACATTCGAATGTAGGGCAGAACGCAAGCTGCCCACATCCCATTTCAAACTTCACCAGTCCAACCTAAACACCCTATGCCAAACAGCCAATTAAAGTCCGATCTCATCGCTCTACTTGCAGAGGATCGTGTTTCGACCGTCGATAGTATCCTCGAAGAACACTCCATCGACAAATGGCATGCCTCGAATCCGCCTGAAATAGTGGTCTTTGCACAATCCACCTCTGACGTCGTCGCCACCATGAAGTATGCGCACCAGCACAACATCCCCGTCACCACCCGCGGTGCTGGAGTCGGCTACGTCGGCGGCTGCGTGCCGATGAAAGGCGGCATCGTGCTGTCTGTAGCTCGCATGACCAAAATCAAAGAGCTCAAACCCGAAGACGGCGTCGCGGTAGTCGAACCCGGCGTCATCACCGGCGACCTACAGGACGCCGCCGCCGCCCTCGGCTGGTATTACCCTCCCGATCCAGCCAGCCTGCGCGAATGCTCCCTCGGCGGCAACATTGCCACCAACGCCGGCGGCCCCCGCTGCCTGAAATACGGCGTCACCCGTCCCTACGTCATGGGGCTAGAAGTCGTGCTCGCCAACGGCGACATCCTACGCACCGGCGGACGTTGCCACAAAAACAAAACCGGCTTCGATCTCATCGGCATGTTTGTCGGCTCAGAAGGCATGTTAGGCGTCATCACTGAAGCCACCCTGCGAATCATCCCGCATCCCGAGGCACGCGCCATGCTCACCACCACCTTTGCCGATTTTTCCCAAGCCGCTGCCGCCGTGCAAGCCATCCTCGGCTCCAGTTGGTTGCCCTCCGCCTTGGAGATCACCGATGCCTTCACCCTAAAAGCCGCGCGCGACTACCTCGGCGAGGACGCACTGCCCAACGGCAATGCCCATCTCATCGTCGAACTCGATGGCCGCAAAGAGTCGGTGCAAAACGAAATCAAAGAACTGAAAAAATTCCTCCTCACGCTTGGTGCCTTAAAAATCCAAGAAGCGCTCGATAGTGAAAGCTGCGAAGCCATCTGGCAATTACGCCGCGACTTTTCCTATTCCCTGCGCGCCACTGGCTTGACCAAGCTCAACGAAGACATCGTGGTTCCACGCTCCAAGCTGGTCGATCTTGTTACCTTTGCCCGCCAGTTACAAAAAGACACCGGCATCGCCGTCGCCTGTTTTGGTCATGCCGGAGATGGCAACATCCATACCAACCTGATGGTCGACAATTACGATGACCCGGATACACGTAAAAAAGCCGACGCCGCACTCGACCAACTTTTCAAATGGGTGCTGGCCAACGACGGCGCCATCACCGGCGAACACGGCATCGGCCTAGCCAAAAAACGCTGGTATCCCGACGCCGTGTCAGAGGTGGGTCGCCAGGTGCATCGTGATTTGAAAGCCGCCCTGGATCCAAACGACATTCTGAATCCAGGAAAGTTTGTTTGAGATGTAAAGTCGCTGTAGATTATTCTCACGCAGAGACGTTGAGCCGCAAAAGTTGAATAAAAAATAATAGAAACTCGTCAACTGCCCTATCAATGGGAATGTGCTGTGTGTCCGTCCGCCCCCCCTGAACTGGACGTGCTCGAGCATGAGCTAAGCCCTCCTATGCTTACAGTGGCGGCGAGAATTAAAAACAGACGGATGATTTTTTTCATATTTTTTACAGTTTATTTTTTACAGTTGTAGTTTTTCACTTTGATCACTACAAGCTATACAACTCTCCGACTAGGCTTCACCCCTTAAAAAAAATCTCAACCCTCCCATCATAGTGAACACCTCCCTCTTTTCCTTCCACGCCAATCGAGCGATTATTCTCACCGCTAGTTTGGTCACCAGCTTACTTCTTGTGCAATGCCGTCATCTTGGCAAAAAAGCACCGCTTCTATCTGCCAGCAACAAGGAAACTTCTCACAACAAAACCCCGCCCATCAAAGTTCCCACACTCGCCACTCCCGCCGGCCCTCCACTCGGGTTCTGGTCCGAGGAATCATCCGGCTTGTATGTCTCTATTCACAGTAGTGAACTGAACGATAATACAACCGACACCGCAATAGGGGAATTTTGGCTCTCCGTAGGAGGACCTCCCAATCGTCGGATGAATGCCGATGATGCTTTTTTTCCAGCAAAAAGAACTCTGGCTAAAAACAGCCTGACTATGACCGGGGTTTTTAATTGGGATCGAAGTGAAAGCGAAGTCCTGTTACGGGTCGATTGGAGTGAAAAGCAAATCGAACTCACCATTCTCAAACATAGCGGAGCTAAACGTTACGACGAAAAACGCTACATCCTAAAAAAAAGACCGGATCTCAATCCTTGAGTGAATTAATCCTCCTACCGCTTACTGCTCCAACTTCTTTCCCGAAAATAAAGCCACGCAACCGATCACTTCCACCTGCACATCGATGAATCGTTTTTCAAGGGCTGCTGTCAAGCCATCCAGATCATCTTGGGTATTTCCAAAAACCCCCTTTTGATTATAAAAAGCCATCAAGCGCCGCGCCGCTCCACCGCGCTGCACTCCGCCTGACAAAAGAGTGCTGCCGAAAATGATTCCGCCCGGTTTCAAACAAACCGACAAATGATCCAGACAAAGTGTTTTTTCCGCAATCGATCCAGGCAGACAATGCAGTAAATAATTGATCCCAATGGAATCAAAAGGCTCTATCTCCAGCTTGATCTGCTCCAACACATTCGCTTGATAAGTCTCGGGATGATAACGGGCTATGCGCCCGGCCGCGCTGTCGAGACTGTTGGCATTCAGATCCATCAACGCCACCCGCGGCGGCGACTTTGGAAATTCACAGCGATCCAGAAAATAGCCTGTGCCAACTCCCACATCAAGATGGTTATTGGATATATGCCGATTGTAAAAAGCGAGCAGTTTCGCCGACGGGCACTTCCAGATCCACTGATTGGATATACCCAGCACCCACAAATCATATACCCTGAGCAACCTTTTGCTATAAATCGCCTGCCCCGGCGTGGCATCATTCGAATCAGTCATCATGTCATTAAATCGATTTTTCTCAGGCTACGGTTGCGGCTGGATCAACACAAAAGGCGATACCACCAAAGCACAAAACACCGCTCCACTCTCTTTCCAATATTCTGCATGAGGCGCTGACGGTGTAAGAATATCCCCTTTCTCGCGCCACTGTTTCACCCGTGCCGAATCATCGTCGGCAAAGGCCTCACCCACCTCAGTGAGCGGCAAAGCCGGATCAACATAAATCAAGGCACCCGCGTCATAGTGACTCTGCAGGTATTTCCAAGTGACTTCGCCGGTGTACTTTTCCAGCTTTTCGCCTGTTGATAAATCCTCACCCCCAAGCATGCCATAACGCATCTCTTGCTCACTGTCTTTTCCTTTCCCTTCACCCATACTGACTTGACCAACGACAAAAAAGGAGTAAAGGCAAGTCCAAATCCATACGAATGAATTTCACCTAATCACTGGGCGGACGGATTAATGCTCCACCTTTTAATTCGTTCCCGGAAAAGCATCTACGTATCTGATCGTGAAATCCGGAAAAGCATCGACTATTTGGATTTTGTAGTCGGGAAAAGAATTCACAATTTTCCACTTTCCAGGAACAGATGGAAATGATGTCACCTTCTGCACCTTAAGGTCGGCATTGCCCCCCACAATCTTCACTTTGTAATCCGGAAAGGAATCAACGAACTGGATCTTTCCATATACGCGCCGGATCTCCGCCTTAGTGCAAGCCATCACGCTGCCGCCGACCTCTGTTTTTGAGCTCACACGTGCCATCGCGTCATTCGCCAGAATAATGGCAAGCACAGCGCCGACGAAAACAAAAAACAAAATGGTATTTTTAGCGGAGAATTTTATAATGATGATAGATAACTTATTACGCTCATTTGACGAAGCCTCTAGCATTTTATTCAATCCCTTAGGCTAAGGATCCCTTTCCTCACTTGCCGCCGGACTATTCTGTGACAACTTATCACTGTGAAAGAACTGACGCCACAGGCGTGGAAAGACATTGTATTGCCCGGTAGCCGAGTATTCATCGGCTCGGGAGCCGCCGTTCCTTTTGCGGTGGTAGAATCAATGCTGCAGCAATCCGGACACTATCACGACGTCGAACTAACTCATATCCACACCATCGGTGAGATGCCGTGGATTGATAAAAAATACGACAGCTCGCTACGTACCAATACTTTTTTTCTCACTCCCTCCATTCAGGAAGCCGTCGCCGCCGGCCGGGCAGACTACACGCCCTGCCCCCTGTCAGACGTGCCCACTCTATTTGGCGGGCATCTACTTCCCGTGGATGTAGCCCTGATCCACGTGAGCCCGCCCGATAAATACGGCTGTGTTTCCCTTGGGGTGAGCGTGGATGTGGTCAAAGCGGCGATCAAAGCCGCCCGCATCGTAGTGGCGCAAATCAATCCATCCATGCCACACACTGGAAAGTCGGCTCAAATTTCCACTGATAAGATCCACTACTTTCTCGAAGCCGAACAAGCTCTGCCAACTCTGGATTGGCAAAGTCCGCGCGCTGCCCAGGTAGTAGCCGCACAATACGCTGCGCAGCTCATCGAAGATGGGTCGACCATCCAAGCAGGTCTAGGCAACACCCCCCAGGCAGTTCTCATGGCACTGAAAAAACACCGTCACCTGGGGATTCATACCGGTCTGTTTTCAGATGCCATGAGGGAATTGATGCAATGCGGAGCCGTCGACAACTCCATGAAACAATATCATGTTGGCAGAGCCACTTGCTCAAATTTTATCGGCAGCAAACAACTCTACGATTTCGCCGAGAATAATAAAACAATCGAAATGCGCCCATCTGATTGGGTCGGAAATGTGAACCGCATCCGTAAAAACCATAAGATGGTCGCCATCCACGGCGCCTACGAAGTTGATCTGACCGGTCAGGTAGTGCGCGACTCACGCGGCCACCTGTTTTACGGCGGCATGGGCAGTACCCAGGATTTTATTCGCGGAGCAAGTTACAGCAAAGGAGGGCATCCCTTGATCGTATTAACTTCCATGTCCGATGACGGCCAACACTCGCGCATTGTGGCGGGATTCAAACCTGGCAGTGGCGTCAATACCGGCCGCGGTGACGTTCATTATGTGATTACCGAATATGGCATCGCTCGCTTACGTGGTCGCAGCATTCGCGAAAGAGTTCTCAACATGGTGGAAGTCGCTCACCCCGACTACAGGGAAAAGCTGCTGGCCGACGCCCACCACTGGGGGTGGATCCCCAAATTTTACAACATCGCCCCCAAACATATCACCGACGCCTGTGAAGATCATGCAAACTCAAAATCGCTAAATTTCAAAGGGCGACGTTTTACATTTCGCCCGCTTAAGGCAAGCGACACCCGCTCTTTGCAGGAATTCTTCTACTCGCACGACAAAGAAACCATCAGTATGCGCTACGGTCACGTCAAAGACCGGATGAGCAACGAATCCGCCTACAAACTCACTTCTATAGATCAAAGTGTCGATCTCGCCTTCGCCCTGTTCGAGGAAAACACGCAACGACAACAGATCGCTGCCATCGCACGTTTTTATCAGGATCCGTCCGGACAGTCTGCCGAAGTTGCTTTCATGGTTGGAGAAAATAGACGGCGCTTGGGCCTGTCCCGTTTTTTGCTTGGCGAGTTGGCCTGTGTCGCAAAAAATCGCGGTATTAAAAAATTCTGGGCTTCCGTGCTCAAACGAAACAAAGCCATGGCGGCACTATTTATTTCTTTTGGCGCTGACAAAAAATCCTATTTTGGCGAAGACAGCGACGAATTCACCATCGACGTCGAGCAACTCTTAACATCCATACACCAGGAAAAGAGTAAAACAGCTGATCCGAATTCATGACAACCCCCACTGACCAAACCACCGGCATCATCTATGACGCGTCCTTTCTCAAGCACGACACCGGACCGATGCACCCCGAGAGCGCCGAGCGCTACCTCTCGGTGATGAACAACCTGGAGGCTCTTTGCAAAAACGCCCCCTCTGCCTATCACCGTTTAGCCTTCCAAAACGCAACCATCAAGGATGTTTTATTGTGTCATGACTCCTGGTATCACGATGTGGCACGCATGGATGTGGAACAATTTGCCGACGTTCTCCGCACGGGCGATACCGCCATTTGCCCGGACTCCTACGATGTAGCCATGGACGCGATCGGCTCATCCCTGGCAGCCGCCGATGCGGTCTGTGAAGGAACCGTAAAAAATGCCTTTGCTGCCGTCAGACCTCCTGGCCATCACGCTTCTGCGGGTAGAGGCATGGGCTTTTGCATCTTTAACAATGTAGCGATCACCGCTCGCCATCTACAACAGCGCCACGGCCTCAAGCGCATCGCTATTCTCGATTGGGATGTCCATCACGGCAATGGTACCCAAGACATTTTTTACTCCGACCCCTCGGTCTTCTACGCTTCAAGCCACGAAGACAATATCTACCCCCACACCGGCGCTGCTGATGAAATCGGGCAAGGTGAGGGCAAAGGCAGCACCCTTAATATCCCGGTGCCCGAAGGCAGCGGTGGCGATCTTATCTTAAAAAAGTGGCGCGAGCTGATCGAGCCCGCTTTAATAAGGTTTCAACCCGACTTCATCTTAATCTCCTCTGGATTCGACGCTCGCATCGACGATCCTGTTGGCATGCTCCAGCTCACCGACGACGATTTTATCGAGTTAACCAAGATGACATGCGGATGGGCCCAAGAATTCTGCCAAGGAAAAATCGTATCAATCCTGGAAGGCGGCTACAATCCGCAAGGCCTAGCTAAAGCAGTCTCCGCCCATGTCGAAGAGTTGGCTAAAGCGTGAAACGCCACCTGCTAACCCTTGGGCAGAATAGCCATGATTCTTGACTCCAATGTTCTCATCTAACTGCCACCAGCTTCTCAACATACTTCGCTAGCATATCAAATTCGAGATTCACCCGCTGTCCAGCTTGACGATTTTTTAAATTGGTGATCTCCATGGTGTGAGGAATCAGCCAGATGGTGAAACTATCCTCACCCACCTCTGCTGCCGTCAGGCTCATGCCATCCACGCAAATCGAGCCCTTGTTGATCAAATAACGCGAAAACTGATCTGGCAAAGCAACTCGCAAGCGATAATCCTGTCCCACCGCTTCTAATTCCAAAATCTCACTGGTGCCATCGACATGCCCTTGCACAAAATGCCCGCTCATCCGGTCAGTCGCTCTCAAGGCACGCTCCAAATTCACCACACCTCCCGCCTTCAAATCGCCCAGATTCGTCACCCGGCAAGTCTCCGCCAACAAGTCAAAACCGACCGAACCATCCTCAACCTTCGTCACCGTCAGGCAGCACCCGTTCACTGCCACACTCTCCCCCTCACTCAACTCCCGCGCAAAGGGAATGCCCAAACACAAACGGAACCCCGCCTCCACCGGCTCCATCGACTTTACTTCTCCACAACATTCAACAATTCCAGTAAACATATTCTAAAAAGAAACCACTGATTCACACTGATGAACACTGATTTTTCATTTTGAATTTGCCCCATTGTAGCACGATCGCTCCAACTACATCCCCTCCCCCCCTCTTTCATTGCTTTGCGATTCTTTGCGCCTTGGCGAGAAAACCTCTTCCCCCTGAAAAAAAAACATTCTCTTATCGGTGCAAATTTGCCTTCAGGTAATTTCCTCCAGCTATCTTCGCTCCGGCTCGCTCTGATCCACTGACCTCCGTGGTTAAAAAAATCCGCCTTCTAAATTCGTGTTTATTGGTAGCCCCCCTTCCTCAGGCCAATGCCACCAAATAAATAATCGCCAACATCATCACCGCCAGACAAGCCGTGATCCCCACCGGAAACGCTCCGCGTTTGGCTCGTAATACCAGCTTCGCCTTACGCCCTGCTATCTCATCCGAATTCAATCCTATCCCCATCCAATAAGGCACCAACAAACCTCCCAATATTTCAGCCGGAGCGGTGCGGAGAAATCGCCCCAACCACGCAGTGTATCGAACAGCAATCACATCGGCCACTTTCGCGTTGATCCCGTTCAGGCTCTTGTCCATCAAGCGGTAAAAAGCCACTCCTCCTTTGCGGTAAAACCAATCGACATCCAAACTGATCGTCGCCGTGCGCTTGAGCAGCGGTAGAAAGAGAAAAAATACCAGCGCCGAGAACATCAGCAACTGCATCTGGGTCACCAGGTGACTAGCGGTGTAAGCTTTATAATCCACCGCGTAAGGCAAAATATCATAAAGCATCTGCGGTCGGATCCCTAACCAGATACACAAGAAAGCCAAAATCCCCATCGCCCATAACATCGTCTTCGGAGCTTCCTTGGGACGCAATCCCTTGTCTTGATTAAAAAAGACAAAATAAGGAAATTTGATCCCTGCATGGAGAAAAACCCCCGCCGATGCCAGCTCCAAAATCAACCAGATCCAAAACAACTTCTCATGCTCGGTCGCAGCGATGATGATCGTCTTGCTGGTGAAACCACTGGTCAGCGGCACCGCCGAAATCGCCAAAGCTCCAATGCCCCCAAACAACAAAGTCCACGGCATCGTTTTATACAAGCCCCCCAAATCCGTGCAGCGACTTTTCCCCGTGCGATACAACACCGCGCCAGCTGACATCCACAGCAGCGACTTGTAAATGATGTGACAAAAAGCATGTGCCACCGCTCCGGCGATCGCCATCTTGGTCCCAATACCCGCCGCACAAACCATGAAGCCCACCTGATTGATAATCGAATAAGCCAATATGCGGCGCATGTCATTTTCCAGCAGTGCATACATGATGCCAAACACCGCCATCACGCAGCCAATCACCATCAGCGGTTCCCATCCCGGGAAGCCACGCAGCAATGTATAAACCGCCGTTTTGGTGGTATAAGCACTGAGGATCAATCCGCCGGTCACACTGGCTTCCGGATAGGCGTCCGACAGCCAGGAGGAAAATAAGGGCGCTGCCGCATTGACTAGGAATCCTGCCAGAATCAGCCAGGTGCCCAGATTGGCATCAGCGTAATCGAAACTATCAAAGGCGATGCTGCCACTCGACGAAACCGTCATCACAATACCTGCCAGCAGCAACAGCCCACCAAAGATATGCACCATCACGTAACGAAAAGTAGCTTGCTTGGCACGCAGGGTATTACGGGCAATGATCACAAAAGCCGACGAGATCGCCATCAACTCCCAATACACATACAGCGTAATCAAGTCTCCAGCAAAAATCACCCCCAGAGCCGCGCCGATATAGACCAAGGCCCAGACATGCTGGAACGCCTTTTTGACATAAAAGGCAAACAGGAAAGCAACCGCCGCGTTCAGGGTGAAAATGTAGCCAAAAGCTTTGCTGAGCTTGTCCACTCGCAAAGGTTCGAGCGCATCAAAAGTCGGCAGGAATTCCATCTTCGGCCCTTCGCTAAAAGACAGCTGGGAGATGTGCCAGAAAGTGTAAGCCGGCAAAACCACCAGGAAAATATTCCGTGCACGACCACGCAGCAGCATGGTGATCAATGCTCCGGCGAACAGCAATAGTGATGGAGGGATATCAGTCAGCATGGCCGTCATCTATATCTTCAGGAATCACATCATCCTCGATGTGATCATTATAATAATCTTCACTCCGCTTCACCCATTTCCCCAAGCCCTTCTCCAATAAAATCATCACCGTGCAGCCGATGAAACCCAACAGCGCATAAAAACCAAAAATCCCGTCGATGCCAAAATACGGATGGCGATGAACAAACAATTCGGCAACCACCGACAGAGCGCAGGCTCCCCACAACAAACGCCACAAAAGTCGCCGCGAGCTCGGACGGTCAAACCAATCAAATTCTTTTTTTTGTTGAGCCATTTTTTATCCCACATCACTCACCATCAGACTGGCGAGTTTTAATAGCAGTTGAGGTTTCACAAATAATACGATCGCCAAGATAGAAGTCACACAAAGTGGCAACACCGCTGCCCAAGGAGCTTCTGCCGTTGTTTTCCAAGAAAAGGGCTGACTCGACAGTTGCCGATCCCTGGGAAAAAAAGCGCGGTAACCGACCGGCAACAAATAGGCAGCGTTCAATAGCGTGCTCACCAGAAAAACGGTCACCAACAATGGTTGGCCCGCATCCATTGCGCCAGTCACCAAATAAAATTTACTGATCAATCCGCCCGTCGGCGGCAGCCCAATCACACTCAATGCTCCAATCGTGAACGCAACAAAGGTCAGCGGCATCTTGCGTCCCAGTCCGTCCATCTGACTGACATATTTTTTGCCCGTTGCCACAAAAATCGCCCCCGCACACATGAACAAAGTGATTTTACCCACCGCATGCATGGCGATGTGTGCCATCGAGCCGATCACCGCTCGATCCTCCAGCAAAGACACTCCCAAAATAATGTAGGCCAACTGACCAATCGTCGAAAAAGCCAGCCGACGCTTCAAATTATCCTGCGTCAAGGCGATCAATGACGAAGTGATCACCGTGAAAGCCGCGATCCAGGACACCACGATGGCGATGTCCAATTCCTTCAAAAAAGCCAAACCAAATACTCCGGTGAACACCCGGATGATGCAGAACACGCCCACCTTCACCACTGCCACCGCATGCAACAAAGCCGACACCGGGGTCGGTGCCACCATCGCACCAGGCAGCCACGAATGAAAAGGCATCAGCCCCGCTTTGGAGAAGCCGAAAGTGAAAAGTAATAACAGCACCAGAGCGGTCGAGCCTTCTACCCCAGTGCTGGCCAGGAAACCCGCAGCTGAAAATTCGAGCCCAGTCGCCGAAGCTTTGACGTAACAAAAAATCAAAGCCGGCAGCGCAAACCCCACTGAGGTGCCTAACAAATAAGCCAGATATTTCCGTCCACCTCCACGTGCTTCTTTATCCTGATGATGAGTCACCAGTGGCCAGGTTGCCAGCGACAACATTTCGTAAAACAAATAGAGCGTCAACAGGTTGCCAGCAAAAGCCACCCCCATCGTTGCCGTCAGGGAAACCGCAAAAAACACAAAAAACCGCGTCTGCGAATGCTCCTTCAATCCTCGCATATAACCCACTGAATACAGCGAGGTCACAATCCACAAACTCGACGCCACCAAGGCAAACAACATACCCTGTCCGTCCACCCGGAACTTGATCGGCACATCCGCGGTGATCTCAATCAGCGTGCATTCCAAGACCTTGCCCGCCAGCACCTCGGGCACCATCGAAATCACAAAACCCAGCATCACAAAACCCGCCACAAAAGTAGCCCCCTCACGCAAGAACGTTTCCCTGCGCAGCAATACAATCGGCACCACCGCAAACAAGGCGCTCAAACAAGCCCACAGCGGCATGTAAGTCTGGATCACTTCCGGCATATCAGCCCAGCCCCCCTTTCGAAGACAAAGCTCTCGTTCCAATCACCTCCGAACCCTGCAAAGAGCGTTCGATCAACTCCACCAGATTGCTATTAAAAAGCCCCAGCAACACAATAATCACCGCCGTTGCCAAAAGCGGTATCAAAGCACTCGGCCGCGCTTCCTTAATCACACTCTCTTCGGAATGATCTACATGGTGCCCATGACCCTCTGCAGGTTTTTTGCCGAAATAGGCAATCTCAAAAATCCTGAAAAACAGCACCGCATTCACCAGACTGGAAATCAACAGCGCCATCACATACCCCCAATGCCCAGACTCCATACCTCCGCGAATGAGATACAGTTTACTGAAAAACCCACAGGTCGGCGGGATCCCGATCATCGCCAGAGCACCCACCACAAAACCCGCCATCGTCCACGGCATTTTGCGAAACATGCCATCCAGTTGATCGATGCGCACCACGCCCGCTTGTTTGACAAAAATACCAGCAGCCAAAAACATGCACAAAGTCATAAAAGCATCGCCCATGATGTGATAAATCGTGCCCACCATGCCCCAATGATTCGCCATCCAAGCACCGCCCACCATGTAACCCACCTCAGCGACAATCAGATAACAAAACATTTTTTTCAATTCCACTTGGGCTAGCGCCATCACTGAACCTGCCAGAATCGCCAGCACCGCGATGCCCACCATCCACTGGGTGTACTGCAGGTTTTCAAACACCCACTCAGTACCAAACACTGTCAGCATCATCCGCACCATCACATACACCCCCACTTTGGTCATCAACGGTGCAACCACACAGGACGTCGACGACGGGCAATAAGAGTAAGCGTTGGGCAACCAGCCAAACAAGGGGAAAAAAGCCATCTTGATCATCAAACCAACAAGGATCAGTACAAAAGCCACCACAATAGTGCTCGAAGGACCATCCAAAGCCAAAATCGCCTGATGAATCTCCATCATGTTCAACGTGCCAGTGCGCAAATAGAGGTATCCCACGCCGAGCAAATAAAACGATGCGCCAATCGTTCCCATGATGATATAACTGAACGCCGCCACTGCCGCGCGGCGCGACTTACCCATCGCAATCAGCGCATAAGACGTAAGCGAAGATACCTCCAACAAAACATACAAATTAAACGCATCGCCAGTGATCACCATCCCCGACAAGCCCATGATCAGCAGCAAATAGAGCACGTAAAACAAAGGCGTTTTTTCAGTTTTGTCCTCCTGTACCCGGCGGAAAGAAAACAGTGCCGTCAATAGGCCCACCGTAGTGATGGTCAACAGCACCAGCGCATTGATTGTATCGATCCTCAGTTCGATACCGATGCCCACCGGCCGGCTCCACCCACCAACAAAATAGCGAATCACGCCGCCACTGATCACCCGTTGCAAAATCCCCACCGAAACCATCACCGCTAAAACCAAGGCCGTCATCGTCAGAGGAAAACACACCCGCCGATCCGCCATGCCGGCCAGACCTACAAAAAGTGCTCCAAACAATAGCACCAGTAATACGATGATAGGGTATTGCTCAGCCATCGTTTTCCGCTGCTTTTATTTTAGCAAGAATCTCGTCTTCCTCCAAAGTTCCGTAGTTTTTATAAATCACCTGCGACACCGCCAAAGCCACCCCCAGCGTCGCCACCCCCACCACGATAGCCGTCAGCATCAAAACGTGGGGTAAAGGGTTTGAATAATCATCAGGATTGATCGCATGAACCTCGTGACTGGACGAAGCCTTTGTTGTGGAATGCCCCTCCGCGTGCTCACCCGCTTCCACCTGCTCCGTCTCCGCCACGTGATGCTCCAGAATCGGAATCGTCGCCCCTTCTTTCACCCCGGCAGACACATAAAACAAAATAATCGCCGTCTGGAAAATCGACATGCCTATCAGTTTTTTGATCAGATTATTCTTCGTGATCATGGCATACAGCCCGATCATCATCAACACCACCGCAACCCAGAAGTTGAAGTGATCGATCAGATATTGACTCGTAATTTCACTCATGACAAAAATTTAAAGCCCTCCTTCCAGTTCACCCTTGCTGGCTAGGTTTGCATAGATCGCAAACATGATCGCAGACACCGTAAAAGCGACACCGACTTCAACTCCCAGCATACTGTGCGAACGAGCCTCGGCCGCGTCGATCGTCGGCAGCAACACCTGCAAAACCCCGTAGTCCAAAAAGTTCTCCCCCAGTAACAAACACGCCACACCAAAGCCGGAATAAATCACCACTCCGACAAAAGCAAGTTTCACGTAGCGTTTTTCGGGTAATCTTTCCAAGGCCGGATCCAGCCCCTTGGCGATAGCAGTCAAAATAAAACTCGCCCCCAGAATCACCCCCCCTTGAAACCCCCCGCCCGGACTGTGGTGACCATGCGCAATCACATAAAGTGCAAACAACTGCAAAACCGGGATCAGCAAACGGCAAGTGGTACCAATAATGATATCATGTTGATCGCCAATCTCATGCGCAGGTGAAGGCCGTGCCCCACCAGGGACTCCATTCATCACTCGCAGGATCGCCATGATCGCAATACCCGCGATCAATACCACTACCGTTTCGAACATCGTATCATAACCGCGATAATCCGCCAAAACCGCTGTCACCATATTAGGAACCCCTGAGTCCTCGATGGTTTTTTCGATATAATACTGTGACACCGGACTGGCATTGGCAGGGGAATGCGCATCACCCCAATTAGGAAAATCATCCATCGCCGAGAGCAGTAAGCCCCCAGTAAATATCACCGCTATAAGTCCGACCCACTTCATGTTCTTAATCCGATGAATCCCTCCTGGTATTGTAAACCGTAGCGATCAAAATAACCGCACTGATACCCGCACCAACCGTCGCCTCAGTAAAAGCCACGTCCACCGCCCCCATACCCGCCCATAAAAGACAGATCAAAAAACTATACGTACCAAAGACCATCGAAGCCGCTAACAAATCCTTCACCCGTAAAGAAATCACCGCCGTGATCACCAGGAAAATAAGAATAATAATGTCGAACTGCCAGATCATGTAAAAACTATCTCCTATCTCCTATCTCCTCATCCTGTAAAGCATTGCCCTTTTTCCGCAACAGCGGCTCGATACCGTCCTCATAACCCGCATCCATCAAGGCATGGGTCGCGGTTGGCGAAGTCAGCATGATAAAAGCACAAATAGCGAGCAACTTGATCACCACCAACAAATCAGCCCAAGCAAAATCCGTCCAGTGAATCTGACCTAGGTGATACACCGCAAAACCCATGACCACCAACAAACTCGACAAGGTGTCCCCCTTGCCCGCCGCATGCATGCGGGTGTAAAAATCCGGAAAGCGCACCACTCCCACCACCGAGCCAAAGAAAAATACCAGGCCGGCTAGGATGAAAACGATACTGATGATGTTAATAATGATACTCATTTGTCAGGACCCCTCAGCCTCTCCCTCCACATCAATTTCGCCAGCCACCGCCTTGGAACGATGGAAATATCTCGCTGCTGCCAACGATCCAATAAAATTCAACAAGCCGTAAGCCAAGGCGAAATCAACGAACATTTCAATTCGCCCCCCAGGGAAAATCGTTCCGATGAAAACCAACAATACCGCTGTTTTAGTGCCAATCACATTAACCGCTAAAATCCGGTCAATCGCTGTCGGGCCGATGTGCATACGATAAAAAATCGGCACCATCATCAGCAACAAGGCAATGCCCGACCAAACAAAAAAGGTGTTCATTGGGAATCCTCCTCTCCACTGGATTCACTGCTGGACGCAGCACGCTCCGCCCGGTAAATACGCGCGATACGCCGCTCCATTTCCCCGTCCAAACCCGCCGCAGCCTCCTCATTGATCGCGTGCACGTAAAAATCATCCCCTCTGATTTTGATCGTCACCGTACCCGGAGTCAAAGTGATCGAATTAGCGAGCAAAAACTTAGCGAAATCTGACTTCAGCTTGGTTTTAAAATGCACAATGCTCGGATTAACCTGCTGTAAAGCGCTCGGTGACAGTGCCAGCTTCAAAATTGCGATATTTGCCAGAAAAATCTGCCACAACATCCACAAAAAATACCAAACCAGCTTCCAGCCCTCCTGCACCCGCTGCATCACCGGGTCCTCTCGGGTGCGAAACAACAAATCCGACGACATCCACGTCACCAAAGCACATGAAATCAAGCCCAGGATCAAATGAAAAGCGTCAAACTGGCCTGAAAGCAGCACCCAGGTGATCAGCAATAATACAAATATAAAAACGCGGTATCCCATCTCATCAATCCAGCCCTGAATCGGTACAGAAAAAGGGCTGTTACCGTTTATAAGAGCTTGCCCCTAAAGTCAATTAAAGTCGGCGGGACTTTCAACAAAATCGACCACAGGTTTAGATGTCAAATTGCGCCATCGTATCTCCTATTTCCCCGGACAACCACTTGTTACGCCCCTCTTATCACATCCACCTTTAAATCCCGCAATACCCTCAAATCCCCCCACTGCGCCCCACGCATCTTCCGCCCCCCGTCCTTACGACGCGCGCCAAAACACCCCCTCTTGCTCTCAAAAAAATCATCCACATACCTCTGGCTGCCCAACACCGCTCCATCAGTAAAATACCTCACCCGGCACCGCAAAGCCTCCGCCACTGGCAAACGCCCACCTGATTCCAGCACTTCCTTGATTTCCGCCCGGCTGAAACCACCCTTTCCTTTGTTGTAACCGTCTACCGTCACATCCGCGTTCACCTGCTCCCCTTTTGCATACAGCAAACACCGATACTCCTGCGCCACCTTCTTCCACGCCACCCGACTCCGACCCGTCACCGCATAACACAGCCCCTGCCTCGCCCCGCGCACCCCGGCCACCGCCGCCGCATACGAACACCAACGGTAACCCTCCGGCTCCTGCGCCAGCCCCGCACGCACCGGATTCAGATCAATATAAGCCGCCACCATCCGCAGCGCATCACTGCTCTCTCCACTCTCTTTATCAGCCCCCCCTGATCGCCGAAGCCCCTTGTTCGCCGTAGCTTTAGCGAAGGAGAATGGCGAAGGAGGTTCTAACAACACGCTCTTAAACGGCCCCTCCCACAAAGTCCCCACCCGACCGTGTTTTCTGTTGTAAGCCAATGTCATTTTCAGCTTCAACTCCTTCATAAACATCGATAGATCAAACAACCGCGCCTTCACCAATTCCGCAATCGCACTCACCTTTTCATCCGCCCCATTCCCCCTAAACAGCTCCACCTCATCCAGCACCAACTTACTCGACCACTCATTCTTAAACACCTCCAGTCGCCTGATATAATCCTCATCCGTCCACCCCTCTGTCGCCAGCTCACTGTCCGGCACCTCCAACAACAAATGAAAGTGATTGCCCATAAAACACCAAGCCAGCGCCCGCAGCCCGCTGAATTTCAACTGCTTAAGCATCAGAATTCGAAAAGTTTCCTTCTCATCATCCTCAAACAAAATATCCCGTCCCGTCGTCCGGCTCACCACGTGATAATAATTCGTCTGCCCCTCCGGCCCCAACAAAAACTCCCGTATCTTCCTCATAATTGATCCCTTTCTCTAGCGCTTCGACTCCCCCGAATATGTCCCTTCCCCCATAATACAACGACATCCCCCACACACAAGAACTTTTTTCCATTGGGATCCTCCCTTAAAATATATTTTTCCACAGTGATCAATTTTCCACGCTTAAATTTTAGCGGCAATCCCTCTCAACCTCTCAAGATGTATTTCCGGGGGAGCTCCATCACAATGATGAGGGAACACGCCGTCAATATCCATTTTTGCCACTTCGAGCAGACTCCTTTTCGCCAATTCAGTGTCTTCGTTGAAAATCCCGGGTGACAAATGAGACGCTGCCCCAAAACTGGCAAACACATCTCCGCAAAACAAATGACGACCAAAAAGAAATCCCGAGTGCCCCGCCGTGTGTCCCGGCAATTTTACAATACTGAGAGCATCAGGAAACACTTCCGGAGTATCTTCTTCATACCAGGTAATATCTTCCGCCTTTCTGTAATGCAAAAAAACTGCACCTAGCTGCTGCATCGCACCTCCTACCCATCCAAGTCCAGTCACCCGAAAATCCCCATTCAATAATAAGCGATCGGCTGCTGGAGCCGCCACCCACGCCTGGTGCCGCTCTGCAAGCGATGCGGCATTCAACGTATGATCGAGATGCCCATGAGTCAGGAGGATACCTTTCACCGGCAGACCTCTCCAGCCCTCCTGGTCCAAGGCTCGCTCGATCGCCTTCACTCCTCCAACAAACCCCGTATCAATGAGATAAACACATTCATTCACCCGAATGGCATAACAGCACACCATCGGGCAACGAATCTGCATCACATTTTCAGGCATCGCCAGTTTTCACTTCTTTCAGCAGCTTCAACAATTGCTTCACCACTTGCGGCTCTTCATCCCAAAGGTTTTTTGTCTCGGCAGGATCATCCTTCAAATTATATAACTGCCCAACCGGCCCACCTTCTTTTGTCGGATCAATTTCCCGCGGACGAGTGAATCCACCCGAACCCCGGTGCTCGATCAATTTCCAATCTCCCTTACGAATAGCAAACATCCCCCACAGGGAATGATGGACGGCATAATCCCTCAGCGGTTCAGCGCCCTCCCTCCCCAACAAAGCTGGCAATATATTACGACTGTCTGGACCTGCCCCCTGCGGCAACTCCACTCCAGTGATCGCTGCACAGGTGGCCAGTAAATCCGTCAATTCGATCAAATCGTTACTAGTCGAACCCGCCGGAGTTTTACCCGGCCAACGCACGATGAAGGGAACCCGATGCCCACCTTCCCATATATCCGCTTTAGTGCCACGTAAGTGAGCATTTCCCTGATGCCCACGGTCCTTCACATATTGCCCCCGCTTGTTCACTCGATAATGTTTCAAATCATCCGCTTCCTTCGCTTGCCACCAATGATACAAACCGCCGTTATCAGAGGTGAACACCACCAGGGTATCATCAGCCATCCCCGTGCGTTCCAGCGCATCCATAATCGCCCCGACAAACGCATCCGTCTCAACCACAAAATCCCCATATTCTCCCGCCTGACTACTGCCGCGATATTCCACATTCGGTGCCAAGGGCAAATGCGGTGAGGTCAGGGGAGCGTAAAGGAACAAAGGCTTCGTCGACTTTTCTGCCGCGTGATTTTCAATCACTGCAATCGCTTCACCAGTGAGCCGCGGCATCACCCCTGTGATAGTAAAATCCGGTGAGCGCATGCCCTCATCCACTGAGACAAAGTCCGAGCTGATGCGTTTTTGCTGCCAAACAGGCAGATGTAAAGCACGATCATTCTTCAAATAACAAAATGGCGCCATGTTCAGCGACGCCGAAATACCAAAATAATAATCAAAGCCGACTGCGATCGGGCCACCTTTGATCTTCGCGGTATAATCCACATCAAAACCGTTCCTTGGACGCTTTTTCTCTGCAGTAGGGATCCACGGCACCTCCACGCCTTTTTTGTCCGTCCAGTTCATGCCCAGATGCCATTTACCCACAGCTGCCGTAGCGTATCCCTGTTTTTTCAAAAAAGAAGCCACCGTGACCTGATCTGGTTCGATCAAAGGCGGATCAAAACCATCCAGCACCCGCTCTTTTAATCTAGTGCGCCAACAATAACGTCCGGTCAAAATGCCATAACGTGTTGGCGAACACACCGACGAAGGCGTGTGGGCATCAGTGAAGCGCATGCCAGCTTTCGCCAAACGGTCAATGTGTGGGGTGATTATTTTTGATTCAGGATTATAACAACTTGCGTCACCATAACCAAAATCATCAGCTAAAATGTAAATAATATTCGGAAAACTTTTCTCTAGCGCCCATAACTGGGGACAAATGAAGGCAAGGGAAAAAAGGAGACTGAGAGTGGTTTTCATATCGCTTATTCGATGAGCTGCTACAATCCCCAATACACATCCTCTTCAGCATTAATTCAAGCCCCTCTCCCAGTATCATTTCACTCCATTACCTACGGAATCCAAGTTAAGCTCAATCTCTGCTCGTTTATATTTTTCATCCGTGCATTTTCCCAACCACCATTGCCAGTTCCTTGCCTTGCTTTCCTTTTTATTGGTGACTGGTCCGATGTCGCTTCAAGCCCAGGAAACCAGCCAGCCCATCGTAGCTACCCCGGTGCCCGATGCCAATGGGTTGATCAAACGTTCGGGGGTCATCCCTGACAAAATTCCTCTTCAACCCAATATCCCCACAGATCCCAATGCTGCGGTATGGGAACGCAATCCCCACAAAGCTTTCTCCATCGCCAAAGCCAAACAGAAACCGATGCTGCTGCTTTTCACCGCACAGTGGAATACCATCTGCCAGGATCTCAGCTCCGAAGTGATCTCATCCAAAACCTTCAACAGCTACGCCAAAAAGAATCTGGTCCTTTGTTACCTCGACTACCCACGGGATCCACTAGAGATTCCTGATGCCCTACGCAAACTAAAAGAAAAATTCAAAGTCAGCGGGCTGCCAGTCCTGCTTTTTTTCGACCCCAACGGGCATGTGATCCACCAGACCACTGGTTACCACAGTGGGCGACCAGTCGATTATTTCAATAACCTCAAAACCGTGACGGACGCCCAACTTGTTGAAATTTCCCAAAAAAGAAAAACACTGAAAACCAGAGGATACCGCGAGTGGGAAAACCACAAAGGTCAGAAATTTTTCGCCCAGTTTGTGCAACGCAATGGAACGTCCGTCACTCTGAAATCCGCCGCAGGTGAAAAGTGGCAAGTAGAGATAAAAACCCTCAGTCCAAAAGACCAGGCCTATACCCAGTCCTTCCCGAGCAACGTTAACCGCGAGGAAAACAAAGCTCATTGATGCAGCAAATACCAGCGCAGACAAAAAATTCCATTCGACACTTTGCCTGAGCTTGATAGGTTACTGCCCTCTGAGACGATCAGTGCTCCTTATTTCATGAAAATCTTCGCGCCAAAAGAAACGGACCCCGACGAAACCCGAGCCGCCTTGGATCCCGTCGGCACAAAGAAACTCTCTACCCTTGGAGTTACGGTGATCATAGAATCAGGCCTAGGAGACTCCTCCGGGCATAGAGACGAAGATTACCGTGAAGCTGGGGCGGAAATCTCCAGCGAGCGCAATGCGTCCCTAGCGGACGCCGACATCATCGTCCGAGTACGCAAACCTCCGGCAGATGAAATCGCCAAACTCAAAAAAGGCGCCATCCACATCAGCTTCCTCGACCCTTTTAATGAATCCAGCCTGATTGAAGCGTTTGCCAAAGCCGATGCCACCGCTATCAGTCTGGAAATGCTTCCGCGCACCACCTTGGCCCAAAAAATGGACGCCCTCAGTTCGCAGGCCAACTTGGCAGGTTACGCCTCCGTCATTCTCGCCGCCAGCCGCATGAAAACCATCCTGCCAATGATGATGACCCCGGCAGGCACCATCTCTCCGGCCAAATTTTTCATCCTCGGCATCGGCGTAGCCGGACTGCAAGCGATCGCCACTGCCAAACGACTCGGCGCACGGGTCACCGCCTTTGACGTCAGGCCAGAAGCGCTCGAACAAGCCGAGTCTCTGGGCGCAAAAGCCCTGCGCATCGACCTCGGTGAAACCAAAAGCGAAGGCGGTTACGCCAAGGAGATGACTCCTGAGCAGATCAAAATCCAGATCGAAGCGCAAGCCAAGGTCTGTGCCCAATCCGATGTGGTGATCACCACCGCCAAAGTTTTCGGCCGCAAACCACCGGTGCTGATCAAAAAAGATGTCGTAGCTCAAATGCAAAACGGCAGCCTGATCATTGACCTCGCTGCTGAAGGCGGCGGCAATGTTGAAGGCGTGGTTGCCGGCGAAGAAGTCACCACCGACAAAGGCGTCACCCTGATCGGACTGACCAATTATGAAGGTTTGGTTCCACAAAACGCAACCCAGGTCTATTCCTCCAACATCACTAACATGGTGGAACACTTTCTCGACGAAGAGAGCAAAACTTTCCCCATCGACCTCGAAGACGAACTGCTCAAAGGTTGCGTCATCACTCACGGGGGGAAAATCGTCCACGACCGTTTCACTTCTTAACAGCTTACCGCATCATTTTAATTCCTGACATCTTCTCATCATGTTAATGCTCCTCCTCTTTATCTTTGTGCTCGCCGCCTTCCTCGGCTTCGAACTGATCCAGAAAGTCCCCTCACAGCTACACACCCCGCTGATGTCAGGCTCTAATGCCATCTCGGGCATCACCATTGTAGGTGCGATCATTGCCTCCGGAGCAACTGACCCCGACGGGAAAATGGGTGTCATCCTCGGCTTCATCGCCTTGGTATTGGCTACAATCAATGTTGTAGGCGGCTACATGGTCACCGACCGTATGCTCGCCATGTTTCACTCCAAAAAAGACAATAAATAATTTTTTATTGCCTCTGTTTTTTTACCGACTGACCTGACACAAGATGGAACCTTACATTAATTTTGCTTACATCATCGCATCGATCCTATTTATTTATGGGATCAAAATGCTCGGCTCTGCCAGCACCGCTCGACGCGGCAACCAAATTTCCTCGCTCGGCATGTTGATCGCCGTGGTGGCGGTTTTGCTCACCAAAGGCCTCGCCTTCGAATGGATCATCGCAGGTCTGGCCCTCGGCTCCATCATTGGCGCTTTCACCGCCAAACGCGTGCAAATGACCGGCATGCCGGAACTGGTCGCACTTTTCAATGGTTTCGGAGGACTGGCGTCACTGCTGGTCGGCTGGGCGGAATTCGCCGCTCACACGGACAACAGCGACATGGGTGTTGAAAAAGGAGCCGCCGTGGTGGTGACCATCCTGATTGGTGGCATCACCTTCACCGGCAGCCTGATTGCCTACCTCAAGCTCTCTGGTAAAATGGGCGGCAACGCCATCAACTTCAGTGGCCAAAAAGCCGTCAACGCCCTGATAGCCCTCGCCATCGTTGCTTTGGGCGTGGTATTTGTCACCACCCACTCAGCTTGGGCGCTGTATGCGCTGATCGGCTTATCCCTGCTGCTCGGCATCCTCGCCGTCATCCCCATTGGAGGTGGCGACATGCCGGTGGTCATCGCCATCCTCAACAGTTTTTCCGGACTGGCCGCATCCGCTGCTGGTTTTGTGATCTTCAATAACGTGCTCATCGTCGCCGGCTGTTTGGTCGGTGCCAGCGGATTGATCCTCAGCATTATCATGTGCAAAGCAATGAACCGCACCCTGGGCAACGTGCTCTTCGGCAGTTTCGGAGCCGCCACTGGAAAGTCCGGCAAAGTAGTTGAAGGCGAAATGAAGGCGGCCACGGTAGAAGATGCTTATTACGTGCTCGAAGCCGCACAGAGCGTTGTTTTTGTCCCCGGATACGGAATGGCCGTCGCCCAAGCCCAGCACGCTGTGAAAGAGCTGGCGCAAATTTTGGAAAACAACGGCGCGGAAGTTCGTTTTGCCATTCACCCAGTGGCCGGACGTATGCCCGGACACATGAATGTACTACTCGCCGAGGCTGACGTTCCCTACGAACAATTAGCTGAGATGGACGACATCAACCCCATCATCAACACCGTCGATGTCGCCATCGTCATCGGTGCCAACGACGTGGTCAACCCCGCAGCGGTCGAAGACGAATCAAGCCCGATCTACGGCATGCCCATCATCAAAGTTTACGAAGCCCGCACCGTATTTGCCCTCAAACGTGGTCAAGGTGCTGGGTTTTCCGGACTGGTTAATACCCTGTTCTTCCGCGAAAACACCCGCATGATCTACGGAGACGCCAAAGAGACCATCACTAATCTGGTAGCTCAATTCAAGGATTGATCATTAGTTCAGTAGCTTTTGAATTTTTTAAGTAGGGTTAAAACAAGTGTCCCGAGAATACTCGCGTAAATTATATCAACTGACAAAAAAACCCGGAACCGACTCCTTCGTCAGTTCCGGGTTATAATCGAGTTAATTAATTCGATCTAACGTTTGCGAGCTTTCTTTTTTGCCGCTTTCCTCTTAGGAGCCGCTTTTTTCTTAGCTGCTTTTTTCTTAGCCGCCTTTTTTTTCACCACTTTCCTTTTAGGAGCTGCTTTTTTCTTAGCTGCCTTCTTTTTCACGACTTTCTTTTTTGCTGCTTTCTTTTTTGCTGCTTTCTTTTTAGGAGCTGCTTTTTTCTTAGCTGTTTTTTTCTTCACAGCTTTCTTTTTAGGAGCCGCCGCCTTCTTAGCCGCCTTTTTCTTAGCTGCTTTTTTCTTCACCACTTTCCTTTTAGGAGCTGCTTTCTTTTTAGCTGCTTTCTTTTTAGGAGCTGCGGATCTCTTTACGGCTTTCCTTTTCGGAGCCGCCTTTTTCCTTGCTGTCTTTTTCTTCATAGTTGCTTTGTTTTCGCCACAAAGGGCATTGTTGTTGGGGATCAGTTAAATTCTATATATCTTTCCACACTAAAATTTCATCATTCCACCCATGCTCACAACATGTGAAACACCCGTCACCAGATCACCGTTAGCCATGGCGGATCCAATCACAATTTGAGAATCTCCCCTGCCGCCTCCAACACACCCGTCGCCGCTATATCGCCCAGAAACATTAACCTGTGAACTAGGATTTTTCCTGAGAATTAACTTCTCTGTATTTGTTTTTGATTTTGTCAGAATAATAGTGCGGTCTATAGAAATCGTTGTTACAGAAAAAAATCACACTTGGCAAGTGTAAAAATCATTCTTAACTAAATACGACTCAAGCACCTAATGCCCAAATCGGATTATTATGAGCTGCTCAGCTGCCTAACGGACTCGTAAAGAACAATGCCAACTGAAGTGGCCAAATTCAAACTGCGGCCTTTTTTTTGCGGAATCGTTAATGCATTGGATTCATTTTCCTCCAATAAAGACTGCGGCAGCCCCCGGGTTTCAGGGCCAAAAACAATATAATCGTTATCGTTAAAATCCACCTCCCAGTAAGCCTTATCCGACTTAGTTGTTAAGAAATAAAAAGCCGCTGAATCATCCGCAGCAGTTTGCAGCTCTTCAAAACATTGCCACTGGGATAAATCGAGTTCAGGCCAATAATCCAACCCCGCACGTTTCAGTGAACGGTCGTCGAGAGAAAATCCGAGCGGCCCCACCAAGTGCAACCGTGCGCCCGCAGCCATACACAAACGACCGATATTACCGGTATTCGGCGGGATCTCCGGTTCAATCAAAACAACATTAAACATCAGTCACACTTTCACAGGCTCAACGATTTCGCAAAGCTAGAATACTAGAATAAATTTTATCAGCCTTATTCCCAAGGCGCAAAAAAACAGCAGGCTAAAGCCTGCTGTAAATCTTTGCGGTCAAAAGACCATAGAGATAAAAACTTACGCTTCCACCGCATCAACGTTCACCCGTCGACCGTTGCGGTCAAAACGAACCACTCCGTCCACTAGTGAAAAAATCGTATAATCTTTTCCCAGACCCACATTCACACCGGGCTGCCATTTGGTGCCACATTGACGAATGATGATGTTGCCGGCGATCACTTTTTCGCTGCCGAATTTTTTCACCCCACGGCGCTTCGCGTTACTGTCGCGACCGTTTTTAATACTTCCCTGTCCTTTTTTATGAGCCATTGCTAAAAATAGTTAAGATTTGCGTTCAGCGCTAAAGTTTTGCAACCCGCCTGAAATTTGAAGCGTTTTATGCCGAGATCTTCTTGATCTGCCAACGTGTCAGATGCCTGCGGTGACCTTTGGTTTTGTGAAAACCTTTACGTCGTTTGAATTTGAAGGCGATCACTTTTTTATCACGATGCTGATCGACCACTTCGGCTTCGACCGTTGCTCCATTGATAAAAGGTTCACCCACGGTTGTGCTGGTTCCGTCATTGAGCATCAATACCTCAGAAAAAGAAGTATTAGCGCCGACTTCAGCGTCGATGTTTTCCACATCTATGCTGTCGCCTTCGGAGACCCTGTATTGTTTACCACCTGTTTTAAAAATTGCGTATGCCATCGCTTAGCCTCGGTTGAGAGGGGCGCAAAGTTTCCACACCTTGGCTTATTCGGCAAGCGATATTTTCCATCACGGAAAATTATTATTTTTACCGACTTTTTACCCGCTCAACACCATGGACGCAGACGGCTGTCCAGTTGGAACACCTGACCTGATACCGCCTCCATAGTGTCCAAGAACACTATAAACCGCGCCGCATCGCAAACACGGTTAAAACGCCCCAATACATGAGCCTGCTTCGCTCGCTCACGCACACTATCACTCACCCGCTTCGTCATTTTAGTCTCCAGAAACCCCGGCAATACACAATTCACCCGGACGCTCCGCCCTCCCGCCTCCGCTGCCAGACTCTGGGTCAAGGCGATCAAAGCAGCCTTTGCCGACGCATAATTTGCCTGTCCGACAGGAGGCCGTAGTGCAGCATACGAGCTTATATTGATAATATGCCCGCATCGCTGACGTAGCATCTTGCGCAAAACACTTCTGGCACAGAGGAATGCCCCTTTGGCATTCACATCCAGCACATGATCCCATTCAGCTTCGCTCATTCGCGAAATGGTCCGATCCTCCGTCACTGCTGCATTATTGATCAACAAATCAATGCGCGCATGCCCTTTCACAAACAAGTCCACCGCAGCCGCATCGCTCACGTCCAGTTCCACACGGGTGGGCGCAAGCACCTCATAGCCCGCCGCCAGTAGTTGACTTCGCAACTCCAAAGCGAGATCTCCCCCGCCTCCAGTGATCAGAGCAATTTTTGGCTTCACTGATTTTTAGAGTCCGTAGGATAGAATTCCAATCCTGTCATGCCTGATTCAACCTCACTCCAACTATATTATTTAAGAGCAACGGCAGACCCACGGACAAATATGAAATTTTGCCCTATGAGCTTCCGCTATTTAGCAAAGGGATCTTTGGGTTTGTCATCGAATTTAGGTTTGTTAGAAGCCGCTGCCCCTTGCTCCAACTTCACCTCGGCTCTAGCGACATCAACTGCAGGCACTCCCACCACGGCGTATTCCTCATATTTAAACTTAGTTCCAGTCAACTGCCCGACATAACGAATGACTTCCGTCATCGGCACACTGCCCAGTTTCAAGGTCACCATTTTTGAGTCCTTGTCCTCCCGCGGCCCCTTATAAATAAAGTTCGCAATCACCTTGCCCCCGGAAATTTCCTCCGACCTTTGAGACAGATAAGTCAACACGGTGCCCAAGCTAGCGTTATCAAAATTCACATTCGGCACCTGCAACTTAGCCAACTTAGTTTCCAGCGTGACCACGGTTTTACCCTTTTTGAGCATCGCCTCCGTCTGGGGCAGATACTTGCGCGCATACACATAACTCGGCTGGTATTTCAGCACCTTACGGAACCCGATCGCTGCCTTTTCAAACTCTCCCGCATCATAATCCGCCTTGGCATCATTAAAAACTTTCTGTAAATTGCCCGATCCCGCGACCGCGACCGATCCCATGACCACCGCCATCATCATGCCTGCTGCGAGGCTTTTTATTTTCGACCATTTTGATATTTTTCTCATAATTTCTCCTTTTCCCAATATTAATCCAACTTCACCACTCAGATCAACAATCGCTGCCAGCCCATTTGCGAAGGCGCTTAAAGCCCCCTCAGTCCGCCATTGTGAATCCCTATTTCATTCAGCTTATCAAAAATGCCCGATCATGTAAAACGATTCTTGCTTGCCTGATCTGATCGACCGCGATAGAGCTAGTTTCCGCCTTTCCCGACATCACCACCGATCATGCTGCCCGACATCCAGACTGCCATCCCCGGCCCCAGGTCCCTCGACCTCGCCGCGAGACTGTCGCAACACGAATGCCGCAACGTGACCTTCATGAACTCGGAATTCCCAGTCTTCTGGCAGCGTGCCAGCGGCACTAATGTCTGGGACGTCGATGGCAACCGCCTGCTCGACTTCACCAGCGCATTTGGCGTCAGTGGCCTTGGCCATTCCCCCCCCACCGTGCTTTCCGCCCTGAAAAACCAAGCTGACCAGTTGATTCACGGCATGGGCGACGTCCATCCCACCGAGCTCAAAGTCCGGCTTTGTGAAAAAATCAGCCAAATCACCTTTGAACGCTGGGGGCAAGGCCCCGCTAAAGTCATCCTCGGCAATACCGGCTTTGAATCCATCGAAGCCGCCCTCAAAACCAGCCTGCTCGCTAGCGGAAAACCCAGCGTGATCACGTTTGAAAATGCCTACCACGGCCTAGGTTACGGAACCCTCGCCGCCGGCGCCATGCACCGTTTCAGCGCCCCCTTTGTCGCCCAGCTCTCCGATTTCGGTCATCCCCTGCCCTTTCCTCAATGCTTTTGCGAACAAAAACTCCCCTGCAACCCTGACTGCCTCGAACAATTAACAACCCTGGAAACAGCACTGCGCAAAAAAATCGAGCAGAACCCCATCGGAGCCATCCTGGTAGAACCGATCCAAGGCCGTGGGGGCAAAGTCGTTCCACCCCCGGGCTTCCTTCCCCTATTACGACAAATCTGCGACGATACCGGCAGCTTATTGATCGCAGATGAAATCCTCACCGGCCTCAACCGCTGCGGCAGCCTGTTTGCCTGCGAAGCCAACCAAACCGTCCCGGACTTGATCTGTCTTGGCAAAAGCCTCGCCTCCGGACTACCTCTCTCCGCCTGTGTCGGAACCGCCGAACTGATGGATCGTGCCTGGCCCCCCTCTGACGGTGAAGCCATTCACACCACCACCCACCTCGGCAACCCCCCCGCTTGTGCCATGGCCCTGGCTGCGCTCGACCTGCACAGCAAGTCCGATCTGGCAAAACACGTGCAACAACGCGGCTCCCTGTTCACCAAGCTGCTCGAGAAAATCGACCTGCCCTCACGCGGTCGAATCCTCGGGCGCGGTTTATTATTAGGAGTGGAAATCCTCACCCCCAACGGCCAACCCGACCGCGCCGCGACCTCCGGCTTTGTGGTTCATTCACTAAAAAAGGGCCTCATCACCCTCTCAGCCTCGCCCGCAGGCAACGTGCTCTCTCTCGTGCCTCCTTTCAACATCAACGAAGACGAACTGCGCTACTTCGCCGACTGCCTTCAGGAGTATTTGACGTCCTTGCCCGGCTCCATCTCATAGACACATTCCATGCAGTCACTGGTATTTGGCTGGATCACCTCCTGAGCGAACTTCAGCAAAACCGGATCCTCACGAAACATCTCCAGCTTGTCGAGGTTCTCAAAATCAATCGCTAGAAAAAAAGGCCATTCACACTCCTCGTGAATACGCACCCCCGATCTCACATTCAGCACCTCTTGAATCTTTAACAACTGACTGCGACTACGGCGTATCATCTGCTCCGCTCGGCCTTCCGGCAGATCGGCTTTCAATTTGTAGAGTGCTATAAAATGAACCACGGGAGGAAAGTTATTACAACAGTCGCTCGCCAGCAACCATCCTTACAATCTCCTATACTGACGGTTTCCCGAGTCAAATGTCAATGGCGGGGCTTCCAATCGAGCGCGCCTTTTTTAAGCGCGTATAGATAAGCAACAAATAGAATGCCGGCAAAACTCGCCATGCTCCAGCAAAACATTTTGGTCTCGGTCTCTTCCAGTAAATCCCTGAAAACCACCGCCCAAGGGTAGAAAAACACCACTTCGATGTCAAATAATACAAACAACATCGCCACCAGGTAAAATTTCACACTGAAACGCGACTGACCATCGCCCACCGGCAACATGCCGCACTCGTAAGCACTGTCCTTCAGTTTGTTTCTTTTCGCCCGCTGACCGAGCAAGACGGAAATCAACAAGGTCACTCCGGCAAATCCCGCTGCCAGCAAGAACTGCAATAAAACGGCTTCGTAATTATCTGTCATAATGATCTGTAACTGATGGTGAATCTAAATACGCCCACAGAGCCAAGTCTGTAGACTAAAACGAAAAATCGCTGTGCCGACTTTATTCAAGTCCGCACAGCGATGAGTTTAATTCGATTCCGGAGTTCGTCCAGATGAATATTTCAAAGAAATATCACCCAAAACCCTCAGGCAAAATAGAACAATCGGCCTTATTTAGCCGCTTCTTCTTTGGGAAGCTCGGGTTTAGGAGCCGCCTCAGTGATCGCGTCTTTGATGTTATCGAGCGCAGTGTATTGCTTGCCCTCTTTACTGACCAAACCACGGGTTACCAGGTTCTGTAATTTTTCGTAAGCACGCAAACGAAGCATTTCTTCACCACCGCTGACGGCATTTCTAGCTTTCAGGTTTTCGTAAACCACTATAAATAGGTCTTTGAAGCCAAAGGTAGCTTTGTCGGAGAGTACGGCAACAAGTTCATTTGTTACATGATCGGGCACACGTCTTGAAAATCTGGTTCTTCTTGGATTAGCCATAGACCAGCAGTGTATCACATTCCGTCCAACTAAGCCACCCTTTTCCCAGAGCTCACTGAGAAATTTTTACAATTTTTATATAATTTATGAAAATTATTAATTATCGCCCTAATGTCCCGATTATTTTTAAACCTTTATCGCTCACCTGGAATATCTCAAGGCTTACCGGCTGTCGGGTCGTTTTATACCGCTGCGCCAAAACCGGCCCATATTCGTCCAATTTCCCCCCTGAATCGGGAAAAACATACAATTCGTGACGATCAACAATGACCACCCTCACGATTTCTCCCATATTTTTTTTAAATTTTGGCAGGAATTTTTTAGAAAGCAGGATGCTCGATAAAAACGGGTCCTCACTGCGAATCACTGCATAAAGAACGACATCACGCCTATCTCGGATAAATTCGAGCTGCACTTCTTGCAAAACTTTATCCGCCACCACTTCCGCCAGGCCTCTGAATTCACCTTTTTTATAGTTCCTTTTTTTCCATTCCTCAGCAGTGAACAGTTTCACCCCATAATCCCACTCGTGAACCGGTACCATCACCGATTTTTTCCCTCCCTCCACCCGGGTGAACACCTCAGGATCAATCGCCAGCGTTTCAAACACAATACCAGCACGCATTTTTGCTGCATCCGAATCTCTTTTCACCGCCGGCTTATCTCCTGCAACCAATCCCGTTACTCTAAACAAACACAAAACCGCTACACACAGTTGGAATAAACTCTTTTTCATAGTAGCAAAAAATATAACGACAATTAAACTAAGTTCTGGTCGTAGTCACCGTCCAAACGACCAGACAAGATTTATCCTAGTTCCCAAACACCACAATTTCCATGATAACCTTTCTCCACGGCGCCCTCGCCCATATTCTCCCCAACCGTGTCACTCTCGATGTGCAGGGGGTCGGCTACCAGATCACCATGCCGCTCGGCGGCCCCGACTCACTTGGCCAGGTCGGCGACAAAGTTCGAGTGCTCACCTATCTATATGTGCGCGAGCAGGAACTCACCTTGTATGGTTTTAAATCAGATGAAGAGCGCGACCTCTTTCTACTGCTCATCAACCGTGTCTCCGGAGTCGGCCCCAAAGTCGCCATGTCGCTCCTTGGCAGTCTAGGCGCCTCGGATTTCCAAAACGCTGTAGTGGCCGGCGATCTGGACACCCTTTCCCGCATCAAGGGACTCGGTAAAAAAACCGTCGAACGCATCGTGCTCGAACTCAAAGACAAAGTCGGAGTCACCAGCGCTTGGGAGCAAGCCGCCAGCAGCGAAGGAGCAAGCCCTTCCGAAAATTCTCTCAAAAACGATGCCGTGCTCGCCCTCATCTCACTGGGTTTCAAGCAAAACGCCGCCCACAGCGCCGTGATCAAAGCCTGCAAAGAAAATCCGGATGGCACCAGCAGCTCCGATGATATCCTGCGGGCGGCCTTGCGATTGCTACAATAAGGCCGCGCCACAAAATCTTTTCCAGCCATGCCGCACCCGATTCAATCCAACGCACAAGCAAAACCGCCCGAGGTCGACTCCCCACAGGCCAAGGTGACCGCTCTGCAACAGGCCTTCCCCAAACAAGGGCTTTTTTCCGGCAAACATTGGCGCCTATCCCCCCGCGCATTCCCACTCTCTCCCAAAACCGTCCGCCAGCTCGAACACATCGGCCCCCTGCTGCACCGCTTCCAACGCGCCAGTGACACCCTCTACCGCCGCAGCCACAACGGATCCCTGCCGCCTTGGATCCACCAATATCTGGATCGAGGCAAGCCCGCCACGCTGATCGACCTCGGTATCGATCCCCTCATCCAAAAACAATTGCCGCGCGTGATCCGCCCCGACTTGATCCTCACCGAGCAAGGTTTTGCCATCGCCTAACTCGACAGCGTGCCCGGCGGCATCGGCCTAAGCGCATGGCTGAACCAAACTTACACCCAAAACCTCGCCGATGCGCACATCATCGGTGGAGCTGATGGCATGCTCAAAGGCTTTGCTTCCATTTTTAAAAACGGAGCCGACTTAGTCATCTCTCAAGAAGCCTGCGACTACCTGCCGGAATCCGAATGGCTGGTAAACCAATTAAACCAGTCTAGCAATGACAAAACCTGGCAAGTCCACCCGGCAGAAGGCTACCAAAACGATGGCAGCCGCGACGCCTACCGTTTTTTCGAACTCTTCGACCTGCCCAACCTGCCCGGAATCGAAAAACTCGCGCATTCCGCCGCCGCTGGCGATCTCGATCTCAGCGCCCCCTTCAAAGCCTTCCTCGAAGAAAAAATGTGGCTCGCCCTATTCTGGTCACGCCCCTTGCAACAAATCTGGCGACGCGAATTGCGTGAAGGCAATTGGAAACGCCTGCAACAACTCATCCCCCGCGGCTGGATCCTCGATCCCACCCCTCTGCCCCACCACGCCGTTATTCCTCAATTAGAGATCAACAGTTTCCAAGAACTTAAACACTTCAGCCAAACCGAGCGTGAATACGTGCTCAAGATCAGCGGTTTTTCCGAAATCGGTTGGGGCAGTCGCAGCGTCAGTATCGGCCACGACCAGTCACAAACCGAATGGAGTGCCGCCATCGACAACGCACTCGACTCCTTTGACAGCCACCCCTACGTTCTACAGGAATTCCATAACGGAAAGTTAGTTCAACACCCCTACCTCGATCCCGAATCCGGACAGATCATCGAGATGGAAGGACGAGTGCGGCTCTGCCCCTATTATTTCACCCCACCGCCGCTATCTGCCACCGGGATCAGCGAAGTCAAACTCGGCGGCGTCCTCGCCACCATCTGTCCTGCCAACAAAAAAATCCTCCACGGCATGAGCGAAGCCATCATGGTGCCCTGCACAATCGACGAAGACGGCTACTGATAAAAAGACATGAATTTAAATTTACAAAACAAAACCGCAATCATCGTCGGCGGTGCCCAGGGAATTGGACGCGCGATTGCGGACGCCTTTATCGCCGAGGAAGCTCAGGTCGCTATCATCGACCGTGAAGCAGAGATCACTGGATTTCTAGGGGAAGTCCGTCAGGCCGACGTAGCGGACTTCGAAGCTATAAAAAAGGCCGCTGACGACTTGGCTTCTCAATTCAGACAAATCGATCATGTGATCTTCAGTGTTGGCATCGGATCGGGCAAAACCGGATTTCCTTTCTGGAACGTCGCCCCCCAGGACTGGATGCAAGTCCTACAGGTCAATCTGATCGGAGCCGTTCACACCGCCCAAGCCTTTGCCCCCTACATGCAGCAAGGCGACAGCCACGGACGCTCACTATTATTCATCACCTCCGTAGCTGGGCAGGTCGGATCACAAACCGATCCACCCTACAGCGCCTCGAAAGCAGGCCTGATCAACTTCATGCAATGTGTCGCCCGCGACTTAGCAGCTGATGGCATACGTTCCAACGCCTTGGCTCCGGGCATGGTAAAAACGAGTCTCAACCGCTCCGTCTGGAAAGCTTCGCAAGTAACCGAAAGTTATCAAGACTGGGCAGATGAAAAAATCAAGCGCATCGCCCCGCTCGGCCAATGGCAAGACCCCGAAGAATACGGAGCCATGGCGGTTTACCTCGCCTCCCCCCAAGCCAAAAACATCACCGGCCAAACCATCAACATCGACGGCGGTCAAGTGATGCACAGCTGAAGCTTGCCCCCCCTCTCCCGCCCCACACCACGCCCCCCATATGAGACAAGAACTTTATTGCATGAGGTCTGACCCATTTTAGAGACTAGCTAGAATAAGACTCACTAGGTCCTTACTCTCAGATCTCTGTCCACTGTCCCGGAATCGGCACTGGGTAAGCTCCATTGGCGTCAGGCAACACTGGCGCTGTCTGGTTAAATTCCATTGCATCAATATTATCACAGAACTTGAATTTTGAGCTAAACACCTCGTCCCAGGTGACCACACTCTCATTGTGGACAGCTGCACGCCCCATGATCGATGCGAAGTTTGAATAAATGGATCTTTTGGTCTCGTTATGCTTTTCGTCATTCCTGATTTTCGATAACAACACATTCCACTCAGCCTGCCACGGATTGCACGGTTCCCGCTCCGCTTTCCAATCGATGTTTCGACGGTTCATCTGCATATCCTTGTAAGTCTGAACTGTCGCTTTGTGAGTCATTCCCGAAAATTGACCCGCACGTTTGGTTCCATGTACGTAAGTGCCAAAATCAATTTTACTGTGATCAATGTCGCGGCTGTAAACCATCGCCCTCGAACCATCAGCAAAAGAATACTCAATCGAATAGGTATCCAAATTTTGACCTAGATCAGGACTGTGAGGCACCCGACCGCCAATGCCATGAGCCGCAATAGGAAAGGAATCTTTCAACCAACAAATTTCGTCTATCTGGTGAATCATATACTCAATCAGCCGGCCGGAGGATACCCAGTTAAAATAACCCTTATTACGGATTTGCCACTGCACCTCAGGATCACCCGTATTGCGCGAGGTCAAGTGTGCTTTGCGCCCCATACGATAAGCTCTTATCAGTGGAATTTCTCCCAAGTCGCCATTGCGCACCTTTTCGATAAAAGCCTGCCGCGCCACCGAATGACGACACATAAGACCCGTGGAAATTTTTAAGTTTTTCTTTTCTGCCACTTCACCAGCACGAAGCATGCGGTGCAGTCCATAAGGATCGGGTGAGAAAGATTTTTCCATGAACACATTCACCCCCTTCTCCACCGCATAATCGAGATGAGTGGCACGACAATAGGCGTTAGTGGTCAACAGCGCCACGTCGCCCGGTCGAAGGCAATCAATTGCATGACGGTAAGCATCAAAGCCGATGAATCGCTGCTCCTTCGGCACTTCAACTTTTTCTTTAAATTGCTTTTTTAAAACCTCGTAAGCCCGATTTTGTTTGTCTTCAAAAAGATCCGCCATCGCAACCAACTTCACCGGACCTCCGGGAGCAGTAAGAGCATTACCCGCCGCACCTGCGCCACGTCCACCACAACCAATCAGGGCCAAACGGATGGTCTGATCATCACTGGCATGAACAAAAGGAATCTTCACCCCTGCCAAAATGGACGCAGCCGTTACTTTACTGCTATTTTTTAAAAACTTTCGCCGTGACGTGGCTAAAGAATTAGCAGCAGGTGATTCATCGGTATTCGAGCTATTCATGACAATGAGGTGTTTTAATTTTGGCCTTTCCACAAAGCAACAAACACTGGTTCATCGCCTATTCCCTAGTGTAATAGCAGCACTAGGGAAAATTAGGACAATATGAAGCCTCAAAACACCACAGCCCCCTTATTTCAATGATTTCAAAAACACCACCAGATCCGCAAGCTCCTGTTCGCTCATCACTGCATCCAAACCTTGCGGCATCAGGGACACCGCGCCGGGTGTGATCTCCGCGACATCCGCTCTGGCGATACGCTGCTCTGCACCAGGCCCCAGCACCAAAGCCACATGATCCAATGATGCTTCTTTTAACATTCCGTAAAGAGCGGCTCCCGATTTGGTTTTCAGCGTCACCGGTTCGAAGCTGCGGACGAAATTCGAACTGGGGTAAATGATCGCCTCCAGCAAATCGCGCTCGGTACGCACCTTGCCGATGTGAGTGAGATCAGGGCCAAATTTTCCTCCGACATACCCCACCGAATGACACACCGAACAAGCGGTTTTCTGACTGTTGTAAACCAGATGCCCCCGTTTGGCATCACCCTTCACCACAATTTTTTCCAAGGCATCCAGCTTTGCCTTTTGCTCCTTGATCCCGAGATTCACCGATGCCAACAGAGCTTCTCCTTTTTCACGAAGCGTCGGCGAGAATTTTTCCAATGACGGTTGCAGCATATCCGGACGAAGAGCCGACTTGGCTTCAGATTGTGCAAGCGAATCCAACAATTGACTGCCAATATTTTCATCCGAGCACGTTTTGAAAGCCACCAACAAACTCGTCAGTTCCATCGGATTAATGTTTTTCATCGCCACCGCCAATTTTAATAATTGCCCGTCATTCAATTTCACCCGAGCAAGAACCCCTGCCGCCACGCTACGCTGCATGGGAGGGTTCGCTGCATCAATACGAGCAATCATAAAATCAAACAAAACTTGCGACGGCACGCTAGGCGACAGCGATGACCATACCTCCAAAGCCGCCAACCTCAGCGTCGCCGTCTGTTGCTCATCCCCGGCGATCAACAACAAACGCTCTTCCAAAATCGCAGCCGCTCCTTTGCCCGGTTTCACCGCCTTCAATGCTCTCAAAGTTTGTTCTATCACCGCCGTATCAGACGACTCTAGAGAACGTTTGATGCCTACTGTCCATGTGACAGGCATGCGCTTCAAAGTCGATTGGGATACCGCCGTCAACAAAACCAGTCGTCCGGCAGGCTGTTTATTTTCCGCAGCCAAATCATCCGCGATTAATTTTTGCACCGAAGCGGTTGCCGCCGATTGACCAATCTGACCTTGCAAAGCCCTTCTATCATCCTCACCCAACTCATCGACCCTGGCCAGTTGTTGACGATAATAATCCGTCAAGGCATCTCCCCATTCCGGATGAAACTCGATGATCCAGGCCGCTACTTTTTTCAAAACGGGCTGCTTGGAGGTCAGTAAAGGAACCACATCATCCGTTTTTAAATGCTCCCCAGCCATTTGATCCAAAGCGATCAAAGCCGCACGATGTTTCAACACCGCAGCTTCCGTTGTCATGGAGGAAAGCCGGGCAACCTCTTTGCGCAAAACACCCGCATCACCGATTTCTATCAAAGCGTAAATCAACGCATGCTCCAGCAGTCGGTCATTCGAAACATCGATACCGTCCAGCAAAGCTAACAGCGCCTCCTTCGCCCGCAATTGTCCCAGCGCCGTCGCCGCCTTACGACGCAAATGCGGCGACTCAGCTTGAATACATTTCATCAAGCCGGCAACGGCCGCCGCGTCCCGATGGATCCCCGCGGCGTGACAAGCTGCCTGCCTTACTGTATCCGAAGCATCATTCAGAGCAAAACGAATCGAAGCGCGAGCAGCTGCTCCATCAATGCGGGTGAGCGCCCACACTGCATTTAATCGTACCTGTTGCTGTTGAGACTGCTTCAGCAAATCAGCTAGAACTCCGACCGCCGCTTCCCCCTGTTTGCCCAAAGCCTCAATCGCCCGCTTGCTGACTGCCACCCGACTGTCCCCCAAACGCTTGGCTAGTTCATTCGCTTTTACCCCTTGCCACTTCAATTTTAATCCCCGCGGATCGATCATTTTTTTTCCATCGTCGCGGGTGATCCGAAAAATTCCGCCCATCACATCCGGCTTGGCAATTTGGGAAGTCGGACAACAAATCCGATACCACCCACCGGTATTGATCACCACCAAACTACCATCAGCGTCTTCAAACACATCGGTGGGATGAAATTCCGGATTATCTGAAACCAAAAAGTCGCTGTCTTCTGTTTGATACGTCGAACCCTTTTTTTTCAACACGTGCCGTTGCACCCGCTTTAGATTAAAATGACAAGTGAATAAATTATCTTGAAACTCTTTACCCAGAACTTGGGATTCATAGCGCGTCACCCCGCAAGGCACCGCCGAACCCAACTGAGTCATCGGTGGCATCAAGTCGCCAGTGCGTGTCAATCCGTCAAGCACACCGTTCGGCTTACCAAACACACTGCCGTAAATAGTGTGAACCAATGCATCTTTCTTTCCCGCATGCGGACGATAGAAAAATGTGCATGTAAACATCGGGTCTCCCGACGAAGTAAAAGCCACTCCCACTGGATTATCCATTCCCCCACTCATGATCGAATCACTGGCCGAGCCATCAGGTCGCCGGCGAAAAAGATGCCCCGCAGAATCCTTCAAGCCAGTCAGCCCGGGACGGGAATAAGTTTGTTCGGCAAAAGCCCCCTTGTTCCAGTAGATCCACCCGTCCGGCCCCAGATAGGGGCCATGCAGGTCATTGGCACAACCTGTCATGGTTTTGCCGTCATGCCACACAGTGCGTTCGTCCGCCACTCCGTCATCATCGGTGTCCACCAATTTCCAGATCACCGGCACAGCCGAAACGTACACAGCTCCATCATAACAAAGCACCCCTTCCGGAAACATCATGCCGTCGGCAAACACCGTGCTTTTATCAAAAACCCCATCCCCATCGGTATCCACCAAACGCATGATTCGATGATCCTTTTTTTTATACTGTTCCTCGGATTTCCCCGAAAAGCCCGATGAGTCCGAAACAAACATCCGACCTCGTTCATCGAAATCCGCCTCCATCGGGCGATTGACCAATGGCGGCCCGGCGATCTGCTCCACCTTAAACCCCTCGGGCACGCTCAAGGTCTGATCCTTGAATTTGAACTCCCCGGCAAATGAAATTGAGTTCATACTCAACAATAAAATTAACGACAGGGCTAGACTTACCACTAATGGTTTTTTCTTCATAATAATACAAGGGGGGTGGAATTGGGGGAACCCAAACCTAGTTGAGTCGCTTTACACTATCTCGCAATTTTATTATAAAATCCCACAAAACCCTTTCCCTATTTGTAAAGTAGTTATAAATTTTATCCAGTGACAATATTTCACTTTTCGCGTTTATTCACGAAAGCCCTCACTCCACCCCCCTCAATCATGAATGATTTCACCCGCCGCGATACCCTCAAGCAAATGACAGTGGCCGGCACTGCCGCTCTGGCCAGTCACTTCTCCAAAAACGTAAGCGCTGCTACTGCCAAACCTCTGCCCGGTATCATTACCGATGAAAATTCCAAACCCGGAACCCGTGACTGGATGTTGAAAAACGCTAGGATTGATCCAGACAGCAAATACCGCTGCCCATGGGTGGAGGGTTATGCTTCCAAGGCCAGTGTGCGAGCGGGAGAAACCATTAGTTTTCATGTCAGCACCTACGACGATGCACCCTTCACCATCGACCTCTATCGCCTCGGTTATTATCAGGGTAAAGGCGGGCGGCTGATGAAACAACTCGGTTCATTCAAAGGAAAAACGCAAAGCGACCCACCCATCGGCGCAAAACGCGTGCGCATATGTGACTGGGATGCCTGCACCGAATTGACCATCCCTGCAGATTGGCTCAGCGGAGTCTATGTGGGTAAAATCACCGAAAGCAAAACCGGACTGCAAAGCTACCTCACTTTCATCATACGTGATAACCGCCAGGCAGATTACCTATTCCAATGTAGCGATAACACCTGGCAGGCTTACAATCGCTGGCCATCCCAGTTTTCCCTTTACGATAACGGCAAGCACAAATGGTACTGGGGCAAAGACATACAGGTCAGCTACCGTCGCCCCTACGGTAAATATTGCCAAATTATCGACGCACCACTTTCAACCGGATCCGGTGAATTTTTCCTCTGGGAATTCCCCTTCGCCTACTGGATGGAATCACTGGGTTACGACCTGACTTATATTTCCAACCTCGATACTCACCATGATGCCGACGGACTGAAACGAGCCAAAGGTTTCCTCAGTATCGGACACGACGAGTATTGGACGATCGAGATGTATAACAATGTCAAACAAGCGATCGGACAAGGGCTCAATGTTGGTTTTTTCTCCGGCAACGCCGTTTGCGGGCGCATCCTGCAAGATGAAAAAAACCAGGCCTTTGAAAGAATCGGGGTTTTTGGCCCTCCCGGCGGCACCCGCGAATTTGAGATGATGAAATCCCTCGAACACGTGCCGCCCTACGGCAACGCTTTGATGGGAGCACACAGCACCGGCCCCGTCACCGGCGGAGCCGATTGGGTTTGCAGCAAACCTGATCACTGGATTTACCAGGATACCGGAATGAAACAAGACGACCGCATCCCCGGTGTCATCGGTTGGGAATGGCATGGGGATCCGGCCAATATCCCCGGTCTCGAAATCGTCGCCACGGCACCTACCCAAAGCGCGCCCGGTAAATTGAACGGTGGCACCTACACCGCCACCGTTTACCCCGGACCTGAAAATAATTTTGTCTTCAACGCCTCCACCTGCTGGTGGGCCGACGGCCTCAGCGCCCCTCCAGGATACGTGCGCCCCAAAGCCTACACCGCCCCCCAGGGACCCGATGCCCGCATCCAACAAATCACCCGCAATATCCTCGAGCGCATGGTCAAAGTATAAACACTGGACAAGTGCCCCGAAAGGATTTCCCTTTGCCTTGCATGAACGCCTATCAAATTTTTCAACAAATCGAGCCACAACTCGCCACTGATATCTTCGCTTACCTGCGCAGCGATGAAAAAGAAACCTACCAAGGACTGGTGGCCTCGCTGGCCGAGCAGCGCAAACTGCGTCCGATATT
>JAJRVS010000258.1 GCA_024277195.1 Verrucomicrobiota bacterium | reverse complement strand
GATTGATCACTCGCACTCTGCTGCAATTCGAGAACCAACAAAGCGGGCAAGCGATAAATCTCCAATTGAAAACTCAGCTGCCGTTCAGCACGGGAAGAAACCCTGTCGATATAGGATTCGACTAATAACATACCATCTGGCCTTTGCCGCACCGTCAGCATCCCTGTGTCCCAATCAAATTGCGCACTGTTTTGGCAGCCTTAGCCTATTCTGCTGATCTTGCCCAGGAGCGTACGGTTGCGGCATGAATGTCAAGATTGACGAAAATCTCCCTTCTAGCGTAAAGGAATTACTAAAAAAAATGGGCATGATTGTCACAACGTTTACGATGAAGGCATCGCTGGAGGTAACGACGATCAATTGATCTCAATATGCAATGATGAACAGCGCATATTGCTAACACTAGATTTGGATTTTTCAGATATCATTAGATATCCTCCTCGCGAATTCTCGGGAATAGTCGTGCTTCGACTCTCTAGGCAAGACGTCTCAGCGCTTTTGAATAGGCTTGAAGAAATACTGCCATTACTTGAGAAAATGGATCTTTCGAAGCGCCTTCTGATTATTAACGATTCGAGAGTTCGTTTACGCTGACACAAAAAAAGGGCGACCTCGCGGCCGCCCTTCGTTTTGATTTTTGAAAACCAAGCTTACGCTTTGTCTTTCAGCGCTTCCTGCGCGGCTGCCAATTTGGCAATCGGGATGCGGAAGGGGCTACATGAGACGTAGTTCAGTCCTGCACGATGGAAGAACTGCACTGATTTTGGATCGCCACCGTGTTCTCCACAGATGCCGATCTTGAGGTCTTTGCGTCCTTTACGTCCGAGCTTGACTCCCATCTCTACCAACTTACCAATACCGCCTTGGTCCAAGGTAGCAAACGGGTTGGTGGTGATGATGTCTTCTTCTTCGTAGTGAGGAAGGAAACCAGCACTGTCGTCACGGCTCATGCCGAGTCCGGTCTGAGTCAGATCGTTGGTTCCGAAGCTGAAGAACTCAGCGCTCTTAGCAATCTCGTCTGCGGTGAGACAAGCGCGTGGAATCTCGATCATGGTGCCGACCTGGTATTTCAACTGGCTCGCACGCAATCCGTTTTCTTTACGCACATCTGCGGCCACCTGATCGATGATCGCTTTCTGCAGTTCGAATTCTTTAGCGAATCCAACCAATGGAACCATCACTTCAGGTTTCACTTTGATGCCTTTTTTCTGCACTTCGACAGCGGCTTCAAAAATAGCGCGTGCCTGCATTTCGGTGATCTCAGTGTAAACGATACCCAAACGACAACCACGGTGACCCAGCATTGGGTTGAACTCGTGCAACTCTTCCACGCGACGAAGAATGTCGGCTGGTTTGAGTTTGAGTTTTTTGGCCAATTCCTTCTGCTGCTCTTTGGTGTGTGGCAGGAATTCGTGCAGTGGTGGATCCAGCAAACGAATAGTCGCCGGACGACCGTCGAGCGCTTCGAAGATGCCGATGAAGTCTTTCTTTTGGAAAGGCAGCAATTTTTTCACTGCTTTACGGCGATCCGCTTCGTTGTCAGCCAGGATCATCTGACGCACTGCGTCGATGCGGTTGCCTTCGAAGAACATGTGCTCGGTGCGGCAAAGGCCGATGCCTTCAGCACCAAAAGCAATGGCGTTGCGAACCTGCTCCGGAGAGTCGGAGTTGGTGCGGATGCCAAGCTTGCGGAATTTGTCCGCCCAAACAATCAACTGAGCATACTTTTTGTAAGTCGGGCTCTTGAGCGCTTTTTTGTCGCCTTCGAGCACGGCTTGAATCACTTCCGAGTCTGCTGTTTTGAGCTCACCAGCGTAAATCGCACCCGAAGTTCCGTTGACGGAGATGTAGTCCCCTTCTTTCAACTTCACGCCGTTGGCGGTGACGGTCTTTTTGTTGTAGTCGATTTCCAGATCGGAAGCACCACAGACGCAGATTTTGCCCATCTGACGAGCGACCAAGGCCGCGTGAGAAGAAACACCACCACGTGAAGTGAGGATGCCTTCCGCTGCGATCATGCCGCGCAAATCTTCCGGAGAAGTTTCGATACGAGTCAATACCACCTTGTCGCCTTTAGCCGCTGCTTTCACTGCGTCTTCAGCGTGGAAGAAAATTCTTCCCGAAGCTGCACCCGGGCCAGCTGGCAATCCTTTGGCGATGCGTTTGGCTTTTTTCTCTGCCGTGCTGTCAAAAATAGGCGCCAACAGTTGGTCCAAATCTCCAGCAGGAATTCGCGCAACCGCTTCTTGTGGTTTGATCAATTTTTCTTTGACCATATCCACTGCGATGTGAACCGCAGCAAATCCAGTGCGTTTGCCATTACGGGTCTGCAGCATCCACAGTTTGCCTTCTTCGACGGTGAACTCCACGTCCTGCACGTCACGGAAATGTTTTTCCAACTTGGTGCGAACTTTCAACAACTCTTTGTGAGAAGCTGGCAAGTCCTTCGCCATTTTGATGATTGCTTTGGGTGTGCGCACACCGGCCACCACGTCTTCGCCCTGGGCGTCGATCAGATATTCACCGTAGAATACGTTTTCACCAGTAGCAGGGTCACGAGTGAATGCCACACCGGTTCCTGAAGTTTTTCCGGTATTACCAAATACCATCGCCTGCACGTTCACAGCCGTTCCCCAGGAAGCGGGAATGTGGTATTTGCGGCGATACACTTTTGCCCGGTCGTTGTTCCAAGAGATGAACACCGCACCAACGGCTCCTTCGAGCTGTTCGCGTGGGTCTTGAGGAAAATCGCAGCCAGCACGTTTTTTGATCAATGCTTTGAACTTAGCGACCACGTCCTGGAGGTCTGCCACTTTCAATCCACTGTCGATTTTGACACCCGCTTTTTCTTTAGCGGCGTCGAGAATAACTTCGTAGGGATCATGATGCTCGCCGGCTTCGGCTTCCACACCCATCACCACGCTGCCATACATCTGCAAAAAGCGACGGTAAGAATCCCAGGCAAATTTTGGATTGCCGGTTTTTTTAGCGAGAGCTTCGACCACTTCATCATTGATGCCGAGGTTCAAAATCGTGTCCATCATGCCAGGCATCGACTCGCGAGCGCCGGAACGAACGGAAAGCAAAAGGGGGTTTTTGAGATCACCGAACTTTTTGCCCATGACTTTTTCCGTCGCGGCCAAAGCAGCGTCGATTTCTTTAGTCAGTGAAGTCGGGTATTTTTTACCGTGATCGTAAAAGTAAGTGCAGACCTCGGTGCTCAGAGTGAAACCAGCAGGAACGGGCAAGCCGATTCTGGACATCTCTGCCAAATTGGCGCCTTTGCCGCCAAGCAAAGCTTTTTGAGAACCGTCACCTTCGGATGTTTTGCCTCCGAAATTATAGACGTATTTTTTTCCTGCCCGACGTTTAGCCGCTGCCCGTTTTTTTGGTGCAGCTTTTTTCTTAGTAGTAGCCATAGTACTCTGTTGTTTTATGTGTGATTCCTGAAACGCCGGAGCTCTTTTTTTTCGAACCCATATCCCCCCCAAAATTTTCGGAGACGTTCCAAAATAAGGCGCAACCTTAGCAGAGCCCGCGCTTGTGTCAAACTAGTGTCTCAACAAGCCCATAAGTGCTACGTGGACAGATTTGGAAATCTATCCTACGTCCCTTTAGTTGAAAATTAATTTTCAAGCCTCAGCCAACTCAAAGTTAATGAATTGCCTTTCGTGATCGATGTCCCGCAGGCGCACCCGAATCGTATCGCCGGCTTTAATCAGAAAGTCCGACCCGCTGGCCGTGACCTCTTTCAAAGAGCTGTCGATAAAGTAGCGCTCCCCTCGTGGCAGGTCATCCTTGCGGATCAGACCTTTGATATTCAAATCTACAAGTTCGACAAATAAACCCAAAGGTTTGATGTCATAAACCACCGCCTCGAAAGTTTTATCCGGCTGCCCCTTCGCCACCCAGGAAATATATTCCATCAATTTCAAACGGCGGGTTTCCTGCTCGGCGGCAGCAGCGGTGCGCTCGGTTTCGGAAATGTGTTTAGCAATTTCCGTCAGCCGAGCGATTTTAGGCACTTTGACTTTATCCGTTTGTGTTCCGCGTTGGCTCAGTTTTCTTAACACCCGGTGAACCACCAGATCTGCGTAGCGTCGAATCGGACTGGTGAAATGGGTATAGTTGTTTTTTGAAAGCCCGTAGTGACCCAAGGATTCCACACTGTAAGCAGCTCTTTTTAAACTTTTGAGCAAAGCAATTTTCAAGGTATGCTCCTCGGGTTTTCCTTTGATCGATCGCAGCAAATTTTGCAACAAATCGCGGTTGGTGAGATCGCCCGCTTTGTAACCGTAAGCACGAGCGAGATCGCGAAATTCCAACAACTTTTCCGGATCGGCATCTTCGTGTATCCGGTAGAGACTAGGAGCCATTTTACTCTTAGTTGTTTTAGCCACCGCTTCGTTGGCTACCAGCATGCACTCCTCGATCAGCTGATGCGACTCATCATAAAACACTTTCACAATGTCCCGCGCCCGCCCCTTGTCATCCAGAATCACCTTCACCTCGGTGAAGTCCATGTCCAAGGCTCCTTGCTGAAAACGACGGGTGCGCAATTGTTCCGCCAAACTCCAAGCTTCGTGTAATTGACGGGTGATCGCAGCTTCCGCTGCAGGCAAAGCTTTGATATCATCGGGCGACATTTTCAACGACTTCAATGCCTCTTCGTAGGTGTAACGCCTTTTGCTATGAATCACCGCCGAGGTGAATCGTTCCGATACCGCCTTGCCATGTTGATTAAATTGAATGATCACTGCCTGTGTCAAACGATCTACATCCGGACGCAAACTGCAAATTCCATTGCTTAGCTTTTCGGGCAACATCGGCACCACCCGATCCGCCAGATACACACTGTTGCCACGCGCAATCGCTTCTTTGTCCATTGCTGTGCCCGGCTCGACATAATGCGAAACATCGGCAATGTGTACCGCCAACTCCCAGCCCCCAGCCGCTTTACCGTGTTTGGGATCATCATCGATACGCGAAACATGGATCGCATCATCGAAGTCCTTGGCATCACTCGGATCAATCGTAAAAACATCACGATCGCGCCAGTCCTCGCGTCGCTCTATTTCAGCCTGCGGGATTTTTTCACTGATCTTCTCAGCTTCAGCCTGCACCGCATCTGGAAATTCCAACGGAAGTTGAAATTTTCTGATAACCGACATGATGTCCACACCAGGGTCATCCACCTCACCGAGAATCTCAACCATGCGCGCCCGCGGGTAACGTTTAGAGCTATCCCACTCGACAAACTCCGCCACCACCTTCAATCCGTCTTTGGCTCCAGGCAGCACATCGATCAAGTCAATGGTGCGTGGCAGAGCCGGATCATCAGGTCTCAAGCTAGCGTATTTTCCCTGTTGTTGAAAAACTCCCACAAAATGAGAACTCGGACGTTCAAGAATTTCCTCCACCCGCGCCACCACTCGTGTTGACGAACGACGTGACCGGGCGGGTTTGCCTTTTTGTCCTCGACCGCGGCTTTGTTTTTTATCCCGTTCGGGTGGCCGATCCATGATCAAAGACACCCTGACTCGATCCCGGTTCAGGGTCTGACCCGTATAACGTCCTGGAACAAGAATGCGATCGTCGAGCAAGGCAGCTTGTATTTCTTCTGGTATCGGACTGTCGGCATCGGCGATGAAATGCGCACGCAATTCTTCATCACGTCGACGAAAGAAAATGGATCCCGTCGCCGACACACCGCTCGCTTTTCTGTTTTTAGGACGCAGGGCATAACGCCCGCGCCTGAGGCGAATGATAAGGCCCTGTTTGAGCATTTCAGCCAAAGCCTGACGCAAAGGTTCACGCTGACGCGGAGGAATTTGTAACTTCCGCGCGAATTCGTTTTTATTTAGGGGTTGATAGTCTGGCTCGCGAATCACTGATTCGATGGCCTGTTGTAATGATTTTGACATAAAATATTTGATGTGTTGTGAATGCCCCCTGCTCCAAATACCTAAAATTCGGGGCATTTATTGAAAAAATGCTCTGCTTTATAACAAAAGGGAGCGAAAGGGGGCGAAAATGATTGACATTGTTATTACAATGTCATTGCATATGACTAGAACGTCTGCTGAATTCGATGGAATATATTCGTCTCCGCAGCGTAATGAGGCTTGCCTCACGGCACCTTAACACTACAAATTCAAAAAGCTATGAAAGTTTACTCAATACCTCAACATAAACCTTATCGCCGCGGTTTCACCCTGATGGAATTGCTGGTGGTCATCACCATCATCGGCATTCTTGCTGCGATGGCCTTTCCTGGCGCCAAAGGCGTGCTCGACCGGGCCCGCAAAGCCAGTACAGAAAACATGGCTTTGCAAGTGCGTTCATCTATTTCAGCCTATTACACTGAATACCGCCGCTACCCTCTGCCCAAAGGATCCTCGGGCGGAGAAACTCCGGTGCGCACAGATAATACCCTGATGGACATACTTCTCGGCGCCGATGGCAATAAATACAATCCTCGTGGCATTTCCTTCTTCGCTGGCAAAAAAGCCAAAGGCGGCAAAGGCGGTCTGGTGATGAATGCCGGAGGCGGAGGCAGACTGGTCGACCCATGGGGACAGCTGTTTTACGTCATCATGGACACTGACTACAACAACCGCGTCATTGCCCCCTTTACCAAAGCGGGAGATTCCTCAGGAAGTAACGAGATCCCCCAAAATGTGATCGTTTGGAGCACCGGACCCGACGGCCCGGATTCCGACACCGTGAAGGATAATATCACCACTTGGTAGCTCTGGGGGCTCTCAGAGCCAGCCGAGGCTTTCCAGAAAGCGGATCACTTTATTTAAAGTGTCTTGGTAATCTTTGCGACTTCCAGGGCCATAGTAAAATTCGTGCCCTCGGGCCTGATAAGTGTAATAAATAATTTTATCCGAATCGAGTGATTTGGCTTTTTCTACAAAAGCAGTAACTGACTGCGCAGGCACTATAGGGTCCGCCAAACCCTGAAAAATCACAGTCGGCGGTAAAGCCCGCGAAAGCTGATGATGAGGTGATATCTCCAGCAAACGATCCATTTCATCTTCAGTGACTCGCTTGCGGATTTGCGGGATATCCATATTCACAACCGGATTAAATAAAATCAAAGCCGCAGGTCTGGCGCTGATGGCCACAGCATCCGTTGTCTTATTCGCCTCACTGAACACCTCACAGGCAAGCGCCAAATGGCCACCCGAAGACCCTCCGGCTGCGGCGATTTTGTCCTCATCAATGCCCAGCTCCGTCGCATGGACTTTCAACCACCGCATCGCCGAACGCGCATCCTCGACACTGTCAAAAGGACTGCTGCCATGGCGACTCTCCACTCGATAATCGGCCACTATCGATACCAGCCCTCGTTTGGCGAAATATTTTGACTGCGCGACGAACTGTTGCGGACTGCCCACTTTCCATCCCCCTCCAAAAAACCACAACACACAAGGACGAGCATCACTGGGCTTCCAGCCCTTGGGTTTATAAATCCATAGCGCCAATTCCGCCCCATTAACCGTTTTATAAACCTGCCTCTCTGCCCTGCTCATCGGTGATCGGCCCAGCATGACAGACAAAATCCCCGTCAAAACCCCGCCGATCAAGACCACAAAAAACAAACCTTTGAGCAAATCCTTCAAGTTTCCTTTTTTTGTTTTCATGGCAAAATTGACGCCGCGCCCCAATTTCATTATGGTCAGCACATTTCCATGAGCAGTGTATCACCAAAGGACGCTCGTCCACCATGCAAATCATCTAACAACCCTCTGGCTTCGCGTCTCTGGATTGCTGCGCTTGGCCTTTCCCTCTGCCTGATGGGGCTCGCAGGCGGCACCTACCTGTGGCTATCGTTCCAAAAAGCGCGCAAAACAGATCAATGGGTCGAACAAGACGCCACCGTCATCGTGTCCATGATCGACAACAGCGCCCGCACTCAGCACAATGATGTGAAATACCTGCTCGAAGTTCACTACCGCTACCATTTCGAGGGAGAAAAATACCTGTCCTCCAGAGTCAAAATTCTCCCAGTTGCCAGTCGTGACAAAAAAAAGATCCGCAAGTGGCAACAGCGCTATCCGGTTGGCAAACAAGTGACTTGTTACATCGATCCGAAAAACCCATCGCGCGCGGTCTTGATCAAACCCACCAAAGCCGCAATTTACTCCATTTGGTTTCCCTCTCTACTGATAGTATTTGGACTCAAAATGATCTGGGGCATCTTCTCAACAAAAGCCGAAGAGCAACGTTGACCTTCCTCCACAAACAGCCAAGCTACCCTATGGCATCGACCCTATTTGAAACCGTTAAAAAAACGTTCGCTGATCAAGGCTGGGCTTTCACCGAAGTCGAGGATCGCGAAGTTATCCTTGCCGGGTTTGAAGGCCAGCACCTGAAGATCAATATCCATGTGCAGGTCTTTGATGAAATCGGCGGCATCAGTGTGGTATCCGAATCTGAAAGACCCACCTACTCCGCCGTTCTGCGCGAACGCCTAGCCGAACTCATCCTGCGCACCAACCAAACCCTGACCATCGGCAACTTCGAAATGTTCTGGGATGAAGGCCGCATCGTTTTTCGCGCCAGCAACCTCTTTCCCGAAGGTGTAGGCGACGACAACATCATCGCCGGCATGGTTCATTCCACCATCAGTGAGATGGATCGACTGGCACCCATGCTGGATGTTCTCTTCGATGCCGAAAAATGCACCGACGGCGAACTCGCTGCGCTCAACATCCCCTTGCTGATGGAAACTGACGAACAAGCATTGCCCGACGCGCCACAGAAGGAAAATGAATGAGCATTACCATGTCTTCAAACATGGGCAAAAATGCGGCCCCTTTTCTCTCGATGACCTGCTCAACGAAATCGAAGGCGGACGTCTCGACTACGAGGATTTCTGCCTGCGCATCGGAGCATCGACCTGTGAAAAAATTCGCCAAACCCTCGATTGGGAAGACTCCCACCTGCTAACAAACTCTCTAGCTGATGAAGTTGATTCACCAAGTTCGACAAATGCTTCCAACGGCGGGGAAACCCTCGCAGATTCTGACGAATTTGAATCCGAAGAGCACAGCCTAGATCTCGACGACGACGACGAACAGGATACAAGCAAGCTCGATGACAACCCTGACTGTAACGAAGACCCCGGTTCCGACTCCATAGAAGGTGATGACATTGATCCTGAAGCGTTCCAATTTGAATACGATGAGGACGACCGAAGCGTAGATGAGCCTTCCGATGACAGCAAAACTCCTCTCAGCGAGTACTCTGAAGATACCTACTCCGGCGACGATGACAACGAGCACCGTTTTGAACCTGACACGCAACAAGGTTATGACGAGAACTTCTTATCAGACGAAGACGAGGATGGACAGAACCCGAGTGAGCCCGACATTCCACGAGGCGGCCCACCAGCAGATTCCACTGCCATCCTTTATTCGGGCCGACCTTCTTTACTAAGCTACCCTTACAGCTTGTTCCTCATAGCTCTCAGCCTGTTTGCCGGGATCTGGTTGCGCCATCAATTTGACTGGGTTATTTTTGCCGGCCTCTCGATAGCTTTGATTGTATTTATACAACTCCAGTTCCGCCGCTCACGGCATCAATATTATATCACGCCTAGGCAAGTGGAAGTGATCCATGGGCTTATTCTGGAAAGCTCCCGGGAAATCTGTATCGAAGACATCGGCGCGATTTATATCCGCCAGCGAGGACTACAAGGTCTGCTCGGTTTGGCCACCATCCAATTTGCTGCCGCAGAATCCCCCATGCCGATTCTTGTGTTTCACAATATCCGCCGCGCCCGACGAATCAAAAACCTCATCCGTCGACTACAAGATGCATTGGAGTAGTCATCAACCCGCTCCACTCAAGGTGATCTGGGCTTTGGCCACCACCGCTCCCTCACTCCCTTCCGAATCGAGCAGGCACACCTGCCCCTCAGCCTGAATCAGCCCCCCCATCCTGGCAGTGATCTCAACCCTGATCATCAACTGATCACCTGGTCGTGCCGCGGAAAAAATCTTTGCCTGCCTCACCGCCGCCAGACGCAAATCAATAGCCGCCGTGGAATCCCCCTGCTGAGCCGCTACTCCCGCCAGTTGAGCAATAGCTTCCACCAAAATCACCCCTGGCATCATCGGGTTTCCCGGAAAATGGGCCGCAAGAAAACTCTCCGTGCCTTTGATCAAATACAACGCCCGCGCCGACTCACCCGGCTGCCATTCAATCAACTCATCCACAAAACGGAATGCCTCACCATGAGGCAAGGATTCCAAGGCCTTTGTTAAGTCCACACTCATTGCTGATAACATCTTTCAAATTAGATTTACTGCTGGATCACCACTGTAATCGACCCTGCTACCAATAACAGCCCACCCGTAAACAAACAACACCGGCGACTTAAGAATATTCTCATCCGCGGATAGATGACATAATTTCACTCCACCAAAAAGACCAACCACAAAAAAACCGACGCCCCGGATAAATCCGAGACGCCGGCGGTATCACACCCCTTTCACTAGGTCAGGGGCTGTCTGGTCTTGCTTTCACTGATTCTCCCGAGCAGCTCAAGCAGTTTCCAGGTGAATTTTTATCGTCCTTGTTTTTTTATAACGAAATTTTTCTTGTAAACCCTGCTAAATTTTTATTATCTTGTTAAAAAAAACCGATGTCTTGAAGCGCATCTGTTAGGAAGCTTTTTCATAAAGAAAATGCTCCAAGACATCGGCGGTATCACACCCTATCCACTAGGTCAAGGGCTGGCTGGATTTGCCTTCACTGATTCTCCCAAACAGATCAGGGCGATCCCAGGTGAATTGTTTTACATAAAATGTTATTGTTAAGTTAATTACGTTTTTCAAAAAGGAGCCGACGCCTTGAAATTCTCCCTTCGGGTATTTTATATTATTAAAATATCCCAAGGCGTCGGCAATATCACACCCCCTTCACAAGGTCGGGGGCTATCTGGTCACTGCTTTCACTGATTCTCCCGGTCAGGTTAAGCAGTTTCCAGGTGAATTGATTGCCATACTTACCGTATTGGCTTAAAAATTCTCGCGCAGGTAAACCTGCATTTGTCACAACTTCTAAAATTTCCGTAGAGGTCACCGGCACTTCGATCAACTCTCGCCCCGGTAAACTGGAGGCACTGACCGCAAAAGCCGAAGCAAACATCAAACAGTGGCTCATCGCCAGATACCTCTTACTCATGCCCTCGAAATCTGATGCTTCCTCACCGAATTGACCCTTCGCCCAAGACAGATCAGCCGCACTTTGCTCATAGATCAGACGCAAATCCTCGGGGTAAGTCGAGATAGTCGCTTCCAACCTGGCCAGCATGGGCTCGAGCGTATTCTGGTTTTGAGTAGGGGTTTCTAGTGCGGCAGCAGTCATTTCAGTCAGAGGTTAAAATTTATCGAATAGTAAAAAATTTATTATTGAGTATTGGGCAGATGCACCACCGAAATCACCGGCAATTGCAAATCATAAAGTGTGTTTAAAACTCCAGACAAGGCGGCTTGATCCGCCAGAGATCCGGTGAGGACCGTCATCGCCGTCTCCACTGTAGTTTCGAGCTGCATCCCTCCCAATTTTTCAGACCAACTGTTGTCGAGATTTCCTCGCACTCGAATCTGATAAACGGCAGGACCCGCCATGGTCAAACCGGGAAACTTCTCAGGCTTCGCCAATTCTGGGGTTTTCATAATGTTGCTCTCTGTCATGGTGATACTACAATGACCCTCTTTTCAGGGGTACACATCAGCCCAAAGGGTACAAAGTGGGGTGTAGATGAAAAAAGAGCTGCGCAATTCTTGCTCTTTTTGCGCTCAAACCCCCACCCGACAAGGATTTAAGTTCAATTCAGGTAAATCCGCTGGGTCACCTCGCTGAGAAACTTTTCTGTGCAAGCCAACAAAGTGGAGCCAGCAGCGAACTTAATCGGGCCATTTCCCGCTAATTGACGATTATTGCTACCCGTATAGGACAACAACCTTTTCCTGTCCTTGTGGCTGATCCCACTGAACAAACCCGTGACCAGGTAAACCGGCTGCCCTGCGCTCCCGTGCCCCATTTTGGATTCCACCACGATGACTTCCAAACTGATAAAAACGCTACTGCGCTGCCCCACCGACCCGGGCGAAGATAATTCGACACCCTGCGGAAGCTTTTCCTGACTGCCGTCGCAGTGAAGATGAAAGCCCAGCACAATCGTCGAACCCACCTCGAAACCACACAACATCTCCATCACCAAACCATGGTCATCCATCGCAGCTATATTCAAAAGCGGACAAGCAGGCGCCACGGCTGCCTTGTTCAGGGTATCCTGAGCAGGAAAAAAGGGGGTATTTTGCTTCTGGAACTTCATTTTTGCAAGGACTCCAGTCTTGAGATAAATTTACCCGCTGCACAAATTCTGTCAAATCATCCCTCCCAGCCCCGCAAGTAATACGGGCAACAATGACGCCGCTTAGCAAATAAATTGAATTTAGTCGGGCTTTGTGGCAGAACTTGAAGCTCTCCAAGCACAAGTTATGCATATCACCGACATTTTTTCCAATCGCCGTACGACGATTTCATTCGAATTTTTTCCACCGAAAAGCAACACCGGCTGGGAAAACCTCTATCGAACCATCCGCGACCTCGAACCCCTCAAACCTTCTTTTGTCAGTATCACCTATGGCGCCGGCGGCTCCACCCGCGAGCCCACTCACGACTTGGTGGTGCGCATCAAAAACACCACTTCGCTCGACCCGGTGCCGCATCTCACTTGTGTCTGTCACAGCGAAGAAGAAATCGATTCCATCCTCACCCGTTATGCCGAAGCCGGAGTCAGTAACATTCTTGCCCTCGGCGGAGACCCTCCGCGAAATCTCGAAAACTATGATCGTTCCAAAGATGCCTTCCAACACGGCAAGGATCTGGTCGCCCATATCAAACGTTTTAATCAAAGTGGCCAACACTCCGATACCCGCGGTTTCGGAATCGGAGTCGCCGGTTTTCCCGAAGGCCACCCAACCACTCCTAACCGCCTGCAGGAAATGGACTACCTCAAAATGAAAGTCGACGAAGGCGCCGACTACATCATCACCCAGTTGTTTTTTGAAACCCGCGCCCTGCTCGATTTTCGTGATCGCTGCGAACTCGCCGGCATCACCATCCCCATCATCGCCGGCATCATGCCAATCACCTCCGCCAAAGGCATGAGGCGCATGGCCGACTTTGCCGCCGGCACCAACTTCCCCGCACGCCTACTGCGCGCCATCAATCGCGCCGGCGACGACAGCGAGGCCGCTGAACGCATCGGCATCAGCTACGCCACCGAGCAGTGCCTCGACCTACTCGAGAACGAAGTCAGCGGCATCCACATGTACACCCTGAACAAATCCAAGGCCACTCGCGAGATATACTCCAACCTCGGTTTGCGCGATACCTCCAGTTTGGGAGACAGAATTCAGGAGTAAGAATACAGAAGTTAGGATTCAGAATTTATCATCAGACTCCTGGATCCTGAATTCCGCCTCCTGGATCCTTCCTAAAAAAGTGAAACGCTCCCGTAAATTCCCCAAGCGATACGTGATCTACGCGGTCGCCGTGGTTTACCTTTTCTGCGACCTGATCTGGCTCAAAGGCCCCATCTCACGTAAAGTCGCCTACCGCAAAAACACCGAATTACGATCACGACAAGCGATCAAAGAAGATCGCTGGGTGGCAAACGTCAATACTCACCCGCTCACTCGTCAGCAACTCGATCTCAGCACCCGGGTTTACCTTTACCGCCGGGGCGAGAACGCTGACACCATGAGCGAGTCCAACCTGCGCATCACTCGCCGGGCAGTGATGCAACAACTGATCAACGACGAACTGGTGCGGCAATACGCCAAAGCCGAAAAGTTCCAGGCTGATCCCGAAGCAGTAAAAAGGCGCCTGACTGAATTCAAAAGCCAGTTTGCCAACCCAGAATACATGCAGCAGCGCATGGCCGCCCAGCAACTGGACGAACAACAGCTCAGCGAGCTCATACAACAACACGTGACGCAACAACTGTGGTTGGAAAAAAGAATCAGCCCGGCCACCCAAATCACCGAACAACAAGCTCGCGACTGGTTCGAAAAAAATCGCAAACTTGAAAATGCCCGCGGTTTCAACATTCCCGAAGTGATCCGCGCCCGCCACATTTTCATCAGCACCATCGAAGAAAACGGCGAGCAACAAAAAACCTTGATCGATGACCTGCATCGCAAACTTACTAGGGAGGAATTGGATTTCGGCAACCTTGCCCGGCAATACTCTGAAGACGAACGCAGCAAAAAACACGGCGGCGATCTCGGTTGGTTCAGTCGCGAGCGAATGCCCGCCGACTTTATCAAACAGGTTTTCCCCCTGCCACAAAATCAAATCAGCGAGCCCTTCCACACCAAGCTCGGATGGCACATCGTAGAAGTCACCGACAAAAAAGCAGCACGGGATTTAAGTTTTGAAGAACTTAAACCTGAGATCATCGCCTGGCTCAAAAATCAGCGCAGCAAAGAAGTCCTGCAAATCTTCCTGCTCAAACTGCGCAAAGCTTCCAACATTGTCATCTACCCGGAAAATATGTAACTTGGTATTCAAGTTCAAACCAGCAAGCACCCACCATGTTCTCAGAAAACCAAAATAAAGTCGGCGTCATCGGACTTGGCATCATCGGCAAACGTGTTGCCAAAAATTTGCGCGAAGCCGACTGCCACACTTATCTGTGGAACCGCTCACCCAAAACCGAACCCAACTTCCTCGGTTCACCCGCAGAGGTGGCCGACGTCGCCGACGTGATCCAGATCTTCATCCGCAATGGCCAGGACCTGGTCGAAGTGGTGGAAAAAATGAAAGCGCACATCACTTCGCGCCACGTCATCATCAACCACGCCACCGTCGATCCCGCAGCAACCAAAACCGCAGCCAACATTGTCGCCGAAGCCCATGGCGCATTTTTGGACGCCCCCTTCACCGGCAGCAAAATGGCAGCGGAAAAAGGCGCGCTGGTTTATTATGTCGGCGGCGATCCCGCAGTGCTCGACCGGGTGCGGCCACTGCTCGAGATCTCCGCCAAGGAAATTCTCTATCTC
>JAJRVS010000257.1 GCA_024277195.1 Verrucomicrobiota bacterium | reverse complement strand
CTTGGAATCGACGGACTAGGATCATCCAAGCAAACCGCCGTCGCGTGGTCAAACGAATAGATCAATAGCTGCTCTGCAGAATAGCTCAGCAACTAAAAAGCCAAAGGTTAAACCCCTTTGGCTTTTTAGTTTCCCCTCTTACCTTTCTCTCGAATCATGACATTCTCCACCTCTCAAGCACCCACCTGGTTTATAAAAAATTGCACCACCCTGCTCCTGCTGATTTTATCAATTTGCAAAGTCGATGCAAAAACCCCCAACATCCTCATCATCGTCGCCGATGACCTCGGTTACAGCGATCTCGGATCTTACGGCGGAGAGATCGACACCCCAAATTTGGATGCCTTGGCCAAGGGCGGCGTGCGCCTGACGCAATTTTACACTATGGGACGCTGCTGCCCTTCACGTGCCAGTATTCTGACGGGTCAATACCCGCATCGAGTGGGACTTGGTCACATGACCCAGGATATCCATCAACCCGGCTACCGCGGCCAGGTTTCCGCTCAAGCCCAAACCATCGCCCAAGTGCTCAAACCCGCCGGTTACCGCTCTTTCATCTCCGGCAAATGGCATCTGGGAACAGCGGACCCCACCCAACACGGCTTCGAAGAATTCTACGGAACCTTGACCAGTGCCAAACGCTACTTTGATCCCGAACATCTCATTCGGCTTCCCAAAGGACGGAAAAAAATCACTTACCCCGAAGGAGAATTTTACGCCACTGACGCCGTCACCGATCATGCTCTCAGCTTTCTCAAACAAACCGAATCTACCCCTGACAAACCCTGGTTCCTCTACCTTGCTTACAACGCCCCGCATTTCCCCTTACACGCCAGACCTGAAGACATCGCAAAATACAAAGACCGCTTCCACGACGGCTGGGATCTATTGAGAAAAAAACGCCTCGCCCGGATGAAAGAACTCGGCATCGTTAGCGAAGCGACCCAACTCACGCCACGCTCCCCCTTTTGGAACTATGGCGAAAGCAAAACTGGCAGCAACCCTGCCTGGAACACTCTACCCAAAAACCGCCGTCTCGATCTTGCCCGCCGTATGGCGATCTACGCAGCTATGGTGGATCGCATGGATCAGCAGATCGGACGGGTCATTACACAACTCAAGGAAGGTGATGAATTCGACAATACCCTGATCGTTTTCCTCTCCGACAACGGCGCCTGCGCCGAGTGGGATCCAAACGGTTTTGATATCAAGTCGAGCAACCAGAACATCCTGCACGAAAAAAACAACTTGGATGAAATGGGCAAAGCCGGCACTTTTCACAGCATCGGCTCCGCCTGGGCCAATGCCGCCAACACCCCATGGAGACTCTACAAACACTTCAGCCACGAAGGCGGCATCAACTCCCCTTGCATCGTTCACTGGCCTGCAGGCCTCGCGCAACAGGCTGGGCGGATCGATCACCGACCCGCCCACATCATCGACCTGATGACCACAGCCGTCGCCGTCTCAGGGATCGCCTACTCTGGCGAGCTTGATTTGCCCGGCAAAAACCTAATTACCCAATTACAGAATACCAAAACAATCCAACGCACCCTCTACTTCGAACACGAGGGCAATCGAGCCATTCGTGAGGGTGATTGGAAGCTGGTATCGTTAAGAGACCAGCCCTGGGAACTTTATGATTTTTCCAAAACCCGCACCGAACTCGAGAACGTCGCTGATCAACACCCCACAATCGTTAAAAAGCTCAACGCAAAATGGAAAACTTGGGCAAAAAATAACAAAGTAACCCCATTACCCACCGACTATCAGGTCGATTATTTGAGAGTTACAAAATAAAATCCCTCGTCTAAGGAGAAAAGATAGTAGGAACAGATTTCCATATCTGTTCATCCGACCCTTAGTATAATTCCAGAAAAGACAGATATGGAAATCTGTCTCACGATTATCAAGTAAACCCTAGTCACAACAACTCAATCAGCACTACCTACAATCGGGAACCCACTGCCCTCTGCACCCCATTCCGTCCACGAAGCATCATAAACCACGACCTCTTCACGCCCGCAGAGGTCCGCCGCCAATGCGATAATGCAAGCCGTGACTCCAGAACCACAAGAGCAAAGCAGGTTTTGCCCTGGGTCGACAAGAGTTGAAAAAATGTCCTGCAGCTCATCAAGCGGTTTCATTTTCCCCTCTTCAAGCAATTCCACATAGGGGAGGTTTTTTGCCCCCGGCATGCAAGCCGCATCAAAACGATCCTTTGATCGCGCGTCCAGTATCGTAGTGGCGGAATCATGCAGACGTTTATGAACATCATCCGCATTCACAAAACACTCATTTTTCATCGCAACAAAATTTCCTGGTGCAGGCAGATCGTCAGGCTCCTCACTAAGTTCATAACCCGCCGCCTGCCAAGCCAACAAGCCCCCATCAAGAACCGCGACCCGCTGATGCCCCATGGCACGAAACATCCACCACGCCCGGCAACTCGAAAACATGGCGTTGCTATCGTAAACCACTACCAAGCTGTCTTGGTTCACTCCCAACTTACGCACTGATTCGGCAAACAGATCCTCACCCGGCAACATGCGTGGCAGATGCGTTTGCTGATCTTTGATCTCACTATCGTAGTCAAAAAATGCGCCCCGGGAATATGGCATCCCTGCCACTCTTCACGTCCGCAGCGATCTTTCCCCGGCAGATGCCAAGAGGCATCCAGAACAAGGACGCCCTCATCCCCAAGGTGTTGATGCAACCATTCAACCGATACCAGACTTCCAGGAAATTCGCACTCCGCCATAAACATTAGCCCCTATTATTCAACCACAATCCATTTGAGAGCACTTTAGAACCTCACCGTTTTGTAGGAAGTTACCCCATTCACCAGAACTGGCTGATAATACAAGCCGTTAAAAATGTAATAAACGGCTCCATTCACCGTGGTTGCTGTAGCGCCAGGTGGCAAAACAGGAACAATCGCACCGATCGGCGGTTCAGCCACGACATAACCTTCATCCACTGGTTGGTAATAAGTTCCACCATAATACGCATACGGTGCCCCACTCACATACACCGTTGAATAGCCTCTTGGAGGTGCAGTGATTGCAGCACCAACAACAACCCCAGCCGCCACGCCTACCGCTACACCAGCAGCCACGCGCCCATGCCCGTAACCATGCCCATGCCCGTGACGGTTAACATCCACATCCACATGGCGAGATCGATTGACATGGGTATTACGATTCACACCTGTATGCCGATTCACACTTGTGCTGCGACTGACACTGCGGTGCCCCCCACTACGGCTCACGCTTCGACTACGACTGACACTGCGCCCGTGCGGACGAGCCTCAGCTGTGATGAGCGAAAGACCTAGCACAGCTACCGTGCCCAGGGAAAACAAATTAGTTGTTTTTTTATTCATGATCTATCTCTGTTTAAGTTTTTGTTCCTTACTTATTTTGCCGCCGCCGCTTCTTTTTCAGTTTCTTTCTCATTAGGCAACACTTCGATTTTAACAACTCCGGCAGGAGGATCAAAAGTGAACACATAAGCAGGCAAATTCGGCCCTGTATCCCAATCTGAAAACAGCGCAATAAATTGCGGACGGCCTTCTTCTTGCTTGAAAGTGATCACCACTTTCCTGATGGTTGGCACCGGCCCTTCCTTGACCCATGCTTGCCAATTCACCGTTTCACCCTGAAAGGCCAGGTGATGACAAAGCATACCCAACACAGGCTCCTTACCGAGGTATTGCCCCGATTTCGCCTTTGCGGCCGCCCCGCCAAAAGGGCGGTCGATCAATAAGTCCTCAAGCGGCATAGTGATGCCAAATTTTTCATCCAATTTATTCAAGGTTTCTTCAATCGTCGCAGGAGCCGCGACATTGCCGTAATACCCCTTCTGATGGTCGACTACACTGACACTCTTGCCATCGTAATAAAAACTGCGTTTGGGCCTATCCGTTTTGACGTCGATGCGGATACCATCCGGGCGCCGGACTTTGACATCGGCCAATTTGCTGAACTGCAACATGGTGCCGTTTTCATCCTCAAGATCCTGCCAGATCTCTGCCGATACAGAAAACTGTTTAGCCGCAGACAGATGATCTGCTGCGCGTTTGATGATTTTGACCGCCATCGGGTCAACCGGCGGTGCCTCCACGGGCTTATCCTTCTTGTCCGCGGCAGTGAGCAACAAGGGCGCCGACACCATACTGGCCAGCACTAAGCACCATAGAGATTTAAATTTTGTGGATATTTTCATAAAGATTTAGATGATTATATTACGCCTATTTTGCAGAATTATCATACCAAAGTCGAGCCATATTAGACTATCAGGATCACTTACCAAGGCCACATTGCCGCTTGAAAATGCCTCAATCCTCAATGGAGATAATAGCCCTCTTGGTACCTCACGAACGAATCAAAATTGATAAACCAGTTTGAACCAAATGTAATTACCTTTCACTCTACGCTGAGTCTCTAATTCATTGAGCCAGCGAAGCTCCGCTACCAAAGTATTATCACCTACAGGCAGAAGGTAACTCAACACCGGTCCAAGACCGACCGTGCGAGCTTTGTTATCGCCCAAGACAGCTCCTCCGCCACTATCCCCTGTCATCTGTTGATAATAAAACGCTTCTGCGCCAAGACCTAAAAACCCTTTACCCAAAGGTAATAGCTGCTGCACACTGGTATCTAAATGAAACACCGTGCCATTGCGGTAATCGGTATCTTCGTTGCGCGTACTGACAGCCAAACCCGTATGCACCGCCGCATTGAAACCCGTTTTTTCATTATTATAAGCCCCTCCAAAAGTCGGGTCAAAAGTCCAGTGATTCAAGCCGGTATTAGCCAGTCTCCCCACCTTATAATCCCCCGTCGGCGCATAGATCGGCAACGAAGCGTCAATCAGCCAATCATTGATTTTCCATGCCATCATTGCAGGTATGATCGACAGATCTCCCACTCCATTCACTTGGTCATTACGAGAACGAGTTCTATTGCGCAAAGTAACCTGCGCACTGGCATTCACATCCACATAAGGTAAAAAAGCTCCCAGCGAATAATAACCACCGAGAATTTTTTGATCGAAAGTATAAAGCGTTCCCAGTGTTATCGAATTACTGGTCACATTAAGCCCTCCCGTCAATAAACCTGCTACAGGCAAAGTCCGACTTCCTGAAGCCTCCGCATCGTAATTCAAATACATAGTCTCCAGTATCCAGCCCCCTTTGGTCGGTGGCAGGTCAATCATGGTGGACACCCCGCCTGGAATATAATGACCAGCGCCGCCTTCTTCAGCTTGACTGACAGGAACGAAAGCAAATGCTGCTACGACAGATAAAGCTGTCAGGTAATTGATAGATCGATATAATTTCATAATTAGGAAATTTTATGATAAGTGTCTCCGGAAGAATACACTCCTCATTTGGCTGGAGCATACCAAATCGGCGAGGTATAAGCACGTTCCTGAGTCGAAGTCGGTGCGTCCTCGGGAATCTCAACTCCAAAACGGAAAGCATCATAAGTTGTCCAACGCGGCGTTGGAATTTCTATCACGCGGGCGTAATAAAAAGCTTTCTGCGCCGGATCAAAATCCGGATCACTCCACACCGTCGCCAACTCGGAGGATCCAATGGTATTGGTCCAAGTTGCATTTTTGACATCGACGGTATTACCGACTGCCGGCAGCTTGCCTTTAGCATCTGGCTTGCGATCACCAGACCAAACCACGTCGTAAACTTGCTCCTGCGTTTTGCCCTCTTTATCCATCCAGCCTTTGACCATTTGGATTCGATCTAAATTACCGCCAATCACATCCTTAAGAGCATAAACCATGAAAGACGGCGCCTTGGCCTCACCCATGTCTTTGCCTGACAAATCACCGCCCATCGGAACCCCTTTGCTGTATCCAGCAAAAGCCGGGTTGCGGCTGTTCATGTCTTCATCAGTAAATTTCCACCCACCAAAAAGCCTTACCGCCATCCGGCTACCAGTGCTAGCGTAAATTTCCTTACGGTCGATTGCATCAAAGATCGATTCACGAGTATTCTCCCTTGCCCACACCGCAGCCAAACCGGAAGCAACCAGTTGCCAGCCGTCGATCCTGCCGTTTTTATTCTCCATCATGACATGCTCCATGCGCTTGGCACTCGGTTCATAACCGGTGTGTTTACCAAAAAAGTTGTCCTCCTGCGCCGTAGCCAGTGAAGTGTGACTGTCAGTTGATCCAATCATCCCAAACTTATAGGGATTGATGCCCAGCTTGGCTTCCAATTGAAAGCCTCGCTTCAACGCTTCGCGAGCATATTCACCCGCCAGCATCTTGTCAGTCTTTGCAACAGAAAGGTCCAAATTACCCACATCCCAATGCTCGTAGTCAGCAAACTCATCATCGGGCGAAAGAAAAGGATGAGCCTCCCCGTCTCCCTTGATCTGAGTCACCTCGTAAGCAGGCTCCCATTTGGCTCGTTGCGTCACGTATTCTTCATCTAATTTATTGCCGTCGAACTGTGCCTCCAGTGGGAACATGATCCCGTTGGAAAGATTGCCATTATGCGCGATGGCCAGCACATCTCCGCCCGTTCTTTCTTCATAATCCGTCAGCCACTTCCACAGATCCCGGGGATTCGGGCTGCCCAGTGGAGGGGTGGTCGAATAGGGCACCATCTGCGAAGCTTTACTAGCATCGTCACGATACATGACTACCCGATGCATGTTATTGCCTTTGATAAGTGAAGTCCACTCGTAGCCAATGAAAGCAGTGAATGTACCGGGGTCATTGTATTTTTCCGCTGCGTCGACGATCTCTTTCCAAACCGTTTTGTAGGGCGCGGTATCAGGGCCATAAGTCAAAGCCTTGGGAAGTTTCCCCTGAGAAAAGTCGCCTATCAGCTCAAGCGCAACATTGACTCCGTCACCTGCTTGAAGTCGCTCATACCAGTCTTTGCCTTTTGGGTCTGCCAGAATATTGGCTTCGCCATTAAGTAAATCGGTAAACATTCCCATATTATCCGAGTGATCCGCCACCACTAACCAATCCAAAGGGCGAGACAGTTTTGCCGGAATACCCGTTGAGGCAATCACCTCATCGCCTCGTGCAAATTGATAAGCTGCGTCCAGACCAAGCCGGTTGCCAAAAGCCCCTGCATCAAAAGATATGGATGTATGCAAGTGAGAGTCGCCCCACAACGGACGACTCGGAAATTTACGTCCTGCATATGGTGAATAGGCTTTGCCCTTGTAAGCTTTCGAGAGAGCTTCCTTAGAAGGCTTCCCGGCATCCTGAGCAAATGACGGCAAAACAAAGCTCGCTAGAAAAAGTGATAAAATGAGATTTTTCATAATAATTAATTCTCCGTCAAAATAGAAAACGTGGCGATCCTACGTCAATACTATATACAATTAAAAGAATATTATTTATTAATTTCACTTCACTTGGATCACTGCCGGCATTCGCGCTTATATCCGCAATATCATGACCCCGCCAACTCATGAATCGTATTCTGAATCACCCGTTCGACCTGCTGACCATCCGCCCCTTTGAGCTGACATTTGATTTCCATTCCCCAAGTCTCAGGCAAATCAGGAATATCCAAGGTGATCGTTTTCCTATCCTTAGCCAACTCGACTGCGTCTACCTTGATCGCACGTTCATTATAGTGATCCGATCCATATTTCGCCGACCGCTTCAGATCCCAGACCTTAACCACGAAGTTTTTTGCTTTCGCCGTGGACGGATCCAGCGCATCACTGAAGCCAATCACCATCGCCCCCTTCTTTGCTTTTAACTCCAACGGCAAATAAGCCGGTTTGCCAGTATAACGAATACGATAAAACCCACCGCTCTGATCCAGTTGCTGGGTTCCCCAGGAAGCCATGCCACAAACATAAAGTTGCCCATCGTCCGGATGAAAACGTCCGCGCATAATTCCTGTCGGTAAATCTGGAATCGGCAAACGACACAATCCTCCTTGGGGCTGACCGTTTTTCAAAAACTCATGCGGCACGATTTCAAAACGACCATGTCCGTAGGATAAATTTAAAAGTTTACCATCAAAGACTCCCCACGACTTACTCTTGACCCAAAGCAGTTCCGATGGCGAGCGATCAAAAGGTTTGTCCACCCAGCAAAGCGGTTGCTCCATTGCCGAATCAGAAGAATCCTTCGATGCTCCGTAACTATACATATTACCATAAAACCCGCCCCGCTTGACCCAGTTGATCCGGTTCATCGGGTTCCAGTGCCCCTCCTGATCCGTGACAATAAAAGTGCCGTCAGGGTTGCGACAAACGCCATTGGCCGCACGAAAGCCATTGGCGATAATTTCGCTTTTGCGCCCATCTGCGCTCACTTTGATCAAAGTCCCATGTTGCGGTACCAGTGGAGCTTTGGCATGGCGGGCACTTTTAGCGTAATATAAATTGCCCTCGTCATCCGACTGCAAGCCCATTGCAAATTCGTGAAAGTGTTCGGTCACCTGATGGTCGCTGTTAAAACTTTCGTAAAAATCCGTCTCTCCATCTCCATTGAGATCATTCAACCGGACAATCTGATCACGGCAAGTGACAAAAATTTCTTCATTGATAATTTTCAGCCCCAAGGGCTGGAACAATCCCGAAGCAATCCTTTTCCAGGTCACCACATCGCTTTTTCCTTTCAATCCTGAAACCTTCCAAACATCACCATCCCAACAGCACAACACCGCTTCATTGCCGCCAGGCAGAAAATCCAAACCACTGGTGCGCATGCGGCTTTTCCATGGATTGATTACAGGTCGCGTCAATCGATCAAAAGCAAAAGCCCCCTCTTCACTGCTATGCACCACCAAGGCGGACAATTCCTCCGGCCAATGAGAAGGGCCTCCTTGAGTCAACGGTTTAAGGTTCTCGGCGACCGCTGCTTTTTTTGCTATTTTATTAAGCACCTCGCTGTCTTCTTTTGCCAAAAATAATTCTAAATTTAAAGGCGTATCCGCCGCCGCAATACGCACAGTCCGATACGCCCCATCCTCCACGATTTCTGCTTTGGCCTGTGCAGACAGAACCACTCCCCGTCCTTTCTCTGCTGCCCGCAGAATCAAATCCGTCGATGATTTACCAATATTCAATACCCGCACAAATACCGGCACTTCCTCTTCATCTTTTTCCAAGCGATAACTCTCCAAGATAGACGCATCACCCACGGTGTAAGAAATCACCACTCGCGAACCATAATAATACAGTCCTCGATAATGTCCCCACGATCTAGGCAGAGGTCCAAAACGCCGACCATCGAGACCTTCCAAACGCAAATCATCAAATTCACCCGTCGCCGGATTTGCCCAACCCGGACCGTCAGGCAAATCAAATTGCAATTCCCCCACGGTCTTTGGGTGCATACGGTGCTTGCCATTATAAGAGATCCCATTCCAGTCGATGAACCCTTCCCCGGTCCATGCTCCCGCCAAGCGCAAAGTATCATGCTCAAACCCTACCCAGGCTCGGCCCGCACCCACTCCACCGAGGCCCGCATCCAAACGAATCGCAATCGTCTTAAAAGCGGTGTTGGCATTGGGTGATAACAAATCAGGTTCCGGCTGGCCGCTGCGGGACGCGATACGTTGCTCTTTTGTCATCACTGGAGCCGGTAAAGTATCCGGCGCCATCATCTGATAAGTGTAGATCTGAAAATCTCCGTAGTCCTGATCCTTCCACGGTTCCTGAATCACCGGCGCAGGCCCTTTGGAACTTCCTTTTGGCAAACCCGCCAAATATTCATCTGTCACCTTCGTCCACTGCGACGGATTGGATTCCTTGAGATAAACGCTACGAATATAATGAATCACATCGTATTTCTGCCGAGGAACCAGTTGCACTTGCGGAATCATCAAACGCCATCCCCGGGTCAAAGTCTGATACATCGTATAAGGATCTTTGCCATGCTGAAACTTCCCTTCCCCAAAACGCAAAGCCTGGGCAATCGAACCCGGCAGATTGAGATCGCCATGACAGTTTTGACAAATCATCCCGTAGATACGCTTACCCCGCTCAAGGGATTTTTCATCCCAAGACCTAATCAATCCAGCATGGTCAATCTCCTTCTCATAAGCAGGAAGAGCCGATAGTGGCAGCAAAGGGGCACCAGGAGGAAGCGAAGCGACATCATCCTGAGCCGAAATGTAAACGGTGCCAATAAAGAGGACGGTGAAAATACCAATAAAAGGGAAAACACGCATACGGCAACAGTATCGAAAAACGCAGCAGGCGCAAGCCACTGCCAAGTCACAGCGTCACATCAACTTGGTTGCAAAACCTTCTTCGCCACCTTCTCACCCGATACGATTGAATCCGCCAAGGAAATCCCATCGCGGCAATGCCCCGCTAAATAAATACCTGTATGACCCGCCTCGAAGTCCTCCATAGTTTGCAAAAACTTACCATAACCGACCTCATACTGGGGAATCGCTTTTTTATACAAAAAACTATGCTGAAAAACCGGATCACCCTTGATCCCATAAATCGCCGCTAAATCCTTCAAAACCAGTTCCACCCGTTCTCCCTCCGGCCTCAATGCCAACTCAGGTGAACGAGCCCCTCCCACATAAGTGGTCAGTAGCACATGATCTTCAGGAGCTCGCTCTGGAAACAAGGACGACGTGAACAGCGTGCCCAGAGTACTCACCTTCTCTACTTCAGGATTCAATGTTCCAAAACCATTCAGCGAATGTTCCACCTGCTCGCGGCGAAAACCCAATACCACACTCGACACCGGCGGATAGACAATTTCAGCCAAGGCTTTCAACGGCTGCTCGGCACCTTTGCCCTCACCGGAATAGGGGAAAATCAAGGTCGCCAAACGATGCGCCGGTAGAGCCAGAATCACATCATCAAAAAAATCCACCACCACCCCTTTATTACTCTGGATAGACCAACGGCCATCTTCAGTTTCCCCAATACTCGTCACCTCATTGCCTAAACGCAAACGCCCCTGCAAATTATTAGCCAAAGCATCCGTCAACACCTGCAAACCACCATCAAAAGACAACTGCTTGGCACGATCCTTAGTCACCCGTCCCTCCTTGCGTCGCTGACGCGCACCGAGGATCTGCCCCTTGATCATCGATCCATACTTCTGCTCCAAAGCATACAATTTCGGGAAGCCAAATTTAACCGACAAGTTCTCCGGATCTCCTGCATACACCCCGGCGACAAAAGGATTGATCGCGTAATCCAAAAATTCCTGTCCCAAACGACGACGAACAAAATCCGCCAGACTCTCTTCCGCTGCGTCCGGCGACAGGCGCGAGCGGAAAGGCTCAGCCGCCAAAGCCAACTTGGCAGACAAAGAAACCAGCTCGGTTTTGAGAAAACCCGCAGCAGAAGAAGGCAACATCATCGGCTTGCCCTTTTTGAGAATAAACCGCGTGCCACCCAGTGGCGAAGCATCACGCCGACGATCGGCTATGCCCAGATCCTCATCCTCCACCAGACGAGTGATCGCCGCAGAAGTCTCCAACATCGTATTCGGCCCACACTCCGCCAACCAGCCGTCCCGCTCCACCGAACGGATCACCCCGCCCGCTACGTCCCCCGCTTCAAACAGCGTCACCTCGTGCCCCGCCTGTTTCAGGCGAAACGCTGCGGTCAATCCAGTGATACCACCGCCTATGACTACCACCTTCTTTTTCATATCGCCTGCGAAAACCGCCCCTTTTTACCCGCGATCAAGTATTCGTCAAAACGCATCGCGATGATGCGGATAAATAAACGCCCCAAGTCCGTCACCACCAATTTGCCCGCCTGACGTTCCACCACCCCGTCCACTTCCAAATCATCCAACGAAGCCAACTCGACAGCAAAATGTTTTTCGAAATCTAACCCCAACAACTCTGACATCGCCGCGTAGTCCAATTCCAAGTCACACATCAACCGCATGATGGTCTGACGACGAATACCATCCTCGGCAGTCAGAATGTAAGCCTTCGACAACGGCAAGCGCCCGGCATCAAGATCGGCATAATAGTCCGGCAGTTCCTTTTTATTTTGCCAGTAAATATCTTCCGCCTGAGAGATCGACGACATCCCGTAGGAATAAATATCCACCCCGCCCTTGGTGCTGTAACCCTGGAAATTACGCTGTAAAGTTTTCTCCTGCTGAGCCACCGTCAGCTCATCCTCCTCACGTGAGAAATGATCCATCCCAATATAGCGGTAACCATTGGCATTGAGCTTTTCAATCGTCAGCTTCAGCAGCTCCAGTTTCACTTCCGCCGACGGCAGAATATCGTCTGTCAGAATCTTCTGTGCCGGCTTGATCCATGGCACATGCGCATAACTGAACACCGCAAAACGATCCGGCTGCAAGCTCAATACCTCGTCCAAAGTCTTCTCAAAAGACTTCACCGTTTGGTGTGGCAAACCATAGATCAAATCGATGTTCACCGACTCAAAACCATAGTCACGCACCCACTGCACCGTCTGCGCCGTCATTTCAAAGGGTTGGATGCGGTGAATCGCTTCCTGCACCCGGGGATCATTGTCCTGCACTCCCATCGACGCTCGGTTGAAGCCCACCTCAGCCAAAGCTTGCACCTTCTCCTCGGTCAAGCGACGCGGATCCACCTCAACCCCCGCCTCCAGATCCGGGCGGATCTTAAAGCGCGATTGCACCATCTTCCCCAAACGCAAAATCTCCTCTGCGGTCAAAAAGGTCGGCGTGCCGCCACCCAGATGCAACTGCGCCACCTGTCGGTCCGCATGAATCTTCTCCCCCATCAGATCCATCTCCTTTTCGAGATAATCCAGATAAACCCGACTCTTGTCCTGCACCGTCGTGATCACCGTCGTGCAACCACAAAACCAGCACAAACTCTCACAAAAAGGCAGGTGAAAATAAAGCGACAAATCGCGTTCAGCTCCCTCATTATTAGCCGCAATATGAGCATCCCAATCCGTCTGCTCAAAATCCTCGGAAAAATGAGTCGCCGGAGGGTAAGAAGTATAACGAGGCCCCGGAACATTAAATTTCCGTACCAAATCCAAATCCACATTCATTTTTTGCATACTAAAATAGGCTGATGATAGGCTATAGGTTTTTAGGCTGTAGGCTATAGGTCAAAATCCCCAATCTTATCCTCATTCCCAAGTGTTTTTCCTTACTTTATTTATTTCCCCCATCTTATCCGTGTCATCCGTTCCCCTCGTCATTCTTCATTTCCTCATCTTATCCGTGGTTCACCTCTTCACCTCTTCACCTCTTCACCTCTTCATTTTCGTGTTTTCCGTGTTTTTCGTGGTTCAGCTCTTCATCCTAATTGCTCACCGTATCCACCAAACTCTCAATACACTCCAACTTACACTCAG